>NZ_BAABRO010000004.1:0-300000 GCF_039545035.1 Novipirellula caenicola
GGTCGCAAAAGCGACGGCGAACCAGGCTGGCAAACGATCTGGCGTGGCTATCGAAAAATGCAGTCGCTTCTTGACGCGATGAAACTAACCGGTCAAATCAAGGATGAAATTCGTGGGTAAAGACAAGCCCGTTGGGCTGGGCTAGGTAAACTTCCGGGGCTTTGCCCCTAAATGCAAACGCGCAACATCAAAAAAAAAACAGCATGCGGCTGATTCCAAGCCGCATGCTGATGTGCACTGAACAAGACGATGGATCCGTGACGATGCGATGATCGTCACGTCAATCCAGGGTGATTCTTAGCGACGTCCGCCGCCACCGCCACCGCTGCGTCCGCGGCCACCACCGCCGCTTCCGCCACGACGTCGACGTGGGCGATCTTCGTCGCTGCCGCCACGGTCATCACCGCCACGATCGTCCTCATCGCCTTCGACGGCCGATGCCAATTCATCTTCCTCACCTAGCTCTTCCAACGCACGGCGTCGGCTCAGCTTGACGCGGTCATGCTCATCGACATCGATGACCAACACCTTCATTGGATCGCCAACCGCAACGACCTTGTCGATGCTGCTGATGTAACCGGTGCTGATTTCGCTGATGTGACACAGTCCGTCACGTCCGGGCAAGATTTCGACGAATGCACCGAAGTCCTTGATGCTGCTAACCACGCCGTCGTAGATCTTGCCGATCTGGACGGTCGCCGTGCATGCTTCGACTTGACGCATCGCTTCGGCAGCCGATTCTTTGTTCGAACTGGCGACCAAAACGGTTCCATCGTCGTCCACTTCGATCACACATCCGGTGGTTTCTTGGATGCTGCGGATATTCTTTCCGCCAGGTCCGATCAGAGCACCGATCTTGTCGGGAGCGATCTTGGTGCGAAGCAAACGAGGCGCGGTAGGCGAAATCTCGCGACGAGGACGTTGGATCGTCGTCAACATTTTGCGAAGGATCTCGATACGAGCTTCGCGAGATTGCTTCAACGTCGCTCGGATGACGTCATCGCCGATACCGGTGACCTTCAAATCGAGCTGGATACCGGTGATCCCGTTTTGGGTTCCCGCGATCTTGAAGTCCATGTCGCCGAAGTGATCTTCGGTACCGAGGATGTCGGTCAACAGGACCCAATTGTCAGGCGAGCTTTGCACCAAGCCCACCGAAATACCCGCAACAGGGTTACTAATCGGAACACCGGCGGCCATCAAGCCGAGCGTTGCACCACAAACCGAAGCCATCGAGCTGCTGCCGTTGGATTCCAGAATGTCGCTGATCACGCGGATCGTGTAGGGGAAGTCTTCGGCCGCGGGCAATACCGGGGCAACACTTCGCTCTGCCAAACATCCGTGACCGATTTCGCGACGTCCAGGGCCACGAATCGGGCGGCATTCGCCAACCGAGAACGATGGGAAGTTGTAGTCCAGCATGAACTTCTTGCTGTACTCTTCTTGCAAACCATCCACACGTTGTTCGTCGCGAGCGGTTCCCAGCGTGATGGTGATCAACGCTTGTGTTTCGCCACGTTGGAACAATGCCGATCCGTGAACGCGAGGCAACAGGTCGGTTTCACAGTAGATCTGACGGAGACTGTTGTTGTCACGTCCGTCAGGTCGCGTGCCGGCGAGAATCAAATCGCGAACGACTTTTTCTTCCAAGTCGTGCCAAACCGATTTGAAGCGATTGACACAGATGGCGCCGTCGGCGTTGGGATCAGGAATGACTTCGCTCATTGCACGGTCACGCAGATTGCGAACCGCTTCGGCGCGATCTTGCTTGCCCGAGGTTTGTTGAGCAGCGCGGAAATCGTCGTAGTAGGCGTCGTTGAGTCGTTGGAACAATCCGTCGTCTTCTGGCGCGACGTACTCTTTCTTCTTCGGATTGACCTTCTTGTACAGCTCGTCTTGCAACTCGATGATTTCGCGAATCACATCATGGGCAAAATTAATTGCTTCCATCATGTCGTCTTCGGCCATTTCGTTAGCGAAACCTTCGATCATCGCAACCTTGTCGCGTGACCCGCTGACGATCATGTCCAATTCGCTCGACTCAAGATCTTCGAACGTTGGGAAGGCAACAAGTTTGCCGTCCACTTTACCGACACGAACCGAAGCCACGGGGCCTTGGAACGGCAGTTCGCTGATGTGCAGTGCAACCGCGGCACCATTCATCGCCAACACGTCACCATCGTTCTGCATGTCGCTGGCGACAACAAACGCCTGCACTTGAACTTCGTCTTTGTAACCTGCGGGCCATAGCGGACGGATCGGGCGATCCATCAAACGAGCACTCAGAGTTTCTTTGGTGCTCGGACGGCCTTCTCGCTTCAGAAAACCACCAGGAAATTTACCAGCCGCAGCCAAACGCTCGCGGTAATCACACATCAGGGGAAAGAAATCCAAACCCGGCCGCGGGTCGCTCGATGCGGCCGCAACCAGCACCGAAGTCTCGCCATACTGAACCATCACACTACCGGCAGCCTGCTTCGCTAATTGGCCGGTCTCGAACGACAACACGCTGTGTCCGATCTTCTTTTCAACTCTAATTTTATTCACAGTCACTTTGGAAACCTTCCTTCCACCTACATTCAATTACAACAACAAGAGATCGCTCGAAACCGCGCTTGCGGCTCCCATCAACGGGACTCCTGTAACAATGGAGTAGAGCGATTCAAACAAAAGGGTGCGGCTTGCCGGGTTAGAAAGAGAGGGGGTGAGGGCAGGCAGTCTAGCCGTTGGCCCAGGCAAACCCCCATCTCGGTCAGCGCACGGCGCTACCGCCGTCCACCGCACGGAGCGCGAAAAAGAGAGAAAAGAATCTCGGCTCGCCACCAGAGGGCGAGCTGAGTTGTTTGCCAACCATCGCACCAATGCGGCGTCTCTGTGGGCTATTTACGGATGCCCAACTTACCGATGATATCGAGGTACCGCTGCGGGTCCTCGCCTCGCACGTAATCCAGCAAACGCCGACGGCGACTTACCAATCCCAACAACCCACGCCGTGAAGCGTAATCCTTGCGATGGGTTCGCATGTGCTCCGTCAAACCATTAATACGCTCGGTCAGGATCGCAATTTGAACTTCCGGCGAACCAGTGTCATCGCTGGCTTTTCCGTGTTCCTTAATGACTTCGGACTTACGTTCTTTCGAAATCGTCATTCGTATTACTTTTCGCTTCGTTTCAGTACGTTTGTTACGTTTGTTTTGTACAGTCTTTTCTTGCAGACTTCGACAATTTACCAGCAGTTTCTACAAGCGGGGTAGTTTAGCGGTCCGCGCCAAACACGCAACGCCAAATCGGCGTCTCGTCAAGAAAAGAAACCACTGATTTCCCATTTTGCGGGATGCAGAACCACTATCGATCGTCGGGCCTATTCAATCGCCGTCCGATCCACTTCTTTTTCGTCTCGGCGAAAGACTCGGAAAATCCCCAACAAAAACGGCGGCAGCTCTCATCATTCTGATGCAAATAACCAATCTGATGGCGTTTCCGCCAACGAAAGCGTGCTTATTTGCTAGCGAGATCGGTATCCGCTAGCGTCACTCCGCAACGCAGTTCGCGGTTTGGATTCGCCGTTTCGGTACTTTAGCGAGCCGATTTAGAGGGAGCGGCCTGTGCGGGAGCGTTCGCGTTTTCGGCGTTGGATTCCGGCGGACGAACGCCCACTGGCATCGTTTCCACAGGACCAATCCCGCTCATTTTGGGGGAATCGTCCTGCGCAGACGAATCTTTGCCATAGAACCGCCAATGCTTCTCTAAAATCAACCTCGCCCCGCGGCGGAACGAGATGAACGACCAAGTCCAACTAAGGATCACGAACAACCGATTCCGGAAACCGGTCAAGAAATAGATGTGGACCACCAGCCATGCCAACCAAGCGGGAAATCCGGTCAAGCGGTACTTGCCCACTTCGGCGATCGCACGACTGCGGCCGATCGTGGCCATCTGCCCTTTGTCGACGTAATGAAACTCGGGCCGTGGCTTTTGGTCCAATTCGCAGCGGATCACTTTGGCAAAGTGGCGTCCTTGCTGCATTGCCACTGGGGCGATCCCAGGCAAAGGTCGCTCGTTTTCGTCCGTAAAACTACACAAGTCGCCCGCGACAAAGACTTCGGGATGTTCGGCGACCGAGAGATCCTTTTGCACGCGAATTCGTCCCTGACGATCCCGCTCGAACCCATCTTGGTTGCCGATCTCGGACGCTTGCACCCCGGCAGCCCATAACACGGTCGCGGCGTTGATGCGGTCGCCCGACACATCGACTCCGTTTTCGTCAATTCGGGTCACCCGGCTGTCGGTCCAAGTTTGAACCCCAAGCGACTCGAGATCCCGCATCGCTCGGCTGGACAATTTTTCCGAGAACATCGGCAGGATTCGCGGCCCAGCTTCGATCAAGATAATGCGAGCCAGCTTGGAGTCGACGTTGCGGAAATCGCGAGCCAACGTAAAACGACTCATTTCACCAATCGCACCAGCCAACTCGACTCCCGTCGGCCCGGCTCCCACCACGACAAACGTCAACTGTTTGCGACGTTCATCCAAATCCTTGGTCAATTCCGCCTTTTCAAACGCTTCCAAAACGCGGCGGCGAATCTCGGTGGCCTGCTCGAGCGTCTTGAGTCCGGGGGCATTCGCTTCCCACTCGTTGTGCCCGAAATAACTGTGCTGAGCCCCACATGCGACCAGCAAATAATCGTAGCTGACCTTGCCAAACGTCGCACTGACCGTCCGTTCGTCAAGTTGGATCGAATCGACACGGCCACACAGCACGCGAACATTCGTTTCTTTCGACAAAATGCTCCGCAGGGGGGCGGCGATATCCGCAGGGCTGAGACCCGCCATCGCGACCTGATACAGCAGCGGCTGAAACAGATGATGGTTACGGCGGTCAATCAACGTGACCGACACCCGTTTGTCTCGGCCTAATGCTTTGGCCGCATTCAAACCGGCGAACCCGCCTCCGATAATCACCACATGCTTCAACGATTCATTCATCCCATTTTCCAACGTTTCAGTTCGGTCTCGACTCCTTCATGATACGGACGACGAGATTAGAGGGGAGGGGCGATTTGCGATCCGGCAAGCGGCTGATCCCACTGCCATCCCGTCATCCGACGCTAAAGGGAGATCACCGACCGTTGCAGGGGACATCCGACACGACAACACAAATCCCCCCTCGATAACATCACCGAACCATAGTCGTGGATTACCGTTTGGCGATCGGAGTTACGCGTGAGCGTGGCTGAATGAGGGCGGATCGCTGGCGGGAAAACTTTCGTCACTCGCCTCGTCGATCATCGCTTCCTCGTGCTCATGGGTCGCCCGTTCGTCGGCGGTGCCGAAACGCGACACCTCATCACGGGCGGTCGCATCACGGGCGGTCGCATCGCGGGCGGTCGCATCACGGGCCGGTTCACTGCGAGACACCTGATCGCGGGCCTGCTTATTTTGGGCCGAGTCATTGCCAGCCGCCAATTGGTCGTCGCGTCGCTGTTGCCACTGCACCGCCAACTCGGCAGCCTCGGCGGTCCTTTTCAGCAGGTCGGGATAACGCTCGGGCGGCTCTTGATTGGCAAAGGTCTCGGATTGGCGAGCAAACTCTTTCGCATCCGCTTCGGACACCGCGATCGCATCGGCACACCGCCGCAGATCGTCACAAAGAATTTGCCACTGAGATTTCACAAATGCGTCATTCATCATTGCACCTTCGAGTTGCTTTTCGTGTCAAAAGTCGACCATCGAAGTCGTACTCGAATCAACAGTGCAAGTTTGATGCCGCGATCGCTGCGTATCAGGCAACGGCTTACAAACTGACGCAAACGGATTTGGTTTGCAGGTAGTTTTCCAAAACCGCATGCCCCATCTCACGGCCCCAACCCGACTGTTTGTAACCGCCAAAGGGCAGTGCCGCATCGAACACGCTGTAGCAGTTAATCCACACCGAACCGGCTTTGACCGCTTTGGCAAACCGATGTGCCTTGGAAATGTCACGCGTCCAAATGCCTGCCGCCAACCCGTAAGCGGTATTGTTGGCTTGATTCACAAGCTCGCTTTCATCACCAAATGGCATTGCGGCCACCACGGGTCCAAAAATCTCTTCACGCACCACCGACATGTCCTCGGATGCGTTTTTCAGCACGGTCGGTTGCACGAAGTAGCCGGGTCGATCCAGCGCCGAACCACCCGCCGCCGCCTCGGCTCCTTCGGCCACCCCGGCTTTCAGATATCCGGTGACGCGATCAAATTGCTCACGCGAAACCAACGGCCCCATTTGGGTCGAAGCATCAAAGCCGCTACCGACTTTCAAGTTTTTGGCAATCTCGCTGACCCCGGCGACCACTTCGTCGTAGACCCCCTTTTGCACAAACAATCTCGACCCGGCGCTACAAACCTCGCCTTGGTTAAAGAAGATGGCATCGGCGGCCCCGGCGATCGCAGAATCAAGATCGGCGTCGTCATAGATCACATTGGGACTCTTGCCGCCAAGTTCGAGGCTGACGCGTTTCAAGTTGCCGGTGGCCGCATTGATGATCAACTTGCCGACCTCGGTCGACCCGGTGAAGGCGACCTTGTCGATTTGTTCGTGGGATGCGATCGCCGCTCCGGCCGTTTCACCAAAACCCGTGACGATATTGACAACGCCATCGGGCACTCCCGCTTGAAGAATCAATTCGCCCAATCGCAGTGCCGACAACGGGGTCTGTTCGGCTGGTTTTAGAATTACAGTGCAACCGGTCGTCAACGCGGGCGCCAATTTCCAAGCGGCCATCAACAGCGGAAAGTTCCAAGGAATGATCTGGCCGACCACCCCGACAGGCTCTCGCAATGTGAACGCATGAAACTCGGCATCGGGAGCGTACGGCAAATGAATCGGGATCGTGTTGCCTTCGATCTTGGTGGCCCAACCGGCCATGTAACGAAACATGTCGGCCGCCAATGCGACATCCGCCGCCTTGGCCACGGCGAACGGTTTGCCGTTGTCGAGCGTTTCAATCTGCGCTAGTTCGTCGGCGTGTTCTTCGATCAGTTCCGCGATTCGCCAGATCAAACGCGAACGCTCGGATCCGCTCATCCTGGACCACGGACCTTGGTCGAAAGCTTTTCGGGCAGCGGCGACTGCCAATTCCACATCCGCCGCTTCGCCTTCGGCCACTTCTGCGATCACTTGGTCGCTGGCCGGATCAAAAACCTCGAATGTCTTGCCGCTTTGGGCATCAACCCATTTGCCGCCAATCAACATTTTCTTGGGCGAACTCAGAAACGGCTGCAGCGACTCGGGGACGGGGGAATTGGTTGCGACAGACATCGGACACTCCTTCGAATTGGGTATCGAATTGCAGACGTGGGGATGGGGACATCATTTATTTTTCGGGAACCGACGATCGCGGAAACCGCAGAGGCCGCCGCGAAGTCTAGCGTGCAAGCGAAACACTTCGCGAATTTCGCTTGCTCCGAACAAAGCACCGTCCAATCGTGCTTTCTACACAATCAAAGCATTCTCTACTTCTATTGAATGCCAAGCATGAACGTATGGCAAGTGTTTTAGCTCCGGACTCAGGCTTCCCTTCCCCGCCGGCCCCCCCCGCTACCGACGCATTCCAGCCCACAAAGCTTCACCTCCCCAAAACGCGGGTTTAGGGGGAGGCGGCTCGATTGGCATGCCGGAACTACGACTCGCCCTTGTCCTTCTTTGCACGTCGCTTGGCTTCCAGCAAACGCTCAGTGTAACTGGGCCCAGACGATTCGGGTTTGGGTTCGGCGATCGGTTTGGTTTCGCTGCGAGGGCCGCTGATCGTGGACGTGTCGACGGGAGTCCCCTCGGCTTCGGTCGGTTCGAACCGCACGCTTGCCCGACGCCGCTCAAGCGAATCGCCAAGCGACTCTTTGCTTTTCTGTAACGCGTCGAGCCGCGCGGCCACGCTTGCGTCGCGATCTTGTTTTTGTCCACGCATGCGAGCGACCGTTCGGCCGATCCAATCAAAATTAATCGCCACTCGGCGAACGAAGACGTCACCGAGAAACAATCCGCAACTCGCTAACACGAACCAGGGCCACACGTCGCGAAAACTTCTCGCCAAAGCCAAACCACCTCGAAACGCGTTGGTATCGACGAGCGATTCACTGAGCTGATTTTCCAGCGGCGGTGTCACCTCGCCTGGTTCGCCACCGCGTGGTTTCAGCGCTGCCAGCGATTCCATTAGTGCTCGATTGGTTTCACGCACACGAAATTCGTCGCTGTAAGGCACCGTCACCCCGGTGGTCAGCGGTGACATCCCTGGCCCTGGGACCACATTGACGAAATAGCTGCCGGTTTCGTCGGCTGGAAACGACCCCACGTAACGCCCCGGTGCAGTTTGTCGCATTCGCAGCGGAACGGGTTTCAAACTCGGATCGAGTGCGGAGGCATTCATATCCAGAAAATTCAAAAACGAATCGTCTTGATCCAACGCGTTGACCACCACTTGGACCTCGCCGTCGCGGACCTGCGTCGCGATTGAAAACTTTCCTGTATCGCCGGTGGGCCGCATCAACCAGCGGACCAATTGAGCATAAAACTTGTCATAGCCTGGCCACTCGGTCCAATCGGCGGCCCAGCGGGCGCCCGCATCGGTGGTCATCACTGCGGTCCGCCCCAATCCGTAGGTCCACACCGCCAACACCGTCGCATTCTCGGGTGAATCGGGTTTCGGCGATTGAATCAAGACTTGAGCCAGCGGGCTGTCTTTGGTCTGTGTCAAAACAAAGCCATTGATATTTGGCAGCACCCGATCGACTCCTTCGAGCATCGCGTGGGGGAAAATGACTTGCGGGTTCGCCCCCCCAGGCGGCTCGTAAACCAACGGCCGCGACACGCGACGTGCTTCACGCTGAAAGATTCGCGGCAGCGCTTTACCGCTAGCGGCTTGATAGTACTTGCCTCCAGTGTCTTGCGCGATCTTTCGCAACCGCGCACTCTCGGTCAAACCATGCGACGCGACCGCCACGGTACTGATCGTGATGTTATTGGTTTTGAACGAGTTGATCGTGCCTGGCGAGGGATCGCTCGGGTCACCATCGCTGATGATAATGCAGTGCTTGGTCGAAGCGGGGGTGCGAGTCAAACCGGCGACGGCCATCCGCATCGCGGGGTCAAATTGTGGCATATCGCCGGGCGTCATTCGCCCGATCGCAGTCAACATCGCCTTGCGGTTTGGCCCCACTTCGAGCAATCCATTACGCCCGCCCCACAGCCACGCATCGCCCGAAACGGTCCAGTGTAAAACGCCGGCGTAGTCGGCTGGTCCCAATTGCTCGACAGCCGCTCGCGCGATCACTTTTTGCCAATGGTTGCCTTCGGCCATCTCGCTAGCGTGCATGATGCACGCCAACGCGCCGACGGCTTGGATTTTGGTGTTCTTGATCTTGAAATCGACCGGCATTGCCTTTTCCAATTCGGTGCCCGACCAACCGCCAGCGCCGAAGGCCTCGGGACCGCCGATCATCAACAACCCAGCACCGAGTTGCTGAGTGTTGCGAACAAGCATATCGATTTGCTCGTCCGTGAACGACGAAATCTGTTCGCTACTGTCCCCCGAGGCTCGCGGGACGCCTGCCAAGATCACCGCGTCATACGCCTGCAACTCGGCTAGTGAACCAAACAATTCGTCACTCGGTTGCTGGACCACTTCGATGTTCGCGTCTCGCAACGCATCGATCATCAAACCAAAGTCGCCGAGGTGCGACTTGTCTTCGATTAACAACACTCGTCCTTTGCCCCGAACGTAGGTGTACGCCGTCGCACTATTGTTTTGGCGGATGCCATCGTCGTCAGCCGCGTCGGGAACAAATTCGGCTTCGTAGGTGTAGCCAGCGGGTTGTTCGATTTGATGGCGAAGCGGGAAGACGTTCTTTCCGTCATCGAGTGTCACCGATTGCTCTAACAGCAACGATTCTTGGCCACCGACACGCTGTTTGACTCGCAATTTTCCTTCGACCGGTTCGCCGCTTCCCGCCTCGGAATAATTGCTGACGACGATCCGCGCCTCGAACGGTTGCCCTTTGCGGATGTTGTCCGGCAAGTCGATTTTTTCGACCAACACTTCGCTCTTGGTATCGATGATCACCGGAACGACATCGATTCCGATCCCCGCTTGCGCCGCACGCGCCGCCAATTTGCGAGCTTGCCCGATGTTCTCGTTGCCATCGGTAACAATCACAATGCGCCGCGAGGTATCTTCGGGCATCGAGGCCTGGGCCAGATTCAATGCCGATTCCAAATTTGTCGCATCGGTGCGATCACGCAGACTTTCGAGTCGACGCAGCGGAGGAATGTCATCGTCAAACGGTGGGATCTCGATCGACGCGTCGCGTCCAAACACGACGATCCCCGCGCGGTCTTCGCGAGTGCCGTCTCGATGACGTCGAACATTGCGGATCACGTAGTCGAGCATCACTTGGCGTTTGACTCGCGGAATGCTCTCGCTTTGGTCCAATAAATACATGACCGTCACGCGATCGCTGACCCACACCCATTGCACTCCAGCCAGCGCGAACACGATGCCGGTCCAAACGACGGTGCGAAACAGCAGGGCAAAACCACGGCGGAACCGCCCCAGTGCTGCCAACGACCGATACCCGTACCACCACAACAGCGGCAGGAACAGCAGCAACCACAGGTAGCCGGGTTGGTCAAAACCGATTCGCGTGGGCAGCATCATGAGCAGATTATCAACCAAAGGTGTGGGATAGGCTTCCAGCCCCGTCATCCGTAGCAACGCCATTCCGTCGCCACGCTATGCAACCGTTTCCGGATCCCGGTAATAAACCGAAGCAAAAACGACGGAGGCAATGCCCACTATACCAAATCCCAGGATGAAAACCGAGATTGCGATGCTGGGCATCCCCAGCACATCGGTCTTGTCGGCCGGTGCGAAACAGACCGCCACGACGCTGATCACGTTGTTGACAAAGTGAGCCAGCATGGCGGGAAACAGTGACCTGCTTTTCCAAGACAGAAACCCCAGATAGACGCCCAGCGGAAAAACCGCGATGACGTGGACAAAGTCCATGTGGAAGGCGGCAAACAGAAACGAGGAAACAAAAATGCCAGCGGTTGGACCGAACGATTTAGCCAATCGCGTTTGCACGTAACCACGAAACAGGATTTCTTCACACAGCGCCGGAGTCGCTCCGATCAACAAGGCAATCGGAATCAAAAAACCATTTTGGCCATGGAAACGAAACGCCTCGCTCATCACCTTCAAACTCTCGCTCTCTTCCATAAATCCGCCGACGACCAGCGACGAAATCAGCCCCACCAATGGCGTGGCCGATGCCGCCGCGAACCAAACCCAAACGGGCCAGCGACCGCGAACCAACGACAACCGCTTGCGTGTTTCCACCGGTGACAGCAACGCTGCGATCAGCGATGGCACGATCATGGCCAATTGCGGAATCAATATGATCATCACGATCCCGACTCGCGATTTCATCACGTCGCCCAGCGCATTGGGGTCCGACACCAATTTGGGGTTGAAACCGCCGTGGACGATTAGAAACGCCAGCACCGAGGTCAACATGCTGACGAACAAAAAAACGCCAAGCGAGGCAGCTACGACGGCAATGGCGGTCCACCAGCGGAAACGCTCGGGAGACAAGTCGATCGAACTGTGCGGCAACGGAGCAAGCTCATCCACCGTGGACAGAGGATGCGATCCCGGTGGTGCCGCGTTTGCATACGGGTTGGACGACTCGATCGGTTGCGAGCCGAACGTGGGCGAGTGGAGAGAACTCGGGTTGATGGCGGGCGAGTCGAACGCGGCAGGGTCCTGCGGTGATTCCGGATTCGGCCTCGGATCGACGTCCGATGGGTAGCGTTGTGATTGATCGTCTTCAGGCGGACGAGGATCCATGGTGAAACATTCCTAGAGATCGCACGCGGAAAACGGCAGCGTTGCGAAATCGCAGCGGCAGCCGATGGGCGTGATAGGCTTTGGGCGAGCCCGTAGTGTACGCGAGAAACCGGTCGCCGGGTATTGTCGCCGGGCATTCACGTCGCGATTGGCGGTCGCCAACGAAATGATCGCAATCATGCCCCCGAAACAGACGATCGAATAAAGTGCATTGGCCGATGATCAGGTGAAAACGGGTCGTTTGCCCTCATCGGAATCCACTTTTACTTCTTCATCTTCTTCGCGTGTCGCTCAGGCCACCAATCATTTGGGCTACCAATCATTCGGGCCGCTGGTTAATCGGAGCTGCTTGTCATTCGGGCCAGCAGCACGTGCGATGACGGGATTTAGAACGTGGGCACGATCAAGAGTGTCATGAGTTACTTGACCAAGGGCCAGAGTACAGGGATGAACGCTGAAGTTAGCAACTTCACCCCAATCATTGAAGTCGATGCTCGTTCCTTCGGGATCAGCGTCGCTCTTTGGCAACGTGCGTTCATGTTGGTACAATTTCACATTCGCAGAGTCACTCGCTTTGTTGACGGCGGTGACGTGCCCCCCTTTTCACTTGACGAGCGACGACCGTGAGTGCCCCTAGCGTCAATTGCCCGTTCTGCTCCGTTCCAATGGAATCCGGCTACGCCTGGGTTGCGCACATTTTTGCTGGTGGACTGGTCTGGCAAAAGTCCAAGCCTGATCTGAAATTCTGGCGTCCCTCGCCTGGCAAAACCGTCATTCATTCTTACGTGTTCAACGAATCCCGATCGCTGCGGCCCGCGTATCGCTGTCCCGAATGTGAAAGCATCACGATTCAACCGCACGGTAAGACCGAATGATGTATCACTGGCTTATTCGTGATTCAAACTCGCGGGCTTCACTGCAGTCAGTGTTGTAGACATCCTTTGAAGTTGCCAGTCACCAATGCCGATGCCTGAGCCTTTCGCAATGGCAATGATCGCATGACATGCCCGCCGATCCGATTGCCACGGGGCAGAGCCGATGAAATTAGACGTTTTCACGACGGCAGTGCGGTACGAATCATCGCGATGATCGCGGACTCCTCAGCGCTGACTCGGCCGTCGCCAGAGACGACGCTAGCGATCGCGACCAATAACGACTCGACGTGATGCGGTGCCGCCTGCGACATCCGTTGCACCGCGTACTCGAAGTCGTCCCAGCGTAATTCGGCCACGGGTAAACGTGGTGCATCCGCAAATTGCAGCTGCGACCAACCTCGCATGAACTCGTAATCCGCCATGCCATCGTCGCCATCACATCCACAGAGCACCGACAAAATGATTCGCGAATATCCGGCCACTTCGTGCGGCGGGACGTTCGTCGGTTTGGCTTCGGCTTGGCTTGACTCCGTCGCTCGCGTGACCATCCACAGCATCGCGTGACGCATCCAGTCGTGATCATCCAATCGGCCACGACACTGCTCTGCTGTCAAACGCAGCTGCTCGCGCTGCTGTGCCGACATGGTTCTAACTTCACTGCAAAGCTGGGTCAGCCACCGCGTCCGAGTCTCGGTGTCGGCTTCGCAAAGCGTTGCCAACCATGCGGGATCACATGGTGTCGCCAGATCCGCCGGATCGAGACCGATCAACAACGGAAGCGAAATCGCAAACGTTTCCGGACGGACCAATGACGAGATGACAGCCACGGGTTGAGCCAGCGTGGCGACCGCGGCAGTACTTTCAATCGCATCGGTTCCAACGGAATCGGGGCTGACGAAATCGGGGCTGACGGAATCGGGGCTGACGAAATCGGGGCTAATGGAATCGGCCACCAACGGCGAGGAACTTGGCGTCCAAGGTTCGTTTGCGGCGGCATGGCCCGAGGTATCTGCAAACAGCAAGTCCATCGCCTCGAGCATCGTCGGGGCATGGTCTTCGCGGCGTCGTTTGGTAACCGATTCGCTATAGATCGGCGTCGCATCGCCCAACGGGTCGAGTGCGAACAAACGAGCTTCGATCGACGGATGCGTGGCGTACCACACCGGTTTATTGTGGTAATCGACAAACAACATCGGCGCGACGATTGTGGTTTGCGGATGCAGCAGTTGACCACGCTGCGGGTGTCCGACGATACGCCGCAGCGCCTTGGCCATTGCGGCAGGATTGCGAGTCTTTTGGACCGCTTCGGCATCCGCTAATGCTTCGCGAGAACGGGTGATCGCAAGCGTCAACATCGCAGCAGCAAACGCTCCGGCCAATCCGAACGGCCAAATCACCATCCCGACCAACATCCACACGTATCCCCACGAGGCTCCCTTTTCATGGGATTCCGTGGTTTCATAGCCGATGCGAAAGATCCATTCGGCAAACAGACGCACTGAATTGAGTCCGTACAGGATCGTGGTCAATTGAGTGCCTAGTCGCGTGTCGCCCTGCGTCAAATGACTAAATTCGTGGGCAATCACGCCTTGCAATTCTTCGCGAGGCAGATGCTTGATCGCCCCAGCGGTGACACACAGGATGCTGTCGTCAGGTTCCAGCCCTGCGGCGAACACATTGATTCCGGGTTCATGGTCCAACAGGACCACGGCGGGTGGCGTCGTGGCAAATGCGATCGCCAACTCTTCGACCACGTTAATTAATTTTCGTTCGTCGGCGGCGCGAGGCTGATCGATGTGTCGTCCGCCCAGCGCCAATCCGATCGCCCATCCGCCACCGTCGACAATCTGTCGTCGCTCGTAAAACGTTGCTGCTAGGATCCCGACATAGCTAATCGAAATCCCAAACAACGTCGTGTACCACAACACGACCTGCGGATCGATACAGCGAGTGTCGGGCGTCCCGGGTTCCTCAAACGCATGGACAAACCGCTTCAGCGAATCATGGCTGTGACGTTGTCGTCGCAGACTTCTTGATGCCGGAAAGGTTTTGGTGGACTGATAGATTGACTCCGACGGGTGCTTGTCAGCATCCGCGACCGCGGCCAAATAAACCACCGGAAACATCAACAAATAGCCCACCGCGACGCCGGTTGCGATAGCAGTCAAGCCTTGCGTCAACAACACCAACACATAAAACCGTGAACTGCTACGACGCGCGCGGGTTTGTCGCGATCGAAAATCAAACATCGCTTCGCTCTCCCCTGGGCAACACCCAATTTCTTATTACGCGCTAACGAGTTCGAATTTAGGCACGCGTTGGATCTCGACTTGATCGTCAAATTGCAACAGTTCCACATTCTCGGAAAAGCCAATCATTGATGAAAACGCGACCGTGGGGAACGTTTGCCGGCGGATGTTAAAGCGAGTCGCCAAGTCGTTGTACAATTGGCGAGCGTATGAGATCCGATTTTCGGTGCTGGTCAGCTCTTCGGTCAATTGAGCGATCGATTCATTCGCCTTTAGTTCGGGATAGGCTTCGATCACCATCGACAAACGTCCCATCGCACTTCCCAGCGCCCCTTCGGATGCCGCCCACGATTTGACCGCCCCCGAATCCGTCAGGTTGTTTTGTAGTCCGCTCAGTTTCGAAGACGCTTGTTGGCGAGCCTCGATCACCGCTTCGAGCGTTTCACGCTCATGCGTCAAGTAGGCTCGGGCTGCCTCGACCAACGAAGGGATCAGATCGTAGCGACGTTTCAGCTGGACTTCGATTTGGGCAAAACTGTTTCGCGTTTCTTCGAACGAAGCCAGCAAGACGTTGTAAATACGGGCAACAAAGATCGCGACGGCAAACAGCAAACCTGCGGCAAGACCGATAACAACAGCATTGATCATAACAAGAACTCGGGGTGTGATGACTTGAAGTGATGGGTGAAGCTCAATTGCCGGATAGCGTTTTCCGGCAGCAATACAGAGCTCGACAAAGCCATTCTTTCCGCGAGCCTGATGCGAAAGCCTAGGTTCCAAGCCCACAGGATTGGGGCGTGAAGCTTTTTAAAAAGGCGAGCTCGGTCCGCAAAAATGTTGCGATTCGGGGTGCTGGTTCGGTTGTTCGGATTGTGCGGACGCGAACCCGTGGAGGGAATCGCACACGCGGACGTGGTCAGAAGATAGACTCAAAGCGATACGCGGCGAGCCCTTCACGGAAATCTCGCTGAAGGCTCGATTTCCGACCCTGCCCACGCAAGCGGGAAGGGGAAGCAAGTGGATGCGACGGCAAACTAAAAATCGGCACGACGGTTTAGGACGTAAGGACTCGTTGCCTCGTCCACGACGGAAAATGCCGCCAGCGATTCTTATGACGCCTTCGGTGCTACGTGAATTGCCCGTGCAGGAACCATTGCGGTTGATCCCCCGAAGAGATGTCGCGGTAGATCCACCACCATGTGCCACAGTCGGTTTCAACGCGGTAATAGTCGCGGCGGATCGCAGGGCCGCTCCACCAACGAGTCTCGATTCGCTCGGGGCCCCAATAGCCCACCACCTGAGTCTCACGGCCACGCAGCCGAAACGACTCGGGAACTTGCGTGGATGCCATCGGAACGACCGGCGAGAGCGGTTGAGGTGGGTCGAGGATCGTCAGCGGTCGACGCATTGCGTGCTCGGGCGATGGCGTGCGATGACGCGATTCGGTGGGATACGAATTCGCAAGCGATGATGGCGATGAGTTTCGTGAACGCTTCGAGACGCGACGTGATTTGACAGGTTGGCCGGTCATCGGCAGAGTTAGATGAGCGTTCTCGGGCAACGGATCGTCATTCAGTTTTACCCGTAACACCGCATCGCGTCCGAGTCGGCCACTCAGTTTGTCGACAAACCGCGAAACCGCTGTTCCGCCCAAGGCGTGCGAATCCACCGGCCCATCACTCAATAGCGACGCTTGCACACTACGCAAGGGTCCGGTCAGTGCGACTGACAAACTCAATCGAGTCACGTCGTGCCGCAGTGACAAATTCTCGAATCGCATTGCCACCAGCGAACCGAGATGCTTGACATCTTGGCTAGGAGCAAACAAGCCGATCTCGATGTGCTTGGAAGGAGGCTTTGAGAAATCGAGATTGCAAAGCAAACGCAGGGCTCCGAGTTTGCGTTTAGCTAACCCGGCCTTGGCTTGCTGCAAAAGCCCCTCCATGCGGTGAAGCAGAATTGGCAAATCGCGTGTCGGGTACTCCAGTTCGTGTGAATACGTCAATTCGTCCGGGGCAAGGTCGGTGACCAGCGGCTCGTCGATTTCACCAATCGCTTGACTGATCCGCTGGACCAGCGGTTTGCCTAGCCGTGTGGCTAAACCGCCACGCGGCAGCCGCAACAATTGGTCAACCCGCTCGACCCCAAGCCGGTGCAAGGTCATTGTGGTTTCGCGAGCCAACCGCAGCGATTCGATTGGAAACGATGCAATCGCGGCCGTCGGTTCGTCGGTGGTCTGGGCATCACGTTGGCCAAAATGAGCGATCGCCCACGCGGCAGCCAAGTTCGGAGCGATCGCGATCCGGGCATGTAGCGGGACGTCGAAGTGACAAGCCAGCAAATTTTGAACGGCGGCGATCAGCCCGTGCTCATCACCAAATAAATGCTCGACTCCGGTGATATCACACAACAACGATTCGGGTTGATGACGCGGGAAACCGGCCCAAGGATGATCGTCGAGTGTTTCGATCGCGACTCGGGGGGTGATCGATTGTTGAATTTGGTAGCTGAGCTGTTTGAGCATTTCACGATCGATGAACGGATCGTGGGGCCGGATGTCGGCAGCGACGGTGGCGGGCGAAGTCTTTGCAGCGGGCGATTCGCGGCACTGCAACAGCGGCGTCGTCTCGACCAATGGCATCGCAATGCGGACGCCCAACATCGATGCGCGAGGGCAACAGGCGACGACGATGCGTCCGCGACGAGGATCGTCAGCCCACAACAGCGTGGGAGCGTTCGTTGTGATCGCGGAGCGATCAACGACATTGGACGTTTTGATCGCGGAGCGATCTGGGACGTTGGGGTCCTTAGCCGGCTCGGTGTTGGCGGCTTCGCGAAGCCGCACGCTTTGGATGGGCCAGTTGGGAAGCCAGATGCACAGCAGCCGTTTCATGTCTTGTCTCTTGCGGTACTGCCACTTCGTGTGGAGCCGTGACTTCGATTAGCCGCGCCTGGTCATCGATTTGAATCCAGACGCTTTTCCCCAGCGGACCGCCACGCGCCCGATCCAGCGTGACTTGCAGTGGCGTGCTGTGATTGAGGATTCCTGGGTCCGGCCACGACCGACCGGTTCCCTTTTTAACATGCAAGCGAACTTCGGCGAAACTCGGTTTCCCGCGTTCTCGCACCGGGCGAACAAAAAAGCCGGGCGTGCGTCCCTGTTCGGCTGCCAATTGAAAACGCCGAGCATCACGATCGTCCAGCCGCGTATCGATCGTGGCCCATACGGCCGCGACCGCTTCGCATCGCAGCGATTGGTCAATCGCCCACACCGTATCGGCAGCACAACGAGGTTGTACCAAGACCATGCGGTCGGCAGGAATGCCCAACGCAATTGCTGCCGGTGGATAAAAAGTGTTACGTGGATCGACGATCACAATCGGGCTGTTCGATTCCCCCGCGTGCCGGTCGTGATCACGCAGCGCATTGGCGGCCACGATCATCGAAAGCGCCGCCGCACCGCAACCTTCGGCATCGGCGATCCATTCGGAAATCGCATCTTGCCGCAGCCCACCGCGAAGCAACGTGTGGTCGATCGCGGACGATCCGGTCGAGAAAGTTTGCCGCTGCCCCGCCAGAACCGGGGCAGGATTCGATTCGCTGGCGGGCGAAACGTCCAAGCAGTTCGCTTGCAGACGCAATTTTTGCAAAACCGCTTGGCGATCACTGGGTAACGGAGCCGCGTTGCTGGAATTTTGCCTAGCTTCGCTGGAATCTTGTGTCGCTTTGCTGGAATCTTGCAACGACGCTTCGTTGGGGACCAGCTTGGAGACACTCGCCCCGACGGCGAGGTGGGCATGCAGCGCGAGCGGGTTGGGACGTTTGTTGGCCGAGCGAACGTAGGGCTCCAGCGGAAACAGCAGCGGCGACGCACCGATCGTCGCTGTAGGTTGCTTCGCTGGGTTGCCCGACAACTTTGCTGGGTTGCTCGACAGCTTCGTTGGGTTACCGGAATGACGTTTTGACGAAGACGTTGCGGGCTGCAAACGCGAGGTCGGGGCAGCCTGCGAGGCCTCCGAAGCGGCAGCGGTTTCCATGAATTCAAAGGTTTGTTGGGGCACGAGGAGTGTCCTTTGGACCATTGGAGAATGGAAACAACAAAACGTCCCCCACCCACAAGTGACGGGGCCACAAGTGACTTGCCCACAAGTGACGGGGACTGATCGTCGGTCGTCTTGAGAGAAGGGCTCGCCGTGGGAAAGGTTGCTAGATTTTCCCCACCGAGAAGCCTAGGCTTGAGTGGCGGAAACCCTTCGCACACCGAATCCTTGCCACCCGCAAAACGACAGACGCATCCTAAATGCTAGCATTAGCAGGGATTACTGGAAAGCGTCTTTTAAGAAAGATCGACGAGAGAGTGTCTGATGATGCAGAAAATACGCTGGATTTTGTTGTTGTTGGGAATCGTGATCGCGTTGGTGATCGCGTTTCAGAACAATCGAAACGAAGAAGTGAACGTGCTGTTCTTCCATGGCGAAGTTTCCCTCTTGCTGTTGATTTTGACGGCGGTAGGCGTCGGTTTTGTATTTGGCGCGATGCTGACGTACGGAATGTTGCGACCGAAAAAGGGTAAGAAGACAAATGCCAAGTCGGCAGCCAAAGGGGGGGCGGCTGCACCTGCCGCCCCCACCTCTAAAAACGCACCGCCGGCTCCGAAGCCAGAGCGGGCCGACGCTCTGGCCCCGGATCGTGCCGACGCGAAGAAGTAAAATGTGGGATAGGCTTCCAGCGATGTCATGTGGGATAGGCTTCCAGCCTGTCATGTGAAATAAGCTTCCAGCCTGTCATGTGGGATAGGCTTCCAGCCTGTCATACGGAATAAGCTTCCAGCGATGTCGTCGAAGCGAGTCTTTGCATCGTCCATCTCCAGCATTGCAGGCCCAAGATTCAATCCGTAGCGACGTTCGCCTGAACGTGGTCCACCGTCTTGGCGACGGTGGCTACATCAAACGGACTCCACCGTCTTGGCGACGGTAGCTACATCAAACGGGCTCCACCGTCTGGCGACGGTAGCTACATCAAAAAGTGACTTTCGCTTAGCGGGGCAGACGTGCGGCGCGGGCGGCACGGCGGGCAGCGACAAGGTCGTATCGCATCAGGACCAGACGAGCCAAATCGCCCATGTGATTCAGCCCTGCTTTAGCCTCGTTGCCCTTCGCTGCCGCGGCCGTGGTTCCAGGACGCTCGGATCGGCGAACCGCTGACGACTGGACCGCCTTGGGAGCCACCACGGCGGGTGAAGCCACCGCGACTGCTGAACGGCTGGCGATGGGACTGGTGACGACAGGACTATCGAAAAGCATCAGTTGGGTCATCGGACAGATTCCTGTGCGAAAGAAGCGAATCAGGTAAGCGCCGAGTGATCAATCACTCAACTAAAACCATTCTTCGCGACCCTAATGACACGTCTGGTCACGCCTCGGAAAAGAAATTTCAAATTTCTTCAAAGAGGCTTTTTCGGGGCAAAAACGCCGCTCAGCATGAGCGGCCAAAGAAAAACGTCACTCGCGTGACAGAGGATTCACGCCGACGATTCTGCGGCAGCGAAACTGTTGGCTCGTTTTCGCTACGTCCGGCTTGCTACGTCAAACTCGCTGCGTCCGGCTCAGCCGTCCACCGCTTCGACGTCGACCCAATCGCCGCCGGCAACGGCACTGCGTCGACACGCATCGAGAATCAGCTGGGTTTTCAGCGTCAATTCAGGATAATGCGACTGGATCGAGTTCTCGTTCACATAGCTGGCAAAACGGCGAACCATTTCGACTTCGGGGGCCACGGGTTCGCCCGACGCGTATTCGTCGTTGGACCGTGGCGAGGTTCGTCGCTTGAAATTCCAGCGGCAATTGTCGATCTCGAGCTGGTGGTCGTGGGTCGCCCAGTGGGTCCGCGAGTCATAGAACGGCAAGACAAAATCGTCGATCGTCAAATGCCCTTTTTCTCCCGAGACGATGGCGGTTTGCTGATTGCTGGTCAAAAACGAACAGTAAAACGCGGCCGACAATCCCTCGGGGAATTCCAATTCGGCAGAAAACTCACCCGGCACTTGATGCTCGCCCTGTGCATTGCCGATCGAGGTGATCGTCCGCGCCGACAAACGCGTGGGCATCTGCAGCTTGGACGCCCACAAAATGAAGCGGATACAGTACCAACCGAGGTCGCCGAGACAGCCATGGGGTTCGAGCTCGTAATTGGCTCGAATATTCGATGCCTCGAACGATTCGTCGCTGCAGAACGAAAAATGGGTGTTGATGCGTCGCAGCTTGCCGAGCAATTTCTCGTCGTGCAGCGTTGCCGCGACGTCTTCGATTCGTCGACTGTGATCGAACATCACCCCGTCCATGAACTGGACGCCCGAGGCACGACATGCATCGATCATCTGGCGAACTTGCTGCGTGTTGACGCCAACCGGCTTTTCGCACAACACGTGCTTGCCCGCCTCGGCCGCCGCGACCACCCAATCCTTGCGAATCCCGGTGGGCAGCGGAATGTAGACCGCGTCAATCTGATCGCTTTGGATCAGTTCATCGTAAGAGCCCATCGCGGTGACCGCTTCGATTTGCGGCGTTTCGGCCGAGCACTCGTCGATAAACGTCTGAGCCCGCTCGAGCGACCGGCTGGCGACCGCGGCGACGCGTCCATTGCCGCTAAGGCGAATTGCTTTCCAATTCTTTCGAGCAATCCCAGCTGCTCCTAAGAAACCCCATCTACAGATTGAATCGGTCATCTAGCCCGTCTCGTTAGTCGTGTCTTTGTAGCCATTGAGCGGCCATATTACGTTTGATCCGCTCGAAACGCACGGCCCCGTCGTCTGACAAAATACATTACCAAGATGAGCCGACAAAAAAATACCCTCGCCAGGAACACTTCCTGGCGAGGGTATCTGGGTCGCTTTTCAGCTTGTTTGGTTTGCGGGGGAGCCCACAAAAATCTTACTTGCGTTGAATCTTACTCGCGGGGGCGGATCGCACCGGTCAAACCGCTGTAATCGACGCGGTCGGTGGTGTGCCAAAGGGGTTGACCTAGCTCGACGCGTTTTCGCAGCACTTCGATTTTTTCTTGGCTGCCAGCAGGAGCGTCGGTCGGTTCAAAATTGTCGTCCTTGTTCGGGACGAAGTCTTCGTCGTGCCCATAACGCAAGATGGCTTCAAATACGTTCTTGCAATGACTCATTGTTCGTTTTCTACTCCATGAGCAGAACATCTATTCCTACAAATGTTCCGCTATCTAATTCGTTGTCTGATTCGGCCGTGAATCCAAATGGCTACAGCTGTTGCACGAGGAGATTATTGACGCGATTACCTCAGTGTCAAGAAAATTGTGTTAACTATGAAAGCAGCCTGCATGAACTCGCCCAGTGAAGCGACTGCGACGGTGCCCATCCCTTTCGTTATTACCGCAAAACTCACCTCAGCCCAATGGACCAAGCAACACCCCCCATGCAACGACGCTGTTTTGTCAAGGGGGCATACTCTCACTTTGCCCCGGCACGAAGGCGACTTCATCCTTGACTGGCGTTTTCTCATCCCTCAATGGCATGCAGGACGTTCATTTGGGGCCATGTAGTCCCCCAAGCTGCTTTCGCTTGTTTTTTTCAAGCAAAAAAAATCAGAAAATATATTTTCAGTTCTCGACATTTCTCGTTGCCCTTTGCACTCGCTAAGAGATCACCATGTGGATTCAAAAAAAACTGCGGCTTCCCGCCATGAGCCGAGGCTTTCACTTAATCACCGACAGAGTCACCCAGGCGGTACCCGAGCTAAGCTCCATGCACATCGGGTGGATGCAAGTGTTCATCCAACACACGAGCGCGTCGCTGACGATCAACGAGAACGCCGACCCAGATGTCCGCGTCGATTTTGAAACGGCGATGAACCACGCCGTGCCTGAATCGCTGCCGTACATCCATACGATCGAAGGGCCGGATGACATGCCGGCTCACGTGAAAGCTTCGATGATGGGGGCAAGTGTGATGATCCCGATTGCCGATGGACGGCTGCAACTTGGCACTTGGCAGGGCATCTATTTGTGCGAGCACCGTGACCACGCCGGTGGTCGCAACGTGGTGATTACCGCAATGGGCGAAACCGGGTAGCCGAAAGAGGGGCGGCATCGAATCATTTCGAGGCGGCAACCTACGACCATGGTGTTTTGTAGCCACGCTCGGCCAGCGTGTGGATGACTGCCGCCCAAATGCGAATCACCACCTTCTGGCGAAGGTAGCTACAAAAAATGCTTCACTGCGTTACGAAAGAAGCTCGCATCGCATCGGGCCCTCGAACCATGGGAATCGAACACGCGATTCAACGCAATGATCGCGGAGCGTCAGGGACATCAGTGCGCTGCGGCGCCGTGGCTTCGGAGGATCGTGGCGATCAGCGCGGTCCATCCGGTTTGGTGGCTGGCACCTAAACCTGTTCCTTCGTCGGCGTGAAAGTACTCGTAGAACAGCACAAGGTCTTTCCAGGCGGGATCGTCCGCGTATTGGTGAACCTTGCCATGCGATGGTCGCGCCCCGTTTTCGTCCACTTCGAAAATCGAGATCAGACGCCGTTCCAATTCACGAGCGACCTCCATCAACGTCATCATCACGCCGCTGCCGGTCGGGCATTCGACCTTAAAATCATCACCGTAGAAGACGTAGTAACGCTTGAGTGCTTGGATCAGCAAGAAGTTCGTAGGGAACCAGATCGGGCCTCGCCAATTGCTGTTCCCGCCAAACATGCCGCTGTCGCTTTCGCCAGGCAAATAACGGACTTCGTGATGCTGGCCACCGAAATCAAAGACAAACGGCTGATCGCGATGGGCGGCGGACAGACTGCGAATCCCAAACGGCGATAAAAATTCCTTTTCATCCAGCATCACCGAGATCAAATGGCGAAATCGATCGCTCGATGGAATCGCAAGCAGCCGATTGCAAGGGGTTCCCAGATTGGCATCCTCGCGTTCCATGTACGTCATGTGTTGGCTGAGGTCATTGCGATTACGCAGGAACCACAGCATACGGCGTTTGAATCCCGGCAGTTTCTCGATGATGGGTTCTTCGAGGATCACGCCGGTCATGAGCGGCAGCAATCCGACGAGCGAGCGAACGCGAATCGGAATCGATTTGCCATCGACGTACAGATGGTCGTAGTAGAAACCATCGTCGTCATCCCAAAGTCCGCTGCCGTCCATCGAGTTCATCGCTTCGGCGATCGCGACATAGTGTTCAAAGAACTTGCTAGCCATGTCGCCGTATGCGATTTCATCCTCGGCCAATTCGATGGCCATCCGCAGCATCGTGCCGCAATAAAATGCCATCCACGCGGTACCATCGGCTTGTTCGAGATGTCCTTGTGGCAGCGGTTTGCTGCGGTCAAAGACTCCGATGTTATCGAGTCCTAAAAATCCACCGGCAAAGATATTTTTGCCTCGCGGGTCTTTGCGATTCACCCACCACGTGAAGTTGATCAACAATTTCTGAAACGCCCGCGCCAAGAATTCCTTGTCCCGTTTTCGGGGCGGGCCGGATGCCTTGTAGACCTGCCAAACGCCCCAGGCGTGTACGGGCGGATTGACGTCGCCGAGCTGCCATTCGTAAGCCGGAATTTGGCCACTCGGATGCATGTACCACTCACGCAAAAACAGAATCATCTGTTCTTTGGCAAAGTGGTTATCCAAGTGTGCCATCGGCACCATATGAAAGGCCAAGTCCCACGCGGCATACCACGGGTATTCCCATTTGTCGGGCATCGAGATCACGTCGCGATTGAACAGATGACGCCAATCGCTGTTGCGTCCCAGCTTTCGCACCTCGGTCGCTTTCACTCCGTTCGGATCGCCGTCCAACCAAGTGTTGACGACGTAGTGATAGAACTGCTTTGTCCATAGCAATCCGGCGTACGATTGCCGCATGATCAATTTACGGTCGCTGCTCAAGGCCGCAGGGATACGCGAGGCGTAAAACTCATCCGCTTCGTCAATGCGATCTTGGAAACACGCGTCAAACGAATCATCAAACGCCACTTGGGAAAACACCTTGGCGTCGCCCCCAGCGGTGACTTTGATGATCGGCGAATCCACATGAGCCAACCGCAATCGGATCTCTCGCGATCCTCCGGCCGGCAACATCAACAACCCGTACGCGCCGACCTTGGTGCCGCGTTGGTCTGGATTCACCGCCGAGGTATCGCCGAGAATGACAAAGTCATTGAACGCGTCTTTGTAGAACTCACTTTCGCTGGGCAGATGAGGATGGCGAACTTTGTTGGTTTCATTGTCGGTGAATAACCACCCCCAATCGCCCGAGTCATCCATCGCATCACACGCGAACCAAAATTGATCGAGCGATTCGTGATGGGTTTGCACCACGTTGCCGGACAACCGCATCGACGGACGTGTCGTACAGCCTTCGTCGGTACACTGCCACGTCCATGTATTGCGAAAAAAGAGTTGCGGCAGCGCGTGCAGCACGGCGGCTTGCGGTCCCCGATTGGTAATCGTCAAACGAATCAACAGATCGTTGGGATCGTTCTTGGCGTATTCGGCCACCACGTCAAAGTAACGCGAATCGGCAAAGGCAGCGGTATCGGTCAGCTCGTATTCATCCTCCATACGACTGCGTGCCCGCGAAACGTCCACCAATTCCTCGTATGGAAACCGACTTTGCGGGTACTTGTACAGCGCCTTCATGTAGCTGTGTGTCGGCGTGCTATCGAGATAGTAATAGCACTCTTTGACGTCTTCGCCATGATTGCCCTCGGGGCCGGTCACGCCGAACAAGCGTTCTTTGAGAATCGGATCGCGTCCGTTCCACAAGCCGACGGAGAAGCACAATCGGCATTGCCGATCGCAGACTCCCAGCAGCCCGTCTTCGCCCCAACGATAGGCGCGACTGCGAGCATGATCGTGAGGAAAGTAGCTCCACGTCGCGTCGCCACCTTCGCTGTAATCCTCGCGAACCGTTCCCCATTGCCGCTCGGATAGATACGGCCCCCAACGATGCCAGTTCTGCTCGCGACGTCGGGACTGGGTCAAGCGTTCGTCTTCGGCAGTCATGGCAAGTCCCAGGAGTGAGGAGGGAGGAGTGAGTTGGAAGTTGGAAGACAAGGAGGGTGGGAGTGGGGAGAGATTGTTCTGTCGACTCCTTCTCCTCTTCTGCCCCCTCTCCGTGTCTCCCCCTCTTTTTCTCTTGCTTACGCTTCGTCGAGCAGATCGACGGCGGCAAAGCGTTCGCCTTCGAGCATCGCTAGACTCGCTCCGCCACCGGTGCTGACGTGGCTGACTTGGTCGGCGAACCCAAGTTGATCGACCGCAGCGGCGCTATCCCCGCCTCCGATGATGCTGGTCGAATCGCTGTCAGCGACCGCTTGTGCAACCGCTTTGGTGCCGGCGTCCATCGGTGGTTTCTCGAACACGCCCATCGGGCCGTTCCAAACCACGGTTTTGGCCTTCTTGATGATGTCAGCATAGATCTTCGCGGTTTCCGGACCGATATCGAGTCCTTCCATGCCGTCCGGAATTTCGCCCGCAGCAACGACCTTTTTGTTGCATCCGGCGATGTTGCCAAAATCGTCGCCACAATGGGTATCGACGGGCAGTTGCAACTTGTCGCCTCCCTTGGCCAACAACTCTTTGGCCAAGTCGACTTTGTCTTTCTCGACCAAGCTGTTGCCGACCTTGCCGCCTTGTGCCAACGAGAAGGTGTAAGCCATTGCACCACCGATCAACACGGTGTCACAGATACCGAGCAGATTGTTGATCACGTTGATCTTGTCGCTAACCTTAGCACCGCCCAGGATTGCCACGAACGGACGCTCGGGGTTACTGATCGCATCAGTCAGGTAGGCAATTTCTTTGGCGACCAAGTGGCCGACCACGCGAGGTTTGCCAGCCATCGCTTCCGGCACGGCAACCATCGACGCATCTTTGCGGTGGCACGTTCCGAACGCGTCGTTGCAGTAGATGTCGGCCATCGCGGCCAATTTGCCTGCGAACTCGCTGTCGCCTTTCTTTTCGCCAGGATTAAACCGCAGGTTTTCCAAAACCAGCACGTCGCCGTCGGCCAATTTGCCCGCTTTGCTGGTTGCATCGTCGCCAACGGTGTCAGTGGCAAAGGCAACAGGTTTGTCGAGCAGCACGCCTAACTGTTTGGCGGCGGGCTGCAAGCTGTATTTGGCGTCGTCGCCCTTGCCTTCGGGGCGTCCCAAGTGGCTCATCAAAATCACTCGGCCGCCGCGATCGATCACACTCTTGATGCTTGGCAGCGCCATGCGAATGCGGCGGTCATCGGTGATTTGTTGGTTCTCGTCGAGCGGGACATTGAAGTCGACTCGCATCAATACGTTCTTACCCGCTACGTCGACTTGATCGATTGTCTTTTTCGCCATGGCCTATTCTCAGTTCCCGAAAAAAATGAATTGGTGATTCTACGAGCTAATTAGCCCGCGATTATCAACAAACCATCGGGGGTGTCGAGTAGACGACGATTTTGGCAATCCGCGGCACCGCCACCATCGATCACCGCGGCGACGAGGCTTATGGCAGACAGCCCGCCATCGCAGCGACGCGATGGCGGCTCAAGAAGACATCCGTTGCCAGAGAAACCCTTTGCCAGAGACTTCAGAGAAGCAACGAATCAAACCGACCCCGCTTCACAGGAGCCCGCTTTATTCGCGGCAATAAGACAGTGCCAACAACGCATAAGCGGTGACGAGTTGACGATCCCCTTCCATCCAACGCTCGCTCTGCTTGTTGACCCACGATCCATCGGGTTGCTGTTCGGAAATCAAATGATTGGCCAACTCTTCTCGCCATGGGTGCGGCGTTCCCGATGCGTCATCCAATACGTCGACATTGGCCGCGTCGAGTGCTTTGGCGAACGTGTGATAGTAGTAGTACAACCCGGCTTGCCCCATGCCTGGGTTCGAATCGAGCGAATAGTGTTTGCGGATAAAGTCCATCGCGGCCAACACGCGAGGGTCATCGGCGGATAGGCCTGCGTAGATCATGCTTTTCAGCCCCGCATAGGTCATCGAGCCATAGCTTCGCAATCCGCCTCCTTCGGCTTGGCCGGCTTGGCTTTCACCGCCGGCAGCAGGCGTGTAATAGAAACCGCCATCGTTGACTTCGTCTGCATGAGGCGTGTCGTTCCCCTCATCGGCCAAATTCTGCGAGCGGACAACGAACTTCAACGCTTTCTGCAACGATTCATCGTCGGCTTCGTTACCGAGATCGCGAAGCGCATCGATGAAAAACGACGTGTTGGAAAGGTCCGGCCGTTTGTGCTTTCCGTAGCCCGCACCGCCATAGCTGGGGTCGGACGACTCGATGCCTTCGCCCTCGTCCCACTGCAATCCCTTCAAGAAGGTTTCGGCGCGTTTGAGCGTACTGTCATATCGCCCATCCTTGTTGGCCCGCACCAGAGCCCCAATGGCGACCGACGTTTCGTAGTTTTGGTGTGACGAACCGGTGGCGTAAATTCCACCGTCGGGTTGAAATTTCGATGAAATATACGCCAGCGCTTTTTCGATCATCGGATCGTTGATCGCTTGCGGGCGGTGCTGCAGAATCGCGTTGACGCAGAGGGCGGTAACGGCCGCACCGGTCTCCCCGCTAAAGGATCCGTCGTCGGCCTGGCCTCGATTTTTCAGAAATTCAATTCCTTTGGCCGCCGAACGCTGAATTTTGGCATCCAGCCGTGAATCGGCCAAAACCGGGGAAATCACGGTGGAAATCGTCGCGATGAAACAAAACAGACCTGCAAACAATCGCATCATGGGTGGGGACTCGTCCTAGGGAAGTGGGCAGCGAAAGGGTGGTAGGCGGTTCCACCGGAATAACCGGTATCGACCACACTACTGACTCGTTCATTTTATCTGGTGGGTTCAGATCAATGCAGCGGACCGGCCGCGATTTCCGAACCCAAGGATAACGGTTTGCAATTCTTGGGCCACCGCAGCCGAATTGCTGCCATTACTGACGCCGTAACCACGACGAAACCGTGACAATCCCATGCCCTCGTACCGCTGGAAACGAATCGAGAAGCTGAATCAAGTCGATCGCGTTCGACTCGGTCGCAGCGTGTCGGCCAGCAGCGGGCCAGTCGGCAGCGGGCCAGTCGGCAGCGGGCATGTTGGCGATCCCCGCTTGGCACCACGGCGTGCGGGGCATTCGCGAGGTGAATTTTTCGCCAACTATCGTGTCGACTCGGCTCACGACGCCGCTGCTGACGCTAACCTCGCCGCCACGTCGTCGGCAGGGTCGCCGCAGCCCAAAACGCCCACGCATTTCGACATCGCAGCTCCGCTTTCCGAGTCGTGGCTGGGGCTGCAGGCCGCCGATCTGATCGAACGGCTGCAGCGTTGGGAATCGGAACTCGATGCTCGCGAAGCCCAACTGAACGCCCGCGCGGCAATTCAAGAGCACCGTGAACGACAATTTCGGCTCGAGCAACAGGCGGCGAGCACCGATTTGGCGGAACAAACACGAGCCGCCCAGCGACTGCAAGCCGAGCTGAAAGCCCAAGCCCGCCGGCTGGCCTTTGAAGGTTAGGTCCAAGCTCACCGCAGAAAAATCAGCCATCGGCGGCGATTGCGGTGCAGCAGTTCTCTGACAAGTTGCCTTCGCAATGCACGTGGTCTATGGCATTTTCGTTGCCGCGATCGATGCCTGCCCACGCTTTAGCGAGCGAAGCGACAGAACGCTCTTGGGATGGTTGCGGTCATCCGCCCCGCAAGCGCACAATGGGGGGCGACAGATTTCAGCATGATCCGCCGCCGTGGATCAAAACGAACTCAATACCGAACTCCCCATTCTTAATCACGGAGATTATTCGCGATGGCTCGACCCGTTACGCTTTTTACCGGCCAATGGGCCGACCTGCCGATTGCAGAAATGGCCCGCATGACCGCCGAATTCGGCTATGACGGGATCGAACTGGCGTGCTGGGGAGATCACTTCGAAGTGGATCGCGCGATCGCCGAAGACGATTATTGCGACAAACAACGAAAACTGCTCGACGATGCCGGGCTGCAATGCCACGCCATCAGCGCCCACTTGGCTGGCCAAGCGGTGCTGGACAACATCGATGCGCGTCACAAATCGATTCTGCCTGAATACGTATGGGGCGACGGCGATCCGGCAGGCGTGAACGAGCGTGCCGCCGAGGAATTGAAGAACACCGCACGCGCGGCCCAGAAGTTCGGTGTCGATGTAGTCAACGGTTTTACCGGCAGCAGCATTTGGCACTTGCTGTATTCGTTCCCACCAGTGCCACCGAGCATGATCGATGACGGGTTTGCCTTGCTAGCCGAACGTTTCAATCCGATCTTGGACGTGTTTGGCGAATGTGGCGTTAACTTTGCTTTGGAAGTGCATCCCACCGAGATCGCGTTTGATATCCACACCGCAGCCCGCGCTCTCGAAGCACTCGATCATCGCAAAGAGTTCGGATTCAATTTCGACCCCAGCCACCTGATTTGGCAAGGGATTGATCCGGTGCAATTCATTCGCACGTTCCCCGACCGCATCTACCACGTTCACATCAAAGATGCGATTGTCACCCTCGATGGCCGCAGCGGTATCAATTGCAGTCACCTGAACTTTGGGGATTCGCGACGCGGTTGGGATTTCCGCAGCCCCGGACGCGGCGGAGTGAACTTTGAAGAGATCATTCGCGCCCTGAACGAAATCAATTACGAAGGCCCGCTTTCGATTGAATGGGAAGATTCGGGAATGGAGCGAACCTTCGGTGCCAAGGAAGCATGTGCCTTCACCAAGAAGCTTGACTTCAGCCCCAGCAATGTCGCCTTTGACGCCGCTTTTGACGGTTGAGATGATTCAAATCAAAGTCAACGGCGAAAACGTCGAAATCGAATCGTCGATGAGTGTCCAGCAATTGCTTGAGACCGTCGATGTGCCGCCGAACTATTTGGCGGTCGAAGTCAACGCGGATGTCGTGCCTCGCGAAGACTATGCTTCCACGATGGTAAACGACGGCGATGATGTCGAAGTCGTCACCCTTGTCGGTGGCGGCTAGAGCAGGTTGAAAGATGACGTGGGATTCAAGCCGTAGCAGCGTTTGCCAGAACGTGGTCCAGCGTCTGGCGACGGCCGCTACATCAAATGTGTAAATGCTCTAAAGAGCGATTTCACTCAACAAACATGAAACCGCGGTGCTCGCTGAAACTACAGCGACATCGCGGTTCTTTTTTGAGTGACTGAATCTTGCAATGCCCGCATGTTCGAAGCCCGAAGCGGTTTGACCAAGTAGTCTTTGACCACGGGGAACTTTGCCATTTGTTCCTTATCAAATTCATGATCCGAAGTGGTCAGCACTGCGATCACCGGAGTCGTATGGTCACTGCGTTTTGAATAGAGTTCCAAGAACTCGTATCCATTCATCACCGGCATGTTGATGTCCAACAAAATCAGCTGCGGCATCGGGTCGAGATGGGCCAACATGTCGAGCGCCTCGCGACCATCGAACGCTTTTAGAATCTTGATGTCAGGTCGCGTTCGTTTGATCACGACTTCATGAAGCAGTTGATCGGCTTCGTCGTCCTCGATCACTAAGATGGTTTTCACGCTGGTGTTTGCCCTTGCTTCTGACGTAAATGCGGCTCACGTCGCTGAGGCATCACCGCAGCGACCTAGTAGTCTTTAGCTTACGATTCGCGGCGGTTGTCCGATTGCTTTATCGGTTTCGCGAATAAAGGTTCGCAACCACCGCGTTTCAGCGGGCATTACAACGATTTGGCGATTGCATGACACGTCATCCGGCCGACGCCCATTGCCCTCTCCTTTGGGTAGCGTTTGCGGCGCGAGGCCCGCCCGGTTGCAGCGAGTGATACGTTCGATTTTGACCGGGCGGGCCCCGCGCCGCACCGCTATAAACGCCACTCGTTCGGTGTAAAAGTAGATGGCATCGGGGCGAATCCGCCGGAAGGGCACACCCTGCATTTGATCACTGTCCCTTTATTCCGTCCCTTTATTCCGCAGCGTATTGCAAAAAGCTCGCCCCCCGGAGCAACCCTTATCACCCGCTCATTTCCCCAACGGCCAAGCCTGGCCTTCATTGACGCAACCTCTTTCGGACTCACCTCTTGCGAACATTTTTTCGGGTAACCGAAGCCCAGGTTTCTCGCGTTTTTTCGCCGGAAAACCCTAATGACGTTATAGGGTTCATCATCAACGGCGTCGGGCGGATCAGGGGCAAATCCGTCGGCCGTTGATGAAATTTGAAAAAGCGACAGGGCGAATGATGACCGACAGTACAGCGATTCGGATCTTGATGATCGAAGATGATGATGGGGACGCAACTCATTTGCAAATCACCCTTCGCAAATCGCAAGGCGAGTACGAACTGCATCGCGCCGAATCGCTAGCCGAGGGCATTCAACTCGCTCAGGAGATCGATTTTCGCGTGATCCTGACCGATCTGAATCTGCCCGATGCGTTTGGTTTGGCATCCGTACAACAGCTGAGCGAATGTTTCGACAACACGGCGATCATCGTGCTTTCGGGGCAAGACCAAGAACAACTCTACATTGACGCGGTTTCCAAGGGCGCCGAGAGTTTTCTGTGCAAAGGCGAGATCACGCCTACGACGGTCCACCGCTGTATTCGGCAAAGCATTGAGCGAATCAAACAGCGAGAAGAGATCAAGCGATTGGTGGATGCGATCCAAAAACAAACGGTCGTGCTGGAGACTCAATCCGCTCAACTGAAGACCAAAAACGAGCGTCTCGAACGACTGCACGATTCCTCACAAAAATTTGTCAACAATGTTTCGCACGAGTTTCGAACCCCACTGTGTGTAGTCAAGCAATACGCCAGTTTGATTGCCGACGGTGCCGTGGGCGACGTTAGCGACGAACAGCGACGAATGTTGCGAGTGATCGAAGATCGCGTCGATGATTTGAATAATATCGTCGACGACATGTTGGACATCAGCCGCCACGAATCGGGTCTGCTGGCAGCGAACCGCGAGACATGTGATTCGACTCAGATTGTCACGCGGATTCTTTCTGGATTGCAACAACGTGCATCGCTACGTGGAATCACGATCCAATTCGAAGCCGATGAAACTCAAACGCCGATTTTCTGTGACGCAGAAAAGGTGTCACGAACGCTAATCAATTTGATTGTCAACGCAATCAAATTTTCCAGCTCAGGCGACTCGATCGTTGTCAGAGTCACCAGTTCGCCAGCGGATCGCGAGGTCACGTTTGCCGTCCAAGATTCTGGTCCTGGGATCGCCACGGAGCAGCGTGAACAAATCTTTTCGCGGTTTCGCCAAGCGAATACTCAACTACTAAGCTCCACCAAGGGCTTCGGTTTGGGGCTCAACATTGCCAAAGAACTGGTGGATTTAAATCTCGGTCAAATGTCGTTGGTCAGCACGGTGGGCGAGGGAAGCACGTTTTCGTTCACGGTCCCGTTTGATGAACCTGAAACCGTCGCACAGCGTTATTTTGCAAGGCTGAAGCAGATCGACGAGAACGCTTCGGTTTGCTTTATACGGATCAACGCTGATATCGAACCCGATGCTTCGCACCGCGGCGACGAAATTCACCAGCTGCTGAATTACTTACTGCATTCACATGATCTGTTAATCAAGACGAGCCTCTCGACGTGGTTAGTGGTCCAGCATGCGAATCCCGAAAGTGCCAAATCCTTTCTTTCGCGAGTGACCAAGGAAACGACATCACTGAATCGCAATCGTCCGCAAGGTCCCTTGCCCACGCTTGATGTGCAGCAGCAGGGAACACTATCCATCCATGCAAGCAGCAACGCATTGATGCATCCGATCCGATGTATCGCCGATGCTGCCCTTCCTTTGCTCACGTTACCCCCGGACCACTACGAGGTGAATCATGTCTAAAAAAACACGCGTCTTGATCGTCGAAGACGACGAAGCGATCCGATTTGGAACTCAACTTCGTCTCGAAACCCGCGAATACACCGTCAGCACCGCAATCGACGGGTGCGACGGGCTGCAGCAAATCCGTGCGGACCAGCCGGATGTGGTTTTGATGGACATTCGCATGCCCAACATGGACGGGTTGACCGCGTTGGCGGAATTGAAAGCCGATCCTACGACGAGCGAGATCCCTGTGATCATCGCCTCCGCAAGCCTGGGTGACAAAACTACGGCGCTGGATATCGGAGCCAAATATTTCCTATGCAAACCGTATTCGAATGACGCATTGTTCGCAGTGGTTGATTCCTCGCTGTAGTTCTTTTTTCCATTCCACCCTTTCCAGGTCCACTGCTCATGCAATCGCTACATGTATTGGTGATCGAAGATGACATCGATTTCGCGCAAACGCTAGAAATAACACTTCGTGCGTCAAATCATGATGTCACGGTGACGCACAACTGGTTGTCGGTGATGGCGAAATTGCGAACCGAGCAATTCGATTTGATCATTGCTGATATTGAAACGCCGACCGGCAACGGATTGACCGCGATGGAATTCCTCAACCAAGACGACTCGGTTGCGAAGATTGAAAAGGTGTTTGTTACCGGCCGCGAAGATGCCGAAACGCTGCGTCGATGTCGCGAAATGAACGCAGGGTACTTGCACAAAACACCCCGCGTGTTCGCAGAGCTAGATCAATTCATTCGCACGCGATGTGATCACCGGTCACTGGCTCGCGTTTGATACGCCACGGTCGCGTCCCCCTTCTTCCCCCCGCCTGCATCTCTCGCCATGAACACCACTTCCGCTACACCATCCGATGGCGTCCGCAGCACGTTGGTGGCAGCCGGAACGATGCGTTGGTTCCACTGGGTGATCGTGGTCTTTTCACTCGGTTTGACACTGCTGGCGTGGAACTATTCACGCAAGCAACTCGATGCTCGGATTCAATTGCAATTTGATCGTGATGCCGATCAAACGGTCGAACTGGTTCGCGAACGGATGCGAAAGTACGAAGACGCTCTATGGTCAGGCGTGGCGTTTATTGGCACGCTCGATGGCGAAGTGGATCATCAACAATGGGAGCGTTACGCGGCCTCGATCCAAATCGAACACAAGTATCCTGGAATCAATGGGATCGGCGTGATTCAAGCACTCGACGATTCCGAATTTCCATCGTTCTTGCAGCGTCAGCGCGAGCAGCGTCCCCATTTCACCGTTCATCCGCCAGCCGAACGCGACGAATATTGGCCGATCACTTGCATTGTTCCGCTGCAGGGGAACGTGCAGGCACTGGGGCTAGATATGGCTCACGAAACGAATCGCATCACAGCGGCCAAAAAGGCGCGTGATACCGGGCAAGCCCAAGTCACCGGTCCCATCGTGTTGGTTCAAGACTCGATGAAGACTCCCGGGTTCCTCTTTTTCGCCCCGTTTTATCAAGGCCGTGTGCACCAGAACGACTCGGCCGACGTTGATCGTTTTGCCGGACTTGTTTATGCCCCGTTTGTGTTTCAAAAGTTAATGAAAGGGACTTTGGCAAAGCAAAAGCGTCACGTCCGAATCCGGATCGAAGATGCAGGCGAAGTGCTGTTCGATGAACACACCGCCAGCGACGCCGATTTTGACCCCGATCCATTATTCAAAAAAACAATCGATGTCGCTGCGTATGGCCGCACATGGACTTTCGATCTTTGGAGCACCAAGTCATTTCGAGCCAATGTCGACACCACTCAACCGTTGACTATCCTTGTCGCCGGTTTGATCATTGATGGTTTGTTGATCGGATTGTTTCTGTTGCTATCCAGCGCCTCTCGAAAGGCACTTCGTTTGGCCGATGCGATGACGCGGGACCTAGAAAATCTTCGATTGGCCGCAGATGTCAATCAAATCGGAGTGTGGGATTTTGATCCGATTAGCGGCGAGGTCACGTGTGACGACGCGATGTACCGATTGTACGGACGCGACCGCAACACGTTCTCGGCAACCTACGAAGCATGGCTAAACAGTCTTCATCCAGATGATCGTGATGCTTGCGAAACCGCCTTTCAAAACGCGTTGATTGGCGAGAGCACGTTTGATTGCGAGTTTCGCATCGTTCAACCCAGCGGAGCGGTTCGACATATCAGCGCCAAAGCGATGGTGTTTTTTGACGAAGCGGGCAAACCCGTTCGGATGCTGGGTGCCAATTCAGACATCACTGAGCGAAAGCACGCCGCATCTGAATTGGAATCCACTCGCCGATTGCAAGCCGCGATCCAAAACGCCGCCGGCGTCGCCATCATCGCCACCGACCCGCAAGGGACCATTGTGGTATTCAATGACGCCGCGCAGAAAATGCTGGGCTATAGCAAAGACGAAATGATCGATCGATCCAGCCCCGCGGTGTTCCATGACCGCGGCGAAGTGCTGCAGCGGGCCAGCGAACTGAGTGAAGAATTTGGCTACGAGGTCGAACCAGGATTCGAAGTCTTTGTTACCAAGGCACGTCAATCTGAATCCGAGCAACGCGAATGGACCTACATCCGTAAAGACGGCAGTCGGTTTCCCGTGCTATTGACCGTCACGGCACTACGTGATCAAGACGGAAACGTTACCGGGTATCTCGGGATCGCCGCCGACATCTCCGAACGCAAACTTGCTCAACAGAGAATCGAAAAGGCCAACGCCAGCTTAGCGCGCAGCAACGAAGAACTCGCGCAATTCGCCTACGTTGCCTCTCACGATCTGCAGGAACCGCTGCGAAAGGTCAACTCGTTCTGTGAGCTGCTCGAACAAGACTGCGGCAACGAACTCAGCGACGACGCCAAACTGTATATGTCTTACATCATGGACGGCGGTCGCCGCATGCGAACGTTGATCCAAGACCTGTTGGCCTATTCGCGAGTCGAATCCGAAGGTCGACGATTGTCGCGAGTCGACGCCAACGAAACGCTGCAATACGCCATCGACAATCTGTCTGAATCCATTCGCGAATCCAATGCACAAATTAGCTACGACCGCTTGCCGATGGTCCAAGCGGATCCAGGGCAACTCGCTCAGCTATTCCAAAACCTAATCGGCAACGCCATCAAATATCGTGGCGACCAAGATCCGTGTGTTCACATCAGCGGCGAGGTCCGCGGATCACGATGCATTTATTCGGTCCAAGACAATGGCATCGGGATTGAACCACGTTATCGCGATCAAGTCTTTGGTGTTTTCAAACGATTGCACAATCGCAGCAAGTACAAGGGCACCGGAATCGGCTTGGCAATATGCAAACGGATCATCGATCGTGTCGATGGCCGAATTTGGATCGAATCCTCGGAAAGCGGTGGATCGATCTTCCGTTTTGAACTTCCCCACGTTCGCGACGATGATTTGAGCGACGTTCGCGAGCCCCATTCAGACGCTTGCTGCGTCAGTTAACGACCACCGGCACCATTGCGGCCGTCGGGTCAATGCCATTCACTTTGAGTAGCACTCGCGGCGCGAGCCGTGCGGTTGCGGCGAGTAAAACGTTCGATTTTGCCCGGGCAGCTCGCGCCGCACCGCAATAAAAAACCACCCGTTTAGTGCGAAAGTAGATAGCACTGGCCGTTGGGGTGACAGCAGCTGTAACCGCATCAAGACTCGGCGGCATCCTTCTTTGCTCGACCTTCCTTCATCTGCTCGCGAAGCTCTTGGCAAGCATCTGAAGGATTGCTGCACAGCGAGCAACTGACGCTACCGTCGTCGTTCTTTTTGCCCGCCAAACCGCCACACGAACCGCTGATCGATTTGCGTCCGAAGATCACCCCGATCGCCATCGCGAACAAAATCACCCCGAATCCGATCACGGTAATGACCAATGTCGGCAGCATCCGAGTGTACAGCGAAGGTGGTTGGTCCGCGGCGACGTCGGTCGTTGGATCGACATCAGCGGTCGCGGGCCCCGCGGCCGCAAGTGCATAGCTCGACAGCGAACCGGTTCCGACACGCACAAATTCATCTCCGCGTCGCCGGATGACCAAGACGTCCAGACCTTGCTCGGATGCCACTTTGATCCCGGCATCGGCGCCGAGCACATTGATCGCGGTCGCCCAACCATCAGCCTTCATGCATGTGTCGGCGACCACCGACACGGAGGCCAAATCATGATCGATCGGTCGACCGGTGCGAGGATCAATCGTGTGGGAATAGCGTTTGCCATCGACTTCGAAATAGATCCGATAGTCTCCCGAGGTCGCCATCGCTTGATCCTGCATCGGATGGGCGGCCGCCAAGGACATCGCGTCCCCGTCGGCATTTGCTGCTTGCGGGTTTTGAATTCCAACCTTCCAGGGCTGTCCTCCCTTTGATCCCGCGACCCGAACCTCGCCGCCAATTTCGACAAACACGTTCTCGGCACCTAGATCGGCCAACCGGTCGACAACTCGGTCCACCCCGTGGCCTTTGGCGATCGACGACAGATCGACCTTCAACGTGGGAACCGACTTTTTCAGCGCCGGTGGGTCCATTCGAACCGCCAGTTTCTTGTAGCCGACCGATTCACGCAAAGTGTCGATCACTGAATCGCTTGGGACGACATTGGTCTTCGGATCGGGTCCAAAGCTCCATGCGTTGACCAGCGGTCCGACGGTGACATCGAAGGCTCCGCCCGTCGCTTCGGCAATTTCCAGTGCGGCGCTGACCACCTCGGCCGTCTCCACGCTGACGTCGAACCAATCGGTCGAGTCCGAGTCGTTGAAGCGGCTGATCTCGGACGACTTCAAGTACGTCGACATTTGGTCATTCACCGCGCGAAGCTCGGCATCCACCGCGATCGCAACGTCCGATTCAAACTCGGGCGGGTCATAGATTTTGACCATGTAGGTCGTGCCCATGGTCGCGCCGCGTAGCTCGCGGATCACCGCGTCGCCGGCGGTCGCGTCCGAGTTGTTGGCCGGATCCGATTGAGCGAGAAGATCACCGCCAAACGTGGAGCCAGCGGAACCGAGCATCGTCAGCACGGCAAAACAAAACGCAGCGAACGGAACCATTCGCTGCGTTGTCGATGTAAGTATCATTTTAACCATTTTAAGTTGTTGCGACGCGGCGGGGCAAAATCGCACCCGCGGGATGCGTCCACGGCTCACCCAAACGATTACCTCAATCGTCGATGACTAACCGCCAAAGTCATCGTAGGCGATGTTTTCAGGCTCGACTCCGAGATCATCCAACATCTTGAAGACCGCTTGGTTCATCATCGGCGGACCACAGATGTAGTACTCGATGTCTTCGGGAGCCGGGTGGTCTTTGAGGTAGTTCTCCAGCAACACTTGGTGGATGAAGCCCTTGTAACCGGTCCAATTGTCCGACGGCAGCGGCTCGGACAATGCAATATTGAATTTGAAGTTTGGAAACTCTTCTTCAATCTTACGGAAATGATCGACATAGAACAATTCGCGACTCGATCGACCACCGTACCAATACGATACTTTGCGGTTGGTCTTGCCTCGTTTGAACAGCTCGAAGATATGGCTTCGCAGCGGTGCCATCCCGGCCCCACCCCCGATGTAAACCATTTCCGCTTCGGTGTCTTTGATAAAGAACTCACCGTAGGGGCCGCTAATCGTCGCCTTGTCACCTGGTTTCAGGTTAAAGATGTAACTACTCATCTTGCCGGGCGGCGTGTTCTCAGGAGCACGTGGTGGCGGCGATGCGACACGCACGTTCAACATGATGATGCCTTTTTCGCCAGGGTAGTTGGCCATCGAATAGGCACGCACCACGGGCTCATCGACTTTCGAGACATAACGCCAAACGTTGAACTTGTCCCAATCCTCGTGGAACCGCTCGTCGATATCAAAATCTTTGTAGTTGACAACGTGAGGGGGACATTCGATTTGGATGTAGCCCCCGGCTTTGAAGTCAACCTCTTCACCGACAGGCAACTCGAGCACCAATTCTTTGATGAACGTTGCAACGTTGTTATTGCTGCGAACGGTGCATTCCCATTTCTTGGTTTCAAAGGCTTCCGCAGGAACCTCGACGACCATGTCCTGCTTGACCGCAACTTGGCAAGAGAGACGTTCGCCTTCGGCCGCTTCCTTTTTGTTGATGTGCCCTTTTTCGGTAGCCAAGATTTCTCCGCCACCCGATTCCACTTTGACTTTGCACTGGGCACAGGTTCCGCCGCCACCGCAGGCACTGGAAACGAACACCCCAGCGTCGGCGAGTGCTCCGAGCAGTTTTCCGCCCGCAGGAACCTCGATTTCTTTTTGGTGGTTGATGGTGATCTTGACCGGCCCCGAAGCGACCAAAACGCTCTTCGCGGCAAGAATGACCAAAACAAGTGCGATGACCACGACGGTAAACATCGCGACGCCAAGTAGGACGGTTTCCATAACTACAAAACTCGTCAGAAGTTCAATGATTTGATTTGAAAAACGCGAGTGACCCAACCGGGCCACCGCACCAAGCTCGCTACAGCTGAATACCGCTGAACGACATAAACGCAAGTGCCATCAATCCCACCGTAATGAACGTGATTCCCAAACCACGCAGCGGCGGAGGCACATCGCTGTACTTCATCTTTTCGCGGATCCCCGCTAGGGCTGCGATCGCAAGCGCCCAACCGACGCCGCAACCGACACCGAAGAAACACGATTCAACAAAATCGTACTTGCGTTGCTCCATGAACAACGAAGCACCGAGAATCGCACAGTTCACGGTGATCAGTGGCAAGAAGATCCCCAACGCGTTGTAAAGCGGTGGAAAGAACTTATCGAGCGTCATCTCGAGAATTTGCACCATTGCCGCGATCACACCGATGTAACTGATGAAACCGAGGAACGACAAATCCACCGTCGAGAAATCGACCGTCGATGTGCTGATGAAGTTGTTTGCCCACACCAGGGCACCTTTCTTCAGAAACCACGAGTAAATCAATTGGTTCGCAGGCACCGTGATCGCTTGGATCACGATTACTGCCACACCAAGCCCGAGCGCGGTTTTGACATTTTTGCTGATCGCCAAAAACGTACACATCCCCAAAAAGAAGGCGAGTGCAAGGTTCTCGACAAAGATCGATTTGATCAGAATGCTTAGGTAATGTTCCATTGAATTAAGCCTCTTCGATTTGTTCAGGCTTCCACGCACGAATGATCCAGATCAGGAAACCGATCAAGAAAAACGCACTGGGCGGTAAAAGCATCAAGTTGTTCGGGTTGTACCATCCGCCGTTGCGAGTCAATTGCATGATCTCGTAACCGAAAATGGAACCACTACCAAACAGCTCGCGGAAAAAGGCGACGAACAACAGGACCAAACCGTAACCGAGTCCATTGCCGAAGCCGTCGAGGAAACTGATGCCAGGACTGTTTTTCATCGCAAAACCTTCGGCACGTCCCATCACGATACAGTTGGTGATGATCAAACCGACGAAGACCGACAATTGTTTGCTGATGTCGAACAAGTATGCCTTCAGCACTTGGTCGACCACGATCACCAGCGACGCGATCACGGTCATCTGAACGATGATCCGGATGCTGCCAGGGATGTAGTGACGAATCGCGCTGACGGCGGTGTTACTAAACGCGGTGACCGCGATCACGGCGATCGCCATAACGACCGACGTTTCCATCTTGGTCGTTACCGCCAAGGCGCTACAAATCCCGAGGATCTGCAGCGCGATCGGGTTGTTGTCGAGCACGGGTCCGAACAGGACCTTGTTTACTCTTCCAGCTGCCATTTTATTCGTCTCCCTGTTTGGGTTCGCCGTCGCTTGGTTCCGGGCTCGTTTCTTCGCTGACCTCAGGTTTCTCTTCGGCAGCCGGTTTGTCCTCCGCCTTAGGGGCGTCTTCGGCCTTCGCTTTTTCCTCTACCTCAGGCTTGTCCTCGGCCGCAGGTTTGTCTTCGGCTTCGGGCTTTGCTTCCGCATCAGGTTTGTCTTCGGCCTGGGGCTTTTCCTCCGCAGCGGGTTTCTCGTCCGCCTTTGGCTTGGCTTCTTCAGCCGCCGCCTCTTCCTGCTTCGGTTCGTCCTTCATCTCAGCCTCGTCGGCCTTAGGCTCTTCAGCCTTCGGTTCTTCGACTTCGACGACCTCCTTCTTCGGCTCAGGCTTCTTGGGCTCGGGCTTCTTGGGTTCCGACTTCTTCGGCTCGGGCTTTTTCGGTTCTGGTTTCGCCACGACAGGCTTTTTCGCTTCCGGCTGTTCGACGGCCGGAGTTACGGTTTCGCCCTCTTGTGCAGCGATTTCCTTTTCCAATTGCTCCAGGAACGGGCCGTAACCTTCGTCGCTGGCCCAGTAGCGGATCAAATTAGTGACGCCACGGCTGGTGATCGTTGCTCCGGAGAGTCCATCGACCGCGTAGGGATTCCCGTCGGGTGCAGGCCCTTTGTAGACCTCGGCCTTGGGTTCACCGTTTTCGTCAAACAACTTTTGGCCGGGCCACTGAGCTTTCCAGCTTGGGTTGTCAACTTCGCCACCAAGCCCGGGGGTTTCCCCGTGCTCGTAAAATGTCAAACCTTGGATCGTTTGCAGATCGCTCTTCAAAGCCAAGTAGCCATACAGCGTCGACCACAATCCTTTGCCGTAAACCGGCAACACGACTTGACGAATCTTTTCTTCACCCGGTTTACGAACGAAGTAAACGCGTGCGACTTTCTCGCGACGTTGTTCGCCGAGGTCATATTTTGGATTTTCGATGCGGACGCTTTCGTCGTCTTTATCGATCGCTTCGCGTGGGTCGTACTGTTCGATGTCCAGTTCGGTGTTGTATTGGCCGGTTTCCAAATCGACCAACTTTTCACTCACACGACTGTACAAATCGGCAACCTGTTTGCGACTTAGCTCGCTGGCAGGCTTACCGAACTCGCCCATCGACAACCCAGCCGCATCGAGAATGTTCCGCTGGCGGTCCAGCTTCTTGTTCTCTTCCTGCAGCGGTCGCAATTGAACCGCAGCAAAGCTGACGGCCAACGAACAGACGACGCATAATACCGCGGCAACGCCGACGGTGTAGAAAACTGAATCACGTTGTTGCATAGCGTGCGAGCCTCCGTCGGACGTTAGCTTGAACCACAAAGTAATCGATCAACGGTGCAAACACGTTGCCGAACAAAATCGCCAGCATGATCCCTTCCGGGAACGCGGGGTTAATCACGCGGATCAGGACGGTCATAAAACCAATCAATCCGCCATAAATCCATTTGCCTTTTTGCGTCATCGAAGCGCTGACCGGGTCGGTCGCCATAAAGACCAATCCAAAGGCCAAGCCGCCGACGACAAGGTGCCAATAAAACGGCACAGCCATCATTGCGTTGGTTTGCGTTGCGACGCCATTTAACAGCGACGATGTCGCGATCACGCCGAGCACGACCGACAACATGATTCGCCAAGATCCGATACCGGCTGCGATCAAGATCGCCGCACCAACGATGCACAACAGCGTGCTGGTTTCACCGATGCAACCTTGAATCGTGCCTAGGAACGCGTCCATCCAAGTGATCGCCCCTTCTTCGTTCCAGCCGTATTGAATATGGCTTAGCGAAGCGATCGCAGGATTCGAGATCGCGACCCCAGCTTCCGCAGCCGCTTCGGCGTTCGGCGCGGCATTGGCGTTGGCCATTTGCCCCAGTGCCGTTGCACCGCTGAATCCATCGACCGCAGTCCAAACCTTGTCGCCGCTGATTTCCCCCGCATACGCGAAGTACAAAAAGGCGCGACTGGTCAAAGCAATGTTCAAAAAGTTTCGTCCCGTTCCGCCGAACACTTCCTTGGCCACGATCACGCCAAAGGCAATGCCCAACGCAACTTGCCATAACGGAATGGTCGGAGGCAGCGTCAGCGGGAACAGCAATCCGGTGACCAGGAATCCTTCGTTGATCTCGTGACCACGAAGCACACTGAACACCATTTCGATGTGACCACCGACAAACATACAGACGATGTAAATCGGCAGAAAGAAAATCGCTCCCAGGACAAAATTGTCCGCATGGTTTGAGGAATCGTTTTCGAAACCGATTGCGTGATGAATCGTGTAATGCCAATCGCCCGAATGGTCGATCCCCGCGGCGGCCATCGCTTCGATGGCCGTGTTGGCTTGGTACCCGACGTTCCACATCCCAAACAAGGTCACCGGCACCAACGCCATCACAACCGTGATCATCATCCGTTTCAGGTCGATGGCATCACGGACATGGGTTTGGCCCTTGGCGACTTCACCGGGCGTGTACAGAAACGTGTCTAACGCTTCGTAGACTGGATACGCAATCTCCAATGCTCCACCCTTGGCAAACAAGGGGTGGACTTTGTCAAGCGCGTCTCGGAGTGCTTTCATAAGTGTGTTCCCACGGTTGGGATGAAATTTCAATGAACGGGGGTCAATAGGGTTGGCGGCACTGGGACGTTGTCATTGCCTTAACACTCGCGGATTCGCGAAGGGCAAAACGCCTCAGCAATCGGACTAACCTTCTCGCTCGATCGTCGACAAGCTTTCTCGCAGCAGCGAACTGTATTCGTACTTGCCAGGGCAAACAAAGGTGCACAGAGCCAAATCTTCCTCTTCAAGCTCTAGAGCTCCCAATTGCTGGGCCTCGTCGGTATCGCGGTAAATCAGTGAACGCAGCAATTGCGTTGGCAAAATGTCCAGCGGCATCACTTGCTCGTAGGTGCCCAGTGGCACCATCGCTCGCTCGCTGCCGTGTGTGGTGGTGGTCATGGCAAATTTCTTACCCGGCATTCCCGCCGACGCGTAAACACGCGACACCGAGAACTTATCAAACCCGGGACCTTGCCAGCCCAGGAATTCTCGTTCGTTGCCTTCGGCCAACACCGAAACTTGATTGTGATAACGCCCCAAGAAACGGAACCGTCCAGCGGCGGTTCGGCCGTTGAGCACCGATCCGGAAACAACACGCTGCTGGACGCCGGTTTGCGTCTCGCCATCGACCAATTCGGCAAGATCGGCACCCAAACGGGTCTCGAGCAAGCGGGGTTGATTGACCAGAGGACCGCCAAGCGAAATCACACGCTGCGTGTCCAAGGTTCCGGTTTGCAACAGCGAACCGATCGCACACACGTCTTGGTAATTGATGTACCAAACCGTCTTCGTCGGACCAACCGGATCTAGGAAATGAATATGAGTACCGACCAAACCGGCAGGATGTGGACCGGCAAAACTTTCGATCTGCACGCCGTTTGTCGAAGCGCCAGGGATCTGAGCCCCTTCGCTCTTGCAAACAAACACCTTGCCATCGGTCAACTGTTTGATCGCAACCAAACCGAGCGAAAACTGCTCTTTGCGATTCGCCATCGCCACCACGGGATCCGCCGCCAATGGATTGGTATCGATCGCTTGGACAAAAATCGAGTGGGGCTTGGTACCCGGAACTGGCACCTTGCCGAAGGGTCGCGTGCGAAACGCGGTCCACAGCCCACTAGCAATCAGATGCTTTTCCACGCCGTCACGGCCCAACGCCAGCGGGTCCGAACCACGAACCCCTTCGTATTCGACGCGGTCGTCGCCGTCGACTTCGATCACGAGCGATTCGAATTTCCGTTTGGCGCCGCGGTTGACCTCAACCACCTTTCCCGATGCCGGAGCGACAAACAACACGCCAGGCGTCTTTTTGTCCTCGAAAACGGGCTGGCCTTGACGAACCGTGTCACCTTCGCCAACCAACATGGTGGGCTTCATCCCCACGTAGTCGTCACCGATGAGCGCAACGTGGCGAACGTGCTTGGCAACGGCGATGCGTTGCTCCGGAGCGCCCGTGATGGGCAGATCCAAACCTTGTTTGATCGTTGTCATTGTTGTGAAAGTGCCGAAGACGAATGACGAACCAGCCTCGTGCGACAGACCCACCTAACATGACGATTCACTGGCAAACGGGCCGATCACACCCCTCAACCGAGGCGACCAGCGACCATCTGCGGTACAGATCCCGTCAACGTGCTCTGGAAAATACGGTGAACCAACGAGCGACCACCCACCTTGTGAAATTTTTCACAAAGTAGACTCGAGACAATGCCCACCTCAGGAACCAGGTTCGTCAGCGGGCGTGATCGGTGCGGAGCGTCGTGCTTCAGCGTCCATTCGAGCAGGCAGACCTGCCAATTTGGTTGGCAGAACTTTTGCGGCGTTAAATATGGCACAGCGAGCGAAAACTGGCAACTGCATACTTTCGAGATGCTGCGAGAAGTATGACGCACAACCACAAAGTGACTTGCGTTTCCCATAGACGCCCGCAAGGGGACAATCCTCGGTGCCAAAAAACTTACGCCTCGACGCGACACCCTATTATCGGGTTACATAGAGGACAAGAGCTCGATTGCGCAACGCACGGAACCTTTCATTGGCGTCTCTGAACGTCCTTGACCGTCGTTTTTTCTCAGGCGGGCGTGTTTATTTACTCAACGGTCGCGAGCGCTTCGCACGGACTCTCCCTTCAATCTACAAAACTGATTCAAACATGACATCTGCGTCACTCGACCAAACCGACAACGCACTATCGTCTGCCTCTCCATCCGATAGCACGAAAACGAATCCCTTGCGACGAAACGACATTCGCAACGTAGTGATCATCGCTCACGTTGACCACGGCAAAACAACTCTGGTTGACTGTCTGCTGCGACAAAGCGGTCAATACCGCGACACCGAACTGAAGGGCGAGCGGATCCTCGATTCGAACGACCTCGAACGTGAACGCGGTATCACGATCCTTTCCAAAAACATTGCGATCCACTACCGCGGCGTGAAGATCAACCTGATCGACACCCCAGGTCACGCGGACTTTGGTGGCGAAGTCGAACGTGTGGTCAAAATGGCCGACGGAGCACTCGTGTTGGTCGATGCGGCCGAAGGGCCGATGCCACAAACCCGCTTTGTCCTGGAAAAGGCGTTGCAAGCCGGAGTTCGCCCGATCGTGGTGGTGAACAAGGTTGACCGCCCCGATGGACGACCTCACGAAGCGCTGGACGAAGCACTTGAATTGCTAGCCGAACTCGGCGGCGAAGAGCAGCTCGACAACGCGTCGTACGTCTACGCTAGCTCGAAAGAGGGCTATGCGACGCACGACCCCAAGACGGCCACCAAGGACATGCGTCCGCTGCTCGACTTGCTGGTCGATTCGCTGCCTGGCCCCGAAGTCGAAAACGAAGCCCCTCTTCAGATGATGGTCACGACGCTTGATTGGAGCGAGTACGTTGGCCGGATCGCGGTCGGCCGAATCAGCGCCGGAAAAATCGAAGCGGGACAAACGATCGACCTGCACCAAAAAGGCGGGGTGAGCAAGCAGAAGGTCGGCGGTCTATTCGTCTTTGACAAACTTGGTCGTGCTCCAGCGGAATCGGTCGAAGCAGGTGATATCGTCGCGATCGAAGGACTCGGCTCGATCGAAATTGGCGACACGATCTCGGACGTCGATGCAAACAACCCACTGCCACGCTTGACCGTCGACGAACCGACGCTGGAAATGGTATTCAGTGTGAATTCGTCGCCGATGGTGGGTCGCGAAGGCAAGTACGTGACCACGCGACAACTAAAAGCGCGGCTTGAAAAAGAACTCGAGCGCAACGTGGCGCTTCGCGTCGAGATGGTCGAGGGCACCGAGGCCTATGCCGTCAAAGGCCGTGGCGTTTTGCACTTGGCTGTTTTGATCGAAACGATGCGTCGCGAAGGCTTCGAATTAAGCGTCGGCAAGCCCCGCGTGATTTTCAAAGAGATCAACGGCAAGAAACACGAACCGTTTGAAACGCTGCGTGTGGAAGTCCCGACCGATGCGATGGGCCCGGTGATGGAATTGGTGGGCAACCGCCGCGGCACGCTCGAAGAACTCGCCCAACGCGGCGAATACAGCCTGCTTCGCTTTTTGATCCCATCGCGTGGTTTGATTGGATTGCGTACGCGATTGCTCAACGCGACTCGCGGAACCGCGATCATCCACCATCGCTTTGAAAGCTATCGCCCGGTCGAAGGCGATGTGCCCAAGCGTGCCAATGGTGTCTTGGTTTCGATGACAAGCGGTAAAACGATGCCTCACGCGATGTTCATGCTGCAAGACCGCAGCGAATTGATCGTACCGGCGGGCGTCGAGGTTTACGAAGGGATGATTGTTGGCGAAAACGCTCGCGAAAACGACATGATCGTCAATCCATGCCGCGAAAAGAAATTGACCAACGTCCGCGCCTCGGGCAGCGATGACAACGTGATCCTCAAGCCGTCACGAACGCTGTCACTCGAAGCCGCTTTGGAATACATCGAAGAAGACGAATTGGTCGAAGTGACGCCAGAGAACATTCGCTTGCGAAAGATCCTGTTGACCGAATCGGCACGTCGCCGCCAAGGCCGTAGCGGCTAAGCGATAACGCGACCGCCGCCCTGTAATCGGCGATTTAGCGTTCGGCGCCCCAACGAACGGAAGCCGGCAACGGCTTGTTGATCTAGTGAAGCTTCCTGAGACAAGGGGTGTATGATGGCCTAGTCCGTCAATGGCGCATTCGACGGACTAGGAAGTCCATCGTACGACTAAATCAACAAGCCGTAGATAAGTTTCGCTACGAGTGCTTCCCTTGGTCGCATCGCAAAGGAACTTGGTGAAACAGATTGGGCATCGACCAAGGCTGCTTCGCTAGGCTGCTAATACGGTTTCTCGAATGACTCGGGCAGTGATTCGATCTGCATGAATCGAATCACGGCGGTGATTCGTGGTCGAGGCGTTTGATTCTGGTTGGACCGATGAATCAAGTGACGGTTGAACATCACCACCGAACCAGGATCGGCTTCGAAGACAACTTCCTCGAATGCCTCTTCGTATTCTTGGATCCCCTTGGGCACCAGCGTGGTCGCCCCATTCTCGTGCTCTTTGACTTTGTCAAACGGCAACTTGCCCATCACGTGACTTCCACGCAGCACACTCATCGAACCATTTTCGCGAGTGGCGCGTTCAAAGATCGGCAAACAGAAATTGACGCCATCGCCGTCAAACACGTCATACGTGCTTTCTTGATGCCATCCCCACGTCAACCGGTTTGAGTTGGGGATGCAGAAAATGATATGCGAATCGACGTCGATCAAGACTCCCGAATCCTTGGACGTCACTTGCTCGACGAGCCCTCGACACTGCTCTCGTAGCCGATTCATCGCAGCGGTTTGATGGCTAACGCGATAGACATTGTAAAGTGCCTGATCGTTTTCCTGGTTCAACCGAACACAGGCATCCAGTGATGATTCATCGGGCAGCGAGTACTGGGCGACCATCTTGGTGATCACGTCTCGCATCTCTGCGATCGCGGATGCGTCGATCACATTTTCTAACACCACAAAACCGTGGTGCTCGTACTCCCATTGCTGGTCGATCGACAGTTTGAGCCGACCGCCGGAGGCCTCGGTTCCTGCGTGGCCCACCTGAGGTGCAATCGCGTTTGCTTGTCTGTTCACTGAGCAACATCCTTTCGCTAAGAGCGTTCTGGAGTAAACCGTGCCCCGACTAATGGTGAATTAAACAAGTTCACGACGTCGATTGAAAGTGTTTTCTCAAGATTTCACAAAAAACCTCGAGTTCATTAGTGAACACAATTCAACACGAATGACCGACACTCGAATCGGTATCGACGGAATCAACTCTCCTCACGAATGCTCAAGCAGCGTTGGCTGGCGACGATAATGTGATCCAACACAATGATTCCGAGCAATTTGCCCGCGTCGGTCAATCGCCCGGTCACTTGAATGTCTTCACGACTCGGTGTCGGATCGCCGCTGGGATGATTATGCACGAGCAAGATCGCGGAAGCAGCGTCACGAATGGCGGGACGAAACACTTCACGCGGATGCACCAAACTGGCATCGAGCGTACCGATCGTGATTTGATGCGTACGAATCGGCTTGTGCTTCGTATCAAGTGTGACAATATGGAACTCTTCCTGCACCGCGTCGCTTGCTAAGCGTGCGAATTCGTTGGCACAGTACTGGATCGCCGACTCGGTGCTGGTGATTTTGGTTTCGTCTTGGCGATGGCTTGCTTGCGCCGCCGCGACGCGACGCCCCAATTCGATCCCCGCCATGATCTGCGCATAACTCACTCGGTTGATCGTCGGGCTGATTTCACGAAGCTCTTCACGATCGGTTCGCGGCAGCTTTTCCAACTGCATCGCAAAACGATTACCAAGCAAATTGCCGCCTGCGATCGCCGACTGTTTCGGCACTCCGACACGAATCAGAATTGCCAACAAGTCACCATTGCTGAGTGAGGCGGCTCCGTTGCGAAGCAATTTTTCGCGAGGCCGTTCCTGTTCCGGAGTCTCTCTGACTTGCAGTCCATGAATTTGTTGGTCAATCCATTTCTCTGGCTGAAACCGCTCCGGTTCACACCATCGAAAACGATGCTGGTCATCCACGACCACACGCTGCAAGATGCCCTCGCGAACCAGCGTTTTAATCGTGGTGGTGACGTAACCCGGTTTAGCCGGTTCACACACTGACTTTGCCTGCTCTGCCGAAAACTCGTCAAGCTCCGTTAGCGGCTTGATGACTTGTGCCAAGCGTTTGCGTCGATCGGTGGACATCGGATCAACCTCGCGGACGGTCGCAGGAAAAACTTGATCCTTATCCTAGCACGCTGATTCGATGCAGTGGAAAACATCGGGGACACTTTTTGCGAACAAATCGGGCTGGTTTCTGAAGCCGCATCGGGAAGCCAGAAAACCAATCGCACGGCTTGGGCGAGCGCGCAGGTCACTCGCGAAAGTCGTAACGCTTTTGCTCGGCGTGCATCACGGTCGAGAGGAAATTTTTCAACTTCGGTCGCGTGTGGGCATTCATGCGAACGCTCTTGGAACCATCGGCGGCGGCAATCCAGCCGCTGGCTAAGTCCAAGTCCAACTCGACCTTCTCGAATCGTTTTCCGTTGGGATCGGTCAAGCGAAAGCGAATCCGCTCACGATTTTCGGCATCGGCGATCCGCTCGGACAGCGGCACATTTCCCTGGGTATCCCATTCGTAGTTGCGTTCTTCCAGCAACGCTTGACGCAGCAGCCCCAGTCCCGGCATTGCCGTCAAATTGATGGGATCTTTTTGTTCGCCATCGATCGGGATGATCTCGAACCGTTCACCGAGCTGCAGTGCGACAATCGTCTCTTGACCCCAGAATTCGGTGCTCTTTTCGATCTTGGTCCGCCGCCCGGTGATACTAAAGTAGGCACCAACGGCCGCCAAAACGAGCACCGCGATGCCAATCAGCAAGCCTCGCCCCGTGATGCGAGCGCGCGGATCGTTGTACTTGTCGGCGTGGGTAGTTTCCGTTTCCAAAAAATTGTCTCGTCTGCGGGGTGTCGGTTTACGAGGTGGTGGTGCTTCAGATAGGCTTCCGGCGGGGGAATCAAGCGAAAAATCCGCTCTCAACGCATCTGAACCAGAAGCTTATCGCACTGTAAGCTACAGGCAAATGACACCGATTTTCCCAGTCGAATTCCAATCCACCCTCCTTCGCAACGCTTCGAGTCCCCTTATGTCCTCGGGTTCCCATCCTCATCCAACGCTCTGCGTCGAAGTTCCGCTTGGCGACCGCAGTTACAACATCCACATTGGCACCCAGCAGATCGACTCGTTTGGGCAGACGATCTTGGCAACGCTGCCGGACCTTTCTCACGCATTGGTGATCGCCGACGCTGCGGTCGAAGATCCATGGGCCAAGCGATTGACGGAGTCGTTGACCGCGTGCCCGACGCCACATGGAAAACCGGTTCGCGTCAGCTATCGGTCGGTCCCCTCGGGCGAAACCAGTAAATCGGTTTCCCAGCTGAGCGACATTTGGCAATGGATGCTCGATTGTTCGACCGACCGCAGCAGCGTGCTGATCGCGGTCGGCGGCGGCGTCATCGGGGACCTCGCCGGCTTTGCTGCTGCGTCATTCACACGCGGAATCCGATTTATTCAAGTCCCCACCACGCTACTCGCGATGGTCGACAGCAGCGTCGGAGGCAAAACAGGGATTAATCTTCCCACCTCGAAAAACATGGTCGGCGCATTCTGGCAACCGTCGTTGGTGATGATCGATACCGATGTCTTGTCGACGTTACCCGAACGCGCGTACATCAGCGGATTGGCCGAGGTGATCAAGTACGGCGTGATCGACGATGCCGCCTTCTTTGATTGGTTGGACGCCAACGCCGCGAAACTTGTCGCCCGCGATGACGAAGCGGTCCGGCATGCGATCGCCGAGAGCTGTCGATCCAAGTCGCGGGTGGTGGGTGAAGACGAGCGTGAAACGAGTGGCCGCCGCGCGATTTTGAACTACGGCCACACCTTTGCTCATGCCATCGAAGCGACCGCCGGCTATGGCAAATTGCTGCATGGCGAGGCGGTCGCGATCGGAATGCAGATGGCCGCGAACATGGCGATCGATCTAGGAAGGTGCGAGGCGAGTTTGCTGAGCCGACAAACCGACCTGCTATTGGCTTGCGGATTGCCCACCACATTTCCCGAAGCCGATGTCGATGCGATGTTGCCGGTGATGCAGCGTGACAAAAAAGTGTCCCATGGCAAGCTGCGTTTTATCCTGCCTGAGCGAATCGGCAGCGTCGGCTTGGTCGGCGATGTCGCCCCCGAAGCTGTCGTTCGAGCGATCGAGTCGTGCCGATAACAATTTCGGTTTTCGACCGATCGACAAATTCCGGTTACGGCTATGCCATCGTGTCGCGGCGACTCAGGTCGCCCAGATCGGTTCCCCGCGGTGGCAGCCGCAAACGGAAACAGCTGCCTTTGCCACTCGGCGGCGTCAAGACTTGAATGTCCCCGCCATGTTCGACCATGATTTTTGCACTGACGGGCAAGCCTAGTCCGGTGCCTCTAGCGCCTTTGCGTGATTCGAACAATGAGAAAATCTTTTGACGATCCTCTTCTGGAACGCCAGGTCCATTGTCGACGACATCGACGATCCAGCCTTCGGCCGGATCATACCACGTGATCACTTTGACGTTGGCGACCAACAAATCTTGATCGCCGCTCTCTTGGGTCTCGTCGTTTTCCTTCGCCGCATCGGCCTCCTCGGCAGCTTCGTTTTGTTTCTTGGCATGTTCCGACGCCGCATCCACTGCGTTGGTCACAAGGTTCAAGATGGCGCGATGCAGAGCGTCCGAGTCGAAAAATGCATCGGGCATTTCGGGCGACAATTCGGACTGCAGCTGAACGTTCATTTCCTGAGCACGAGGCTGCATCAATTCCACGACATCGGCGACCGTTTCATTCAAATCGGCATCGACGCATTGCGGTTCGCGTTCTTTGGAAAAGGTCAACATATCGAGTACCAAGTTGGAAATACGCTCTTGGTTACGATCGACGATCCGCCATCCTCGCCGCACCGCATCGGTGTCATCGCGCTCCAATCCGGCTTCGATTAGATAGCTGCCTCCGCGAATGCCTTGCAAGATGTTCTTGATGTGATGCGAAAGCGTGGCAATCGTTTGCCCCATCGCAGCCAACCGCTCGCCCTGAACCAGTGCTGAATAGTAGAACGTGTCTTCGATTGCCAGCGCGGCTTGGTGGCCGATCGCGGTGATCAACCGCAGATGATCGTCGGTGAAACGTGATGCATTGTCACGGGCCATCATCTGGCCTGGGTCGGTGTACGTGTCCACGTATAACGCACCGACGATGTCATACCGGCCTTGCAGCGGGACGCAGATTGCCTCGCGAACGCCCGCGCTGACGATCGAAGCGGCCGAGTCAAATCGGATGTCATCACGTGCGTCACTGGTTCGCACGCCTTCTTTTTTCTCCAAGACATAGTCGAGCATCGTGCGGCTGATTTCGATCCGCCGCTGACTGCCGAGTTTGTTACTCGGAGCATCTTGACGATCGCAACGGGCGGCCGGTTGGAACAACCCCGATTCGTTGTCACGCAACATCACACAACCGCGGTCCGCTTCGATCCAATCAAACACCAGACGCAGAATGCGGTTAAGCACTTGGTTCAAATCATCGGTCCGTCCCACCGCGATTGCTGTCAAATACATCACCTCGAGCGAGCGATCGGCATCGCTTACCGACGGCGTGATCGTTCGTGGTGCCGCCAACCCCTCGCTCGAATCCGAATCGAATCGCGAGCGAAACGTCCCCGAAGAGGGGGAGATCGAAGAGATGATTCGGCTGCCGTCGTTGTGGTGACTTTGTTGGACGATGTCGACTCCATGCGCCGCCTCCATCGCTCCGGAGCGACCGGCGCCGGGTTGACCGGTGCCGGTAAAGATCATCATGGATCCTCCGATTTCGATCCGATCACCGCTGGCGAGATCATGTTGCCGCTTGGGCACTCCATTGACGAGGGTCCCATTGCTGCTGTCCAAATCGAGCAGACGGCAACTGCCGGTTTTGTCCAATTGGATTTCAGCATGAACACGTGACGCTTCGGTATCCAACAATTGGATCGTGTTGGTTTTGTCGCGACCGATCCGAACAACACTTCCTTGCAATTGAAAGTGTTTTCCTTGATCACGCCCTCGGACCACGAACAGAGAAGCCATAAAACATCACGCGGAGAGAAAAGAATCCTAGGAAGGCTGGATGACGGCGGGGGCGGCGTTACCGCCGCGATTCCCCATGATAGGAGAATCTATTGAAATTGAAACCGCCGCGAAAAACCTTCATCCGCAGTGAAACGTCCGGGGGATTGCAAAAGTACTCAGAACTCCGGCATGACTCCGCCAATGTCCGGCGAGATAGCGAAACCGAAAAATGCGTTTCGCTGCCGTGACAATCCGCTTCGCGGTTGGACTACAATAACCCCTGGACGTTTCGCTCGTCCCTTCCCGCCCCCTGATCCCTCATCCGAGAAGGAAAGTTGCCTTGGTCCAACCGCCCCCGATTGAGCCGTCTAGCGACGCTGCCGCCACCACGCGGCTGGTTCATGCCTGTAACCAAGTTCGACAGCAGGTTGCCCGGATCGTTGTAGGGCAAGACGAGGTCATCGAACAATTGTTGATCGCCATTCTTGCACGCGGCCATTGCTTGCTCGAAGGCGTTCCGGGGCTGGCCAAAACGTTGATGATCCGCACGCTCGCAGAGTCCATGGAATTATCGTTTCGGCGAATCCAATTCACGCCCGACTTGATGCCCGGTGACATCACCGGCACCGAAATCATTCAAGAAGACCCTGCCACGGGACGCCGCGAATTCAAGTTCGAACGGGGCCCGATCTTTACCCAAATGCTGCTGGCGGACGAAATCAACCGAACGCCTCCGAAAACTCAGGCCGCATTGCTCGAAGCGATGCAGGAACATGAGGTGACCGCAGCCGGAACCACGTATCGGTTAAACGAACCTTTCTTTGTTTTGGCGACCCAAAACCCGATTGAGCAGGAAGGCACTTACCCGTTGCCGGAAGCTCAACGTGATCGATTCTTGTTTCACGTCGTTGTCGGCTACCCCAGTCGCGATGAAGAATCCGAGATTGTCGACCGCACCACGTCTACGTTCAAAAGCACGGTCGAGCCGGTGATTTCGGGCGAAGACATCGTGCAGTTCCAAAACACCGTCCGCAATGTACCGCTACCGCCGCATGTCAAAGACTGGGTGCTCGATGCCGTGCGAACGGTACGTCCACAGGATGAAAATTGTGCCATGTGGGCCAAAGAACTGATTCAATGGGGTCCAGGGCCACGCGCTAGCCAACAATTGGTGCTTGCATCCAAAGCGCGAGCCCTGCTGCACGGACGCCCGAGTGTTTCGATCGAAGACGTGCAAGCACTCGCACTTCCCGTTCTTCGCCACCGCGTTGTACCGACTTTTGCAGCCGAGGCCGATGGCATCACCGTGGACGATCTGATTCTGCGGATGATTCGCGAAGCTTCTAAAAAAACAACAAAAGTTTTGTAAGTCACTTGCCTCTCATGTATCGTTGTTGGTGGCAGAGGGAACAACACCCCCCACACAACAACAACGGGCTGTTAGAGAGCCGCTAGGGTGCATGCCAAAATTTTTTAGTTGCCGACGCTGTCGCCAACGCCATACAATACCCCCCATACGAAAGGATCCTATAACCGCCTGCTCTGCGAAAGCCAGCATTGCAATCACGGCCATGCGACGAACGATTTCCGGCCCCATTTTTGCTGGAACACCCAGCCTTCACCATTGATTTCAGCTACTTCGACTACCGCACCGCGTTGGCAAACCGCGATGATTCATCCTTAGATTCTATGGACCGGCAGTGTCTTCATCATGCACACAGAGTTAAACGGCGACACCACACCTTGGAACGAACACACTCGATCGCAAACGGTTTCACCGCCGTCCAGGATAGCAAACGATCTGCAAACGCTTGATGCTCACCCGAACAACGGAGCGGCTACGACCGGTCAAACCGAGCGACTGGAAATTTGCCAGCCTTATGTGTTTGGTGATGAAATCGAATTGATCGCAAAAGTTTTGTGGTCAGGGCAACTTTGCGGCGACGGTCCTTTCACTCGAAAGTGCCACACGCTGTTAGAAGAGTCATTGCAGTGCAAGAAAGCGTTGTTGACGACGTCTTGCACCTCGGCACTTGAAATGTCCGCAATGCTGCTCGATTTGCAGCCGGGCGACGAAGTCATCATGCCTTCGTTCACGTTTGTCTCTACTGCCAATGCGTTCACCAATCTGGGCGTTCGCCCCGTGTTTTGCGACGTCCGCAGCGATACTCTAAATATCGACGAAACGTTGATCGAATCGCTGATCACTCCACGTACCCGTGCGATTGCCGTCGTGCATTATGCTGGGGTGGGATGTGAGATGGAAACGATCAATGCGATTGCCAAACGCCATGGCATCGCCGTGATCGAAGATGCCGCGCATGCAATCTTTGGCTACTATCGCGGCCAGGCGCTCGGCACGATCGGACGATTTGGAACGGCGAGTTTTCATCAAACCAAGAATTACTCGTGCGGCGAAGGGGGCGCGTTGTTGATCAACGAACCCGAGTTTGCCGAGCGTGCCGAGATCATTCGCGAAAAAGGAACCAACCGTGCCATGTTTCTTCGCGGCCAAGTTGACCGCTACACATGGTGCGACAAAGGCTCGAGCTACTTGCCGTCGGATATTCTTGCTGCTCACTTGTGGGTGCAACTTCGCGAACACGAGTTTGTCCAACAACACCGCCGGTCGCTGCACGAATTCTACATGGCGGAACTGACACCATGGGCGCAAGAACACGACGTGCAATTGCCAATCATCCCGGCGGAATGCGAATCGGCATACCATTTGTTCTGGATGATGGTTCCGTCGCTGGACATTCAAACGCGTTTGACCGATTACTTGAAAGCCTGCGGAATCAGCGCGGCGTTTCATTACCAACCGCTGCATAGCTCGGCGATGGGGCAAAACTACGGTTACCAACTTGGGGATTGCCCAGTCACCGAAAAAGCGGCGGACCGATTGCTACGCATCCCCTTCTACACCGGTTTGTCACTGCAGCAGGCGGCAAGAGTGGTCGATGCGCTAAAGCGTTTTGATGATTGGAAACAATAGTCCGCCGCGGCATGCTTGATCGCGCCGTCGCGAACAAGCACACCGCGGCAGACATCGACGAGCGGCGAACGTACTGCGCCAATTTCTGAATTACTTGATGGAGCAAGCCAAGTGCGTCTTCTGTATGTTCATCACGCCGGGGACGTTCGCGAAACGTATCACCGACTCGCAGCCGGTGGGCTCGAAACGTACCATGCCCAGCGGTATTCGATGGAATCGTATGCCAAGCTAAGTGGCCTGGTTGACGAGTTCGCGGTGTTGACCTCGGTGACCGAGAAACCGTACGACGAAGTGCTACCCAACGGAGTCCGTGCGATCGGCGCAGGGCTGGCCAAGAGCGCAGACTCCAACGCGATGATCAGCTCGATCTTGCAATACGCACCGACCCACCTCGCCATTCACCCGATTGATCAAACGGTGATTCGCTGGATCGCGTCGCAGCAAATTCCGACCATCACCACGTTTGCAAACACACTGGCTCGCGAGAAATGTGGATTCCCTCGCAATTTGGTTCGTGAAGCCAAGACACGGCGAACGGCGCGAGCGCTGAACCAAAACAATTTTCATTGGGTCGGCAGCTACGGCATCAATTCGTCTCGCGAACTCGCTCGGCTTGGCGTGAACCCCAAAAAGATCATCCCTTGGGATTACCTGATCGACTCCGACCCTGGCCCGTTCACACCAAAGCAGTCACCGAGCAATCGCGACCCGTTTACGTTGTGCTACGTCGGCACCGTTTCGGAGGGCAAAGGGGTGGCCGAAATGATCGAAGCGGTTGCCATTTTGAAATCGATGTCGATCAACACGACACTTAAATTGGTGGGGCCTGATACGAACCATTTTGCACGCGATCAATGCACACGCTACAACATCCAAGATCGCGTTGAATTGATGGGGTTGATGCCAAGCGATTCGATTGAACCGCTGATGAACCAGTGCGATCTTGTCATCGTGCCAAGTCAACACGATTACCCCGAAGGATTTCCGTTGGTCATTCATCACGCGCTTCGCGCCTGCACACCAACGATTGCATCGGATCATCCGATGTTCACCAGCCATTTGAAGCATCGCGAAAACGCGATGATCTTTCCTCAGAAAGATGCGAAAAAAATGGCAGAGTGCATGAGCGAAATCCTGAACGCGCCGCCGCTCTACGCGTCGATCTCAGCCGCCTCGCATGACACTTGGAAACGGCTTCGGCTGCCTGTCAAATGGGGCGATCTTCTGATCCGCTGGATACGCAATCAGAACGAGGACCAAGATTGGTTGTCCGAACGCAGCCTAGCCAGCCTGGACAATGAGCAAAGTTACCGTCAACTGGCCTGCGCGAGTCGTTAACGGGCTTGGCAATTCGATCCTGCGAACGGCTCGGCAAGCTAAAGTGCCAAAACTAGTCGCCCGCTGCCATCTACTTTTGAAGCGGCGATGCTTCGGGGTGGTCGATAAATGCCGCATCGATGCCAAGATCATCCAACAGCAAACGGCTGGTGATCCGGCTCGACTCATAGATCACTGGCAATCCGCTGCCGGGATGCGTTCCGCCACCGACGAGATAGACTCCGTCAAGATCTTCGAATCGATTGCCGGGTCGCCGATGCAGCATTTGCCCGAGATTGTGTGCCAAATTAAAGGTTGCGCCGCGGTAAACCCCATAACGCTGCTGCCAATCGTCAGGGGTGATGCGGTGTTCAAAACGAATCCGGTCTCGAATGTCGCCACACCCGATCTGTGCCATACAGTCGAGCGTGCGATCTCGAAACGCATCCCCTTCGGCTGCCCAATCGACATTTTCATGTTGATGCGTCACCGGCACCAACACGTACAACGTGCTGCACCCGGGCGGTGCTAACGATGGATCGGTCACCGAAGCATTCTGAACGTAAAATGACGGATCCGTGCTGAGCCGGTGTGTCGTTTCGATCTCGCAAAGATTCTGTTCGTAATCGCGGCTAATGTGAATGTTGTGATGCGGCAGGTCGTCGTACGATCCATCAATTCCCAAGTACAGCATGAACGTGCTGCAAGAGAATCTCTTTTTTTCGATCGCACGATCGCTCCATCGTCGTCGCAATTCGTTAGGAACATGTCGTGTCATCCAGTCGGCAAAATCCGCATTGACGACAAACGAATCCGCAGCGTAACGATCTTGCGACGTACGCACTGCGGTTAAACGTCGCCCTTCCAATTCGATCGATTGGACAGGTTCGTCCAGGTGAATCTTCACTCCTAGCGATCGAGCGATGTCGGCCATCCGCTCGCTGACTTGATTGCAACCACCGACGGGATGCCACACGCCGTACTCGTACTCGAGGAACGACAAGATGCTAAACAGACTTGGGCATTGAAACGGTGACATCCCCAGGTACTTCGCCTGAAATCCAAACGCGATTACCAAACGTGGATCGGTAAAGTAACGCTGCAGTTCGGCGGCAAGCGAACGCTGCGGATTCAAATAAGGAACCGCCGACAAGACCGACGGGCGAAACAGATCCAGTGGCGAGCGAAAGGGCGACTCAAGGATCGGACGAAACTTTGCCAACTTGACACGGTTGTCATCCAAAAATCGTCGGAACGCACCGACGTCGCCGGGGCTGAGTTCGGCGATCTGACGGTCCATCGCATCGATGTCACTGCTGCAGTCGAGCTGACCTCCCTTGCCAAAGGTCAACCGATATTGCGTGTCCAAACGCGTCATCGGCACTTCTTCCATCAAATCGTAACCGACGCTACGAAAGATCTCTGAAAGCACGCGGGGGTACAGAAAGAACGTGGGGCCGCAATCAAAGCGAAACCCATCGGATTGGATCGAGGACGTACGCCCCCCGACCGACCGCTGCCGCTCGAGCACGGTGACGTCACACCCCGCGAACGCCAATTGCATCGCAGCCGCGAGCCCGCCGGGCCCCGCGCCGACGACAACCACTTTCCGAGATGACAAAACCGCGTTCCTTTTCCAATTCATGCCCCAAGCAACTGACGAGTTACTGTAGAGGCAATCGCCGGTTTGGAAAGGGGCACCGATCACGGCGAGCTTGCGATGATAGCCGATGGTGCGGCCAACTCACCCGAGACGTGCACTCGAAAGACGTTCTCTAGAACCCGCCTTCGGCGATTCCCGCGTCGATTTGTTCCTGCACGATGGCATCGAGCGCGATGTCGGTAAACATCTCATCCGGAATATCGCTCCGATCGGCCACCAGCTTTGCTCGTGAGATCACTTCGTTGACGGCGGTCGAGGTAAACGGTTGGACCAGTTGTCGCCCTAGTGCATTGTCCGCCGGTTCATGAACCGGGGACAACACATCTTCGAAGTCGAATGACGTCGCTTGGTCGAGTTCCGCGGCGCGGCGGAGACGCGAGATTTGTTTTAGCGACTCTTCGGTGTCACCCTGATCCTGTTCGATGACAAACGATTCGACGGCCGCCAATTCTCCCCACTGCAACACAGGCAACCGCTGCAAACGCTGCATCACGCCAGCGGCTTGCCAGTTTTCGTATTCGTTGCGTTCCACCGATTCAGCGAACGTCTCGAGCCGTTTGACGATCAACTGTTTCTGCTCGGGTGACAACCGGCTCTGTTCAATGTCGGGAATGTAGCTGCCGCGTATCGTCCGCACCGCCAACTCGCCCCGTTTTTGAAACAAGAACCAAGTTGATACACCACAAAAGATAAAACCGGCCATTCCCATCAATAGCGTGGCTGCCAAGATCGCAGGCATCCAGCCCGGCCCCTGATCGTCGGCCGTTTGCGACGCCGTATGGTTAGGCGGCGCAGGTTCGGAGGACGCAGGGTCAGAGGCCTGGTGGCTTGCATCGGTGGGATCAGAGTCGGACATGAAACGCAATGCTAAGGGAGAACGTTCGCGGAAACGCTACGAACAAGACGCGAACTACATATCCAATTCGATCTTCAAGATCTTGAACCGCAACTTGCCCGCGGGGGCTTCGATCTCAGCCGTTTCCCCCACCTTTTTGCCGATCAAACCTTGACCGAAGGGGCTGGTCACGAGGATTTTTCCCGAGTCATAGTCTTCGTCGCCGGCGCCGACCAACGTGAATTGTTCTTCGTCGCCGTAAGCCAAGTCTTCGACGGTAACCTTGCAACCAAAGACCACCTCGTCTTTGGGCAATTGCGAAACATCGACAATCGAAGCGCGGGCGATTTTGTCTTTCAACTCGTTGACCTTCGCCATCACCATCCCTTGGTTTTCACGTTGGGCATGATATTCAGCGTTCTCTTTCAAATCGCCCTCAGCGCGCGCTTCGGCAATCTTTTCCGTGATCAACGGCATCTCGACATTTTCAAGTCGATGAATTTCCGCTTTGATCTTGTTGTATCCCTCCCGTGTCATCGGCACTGAGTCATGCATGGTGGGAAATCCTCGTGAGAATGGTTATTAAGAATTGTGTTCGACAAATCGATAAATCGGATTCGGCGGCAAACGCAAAATTGCTAGCAGCCCGTTGAACCCTCACTAGCCAAAATAAAACCTTCCTCAAGCCGCGTCGGCTGAGAAAGGTTCTTGTCATTAGCAATCGGTCATTTTCGCCTGTGGCGAAGCTCTTGTAAAGATGAAAGCAGCGAAGCGGAGCTAGCAAGGGCGAGAAATTCGGCGCGTCGGTCCATCACGACCATCGAATCCTCGGCAACCGCAAAATCGATTGTCGCGATTGCGTAAGGCCTTCGCGATAAGCAAGATCGTTAGTGCGGGCAAGGTCCGTCGGTATGAAACCCAAGCGGGGGTTGATCCCGCCGCAATCACTCGGCGGGCGGATCGCGGTACTCGACCGGCGTGCCCTCGGGATCGCCTTCGTAGGGCAGACCAATTTCTTCGCCAAGCCAACGGCCCAAGTCGACTAACTGACATCGTTCGCAGCAAAACGGTGGCGTCGGCGTTTCATCGACGAAAAACCGCTTACTGCAAGTCGGACAGGTCAGCTTCATCACAGGTTCGTTGATCGAATCAGATTTCTTATTCATACGCTTCAAATGGGAGTAAACCGTAGCGTTCGTTGCAGCAACATCCATTGCCACCGACCTAGAGAATCGCGGCCGAGTCGCAGTTCACAAGCCGTCCTTACTATTTAATCCTAACGACACCGCTTCGAGCGGCTACCACCCCAAGGCAATCAACATGTCACGAATTTGTTCATGAACATCGCTGGTGGCGCGTACGACCAAGACTCGCCGCATCGCATAATACTGAATCGTGCCCGCGCCGCCGTGTGAATCCCAAAATTGCGGTGCCACCACCCGCTGGATCAACTCGACCAATTGCCATCCGTTGTCCACCGCCGCACCGCCCGCAGCACCGCCGACGGGGTCTCCTGATTGGCCGCTGGCTGCATCCGCATCAGCCGGCTGCGAGGCGGCTGAATCGGCATTCACCCAGTCGCTTATCCGAGAACGCTTTCCCGATTGGAGATCGTCATTGGTTTGGCGGATCAACGCATCGACCTGCTGAGACAGCGTTTGCGAACGAGGAATATTCGCGCGTCGCAAACGATGTTCGATGTGGTGCGCCGATTTGATCAACCGACGACGCACCTTGGCGGCATCCCCGCGAAGCATCTCACTGCTGGCATAGCGGGGATCGCTGCGAAGCAGGACGTAAAAATCGCAGAGTGCGGTCAGCGCTGATTCCTCTTGCTGTGGATCACTCGCAGTTGCTTGGCGTCTCAGTAGCGTCGATGCGGTTTGACTAAGCGTGCTGAGCGATGCGGGAGCGGACGATGACGTTGCCGTAGCAAGCGGTTGCGACTGGCAAAACGCTTCGCCCATCGTCATGACCGCTAGGATTGGCAGAAAAAACCCGAGCTGCAGAAAACGAGCACGCGGCGACCGGAAACCGCCTCGGCAATGCAAAGGAACGCCCCATCGGCCCGGAGCTGCGGCTACAATGGGATTCGGATTCCCCCCCAAACTCGATTCGTGCCCGCCTGGCATCGATTTGTCGAGGTTCGGCTTGTAGATGTTCGACAGGATCACCATGCGAATTCCTTGTTACCACGTGAGTGCGTGTTGCCCCGAAACGGGCTGCCCCGCGACGCGTTATGACCATTCCGCTGCAAACGAGAAACGATTCATCTTCTCGTCTTCTCGAGCATTGCGATCCGTTGTGTCGGCGTGCCTGACGTTCTTTGTTTTAACCGATATGACGCCGGGGCTCGCCGCAAATGAGGCAAAATACAGCCCCGAGGTGGTACAGAAAGCAGAGAAAATCCTCGAAGCCGAAGGACTCCGCCAGAGCGGAAAAACGATCCAGCCGACCAACGCCACCGAGATCTCGCGGGCCCTGACCAGTTTAGCGCGTCAGCAGCGTGAGTTGAAATTGATCCAACAATCGTGGAAGGCGGCCCAAGCCGCGGTCGATTTGAATCGCAATCAACTCCAACAGATGAACACGCAGGTGGGTGAGTTGAATTTGCAATTGGCACGGGTCGCAGGCGTCAACGTTCAAGCGAACAACCGATTGGTTGGTTTGATCGAAGCGGCTCGGTCGCAGATTCGCACCGCAATGGCCAACCGCACGGCGCTGCAAGAACAACTCGCAGCCGAACGAGCCAAATTGACAGCGGCGGAAACCGAGTATGCGGAAACGGTGCTGGCAATCCGATCCGACTATGAAAAGCTGTACCATTCGATTTCGGAATCGCTGCAGAAAAAGGAAACGCAGATCGCCCTGCGAGTGATGGCAACCAATTTCGAGACGCCATCGGAGTTGTCCGCAGCGATCATTCTGAAATCGATCGACAAGCGACTCGAACGAATCGAGCAAGAGATTTTCCGCGAATCGATTCCGTTGACGCCGGGATCGGGCGGAGCGTTGGGGGTGACCGTCGTGGTCGGCTCGAAACCCATGCACATGATCGTCGACAGTGGCGCTTCGCTGGTGACGCTGCCCGCGAAAACCGCCGTCGAACTTGGGATCGAGGTTCCTGTCGACGCCCGCCAAGTCATGTTGGTGATGGCGGACGGGCGGACGATTTCGGCTCGTGCGGTCGTCTTGCCTCGCGTTCGAATCGGCGAATTTGAAGCCGAGAATGTCGAAGCGGCGATACTTGATCCGATCGCCACCGACGCTGAACCGCTGCTTGGGATGAGTTTTCTGCAGCATTTTAAGTTCGAGATTGATGCCAGCGAAAAAACCATCACGCTGCTGCGAGTCGCCACGGATTAGCGTTCGTGCCGTCATGGATTAGCGAATCACCGCGATAAACCTTTTCGCGCCCCCGCTTCGCGCTCGCAAGATTGATGTCGATAATCCCCAGACTTCAATTTTGTTCCTCGATATTGCCGGCTCAATTTGCATGCTGGCGCGGAGTCTGCTGTTCGATGCAACGTACATTGGTACTGTTAAAACCCGATTGTGTTCAACGCCGTTTGATGGGCGAAGTGATCTCTCGATTCGAAGCCAAGGGGCTTCACGTCGTGGGCATGAAAATGCTTCGCGTGACTCCTGAATTGTCGCGACAACACTACGCCGAACACGTCGAAAAACCGTTTTACGGCGGATTGGAAGAATTCATCACCTCAGCTCCGGTTGTGGCGTTGGCGATCGACGGATTGGATGTCATCCAAGTTGTCCGCGACATGCTGGGAGCCACCAACGGGCTAAAAGCAGCCGCAGGCACGATTCGTGGCGATTTCAGCAGCAGCCGACAAATGAACCTGGTTCACGCCAGCGATTCCGAAGAATCGGCCAGCCGCGAGCTGAAACTGTACTTCCGCGATGAAGAATTGTGCGACTATGAATCGGTCTTGACCGCATTCATGCGTGCCTCGGACGAGTAAAGCTCGCAGGCTACAGAAGGTCGCAGAGATGCGTGATTTGCGGATGCGATCACGCGATGCCCAAACGGGAACGCGAGCGAAATCCGCTCGCGCGGTGGCCACGGAACAAACGTGCTCCGTGACAAATTAGCCCCAATTCAATAGGCTCGACAGGCAACAAGATTGCTGTCGAACGTTCTTTGACGCTATCGCTGATTGAGTTTTTCTTCGGCGCGAGCCGCCTTCAAAGCCGCGGCTTCGCGTGGCAGTTTGAATTCAGGCCCTGCAGGGAAATACTGGACGTCGTCCTGCAAGTAGTAGGGACTCGGTAACGTTTGCCCATTCAGAGCGACTTGGCATCCCGTGGTCGAGATGACACAGGCCCCCGAGAGTACGGTGGCTACAGCCAAACGAGTCAGGCGTTGTTGCTTCGACGTGCGGCTCATTGATGTGCCTTCGTGATTTCCGGCGAGTTGTCAGGTGCATTTCAGAACAAACCGACTGCTGTTATCCATATCACAGCAAGTCTCGTTACTTCCGGTATCGTCCAGACAACCGTTACATCTTTACTTTGGGCCAGCACAAAGTGCTATTTTTTCTCGGCCGCCTTTGCTTTCATTTCTTCGAGTTTGCGTTCCAGCCGCTCGATTTCGGCATCTAACTCTTTGCCCCGCTTGGTGGTCGCGTCGGTTTCCGATCGAGGCCGCGTCAACAAATCGGTATCAAAGGCACGTTCGACCGGGTCCACCTTGGGCGTCGCCAACTCTTCGAAAGCGGCCTGGTCGATCGCTTCTTCATCGCCAAACGCTAACGGATCCGCCCCCGACATAGCATCAGCATTGGCCACGGGATTGGTTACAGTCGGCGATTGCGGCTGGGGTAGCGTTTCCGCGGGAGCCGCGGGAGTGGTTCCGCCCTTGCCATCGCGATTCGTTTTTTTCTGCCCTGCTAAAAAGTTTCCCAGTGCGGCTCCGACACCTTCGAGCATCGATCCCGTATCGCCACCATCTCCCGCGGGGGCGGCGGTATCCGCAGCCGATTTAGCCACCGAACCGCTCTCCGACATGCGGGCGGGATCCAAGGAGAGCGTGAGCAGACGTTCATCTCGAATCAGTTGCAGTTTCAGTGGCTTGTCCGCATCCCACTGCTGCATCCGTGATTCGAATCGCGCTGCGGTGAACACGAACTCACCATCGACCGAAACGATGCGGTCGGAAACCTGAAATCCCCAACGCTGGCCAACCGAACCAGGTTCGATTTCGCTCACCACCGCGCCTCGCACCACTTGAGCATCTTCGACTTCGATCCCGAAACGCTTCAAAATGGATTCCGATGCCACCGATTCCGAGGGATCGGCGTCTGCGGGGACCGGTGTAGCGGGAACAGGGTCTGCGGGAACAGGATCTGAGGGAACAGGATCTGACGGGACCAGGACCGATTTTGCAGACTCTTCATATCTGGACGCCACGGTGGGCTGGCGGTTTTCTGATGCGGAGGTGACGGGTTTGGCCGCAGCAACGGGTTCATCGCGAAGCGATCGTTCGACCAACGGGATCGTCAATTGGCCTAATCGTCGACCTCGAATCACTCGGGCGACCACCGATTCGCCCGCTCGGCGCTGTCCCAAAACCTCGATGACTGCTTGGATCGTAGGCGTCTCTTGCCCATCAATCGCAACGATCACGTCGCCTTCGCGAAGCCCCGCCTCATTGGCACGCGAATGATTTGAAATGCGAGTCACTCGCAATCCCTGCATTGTCATGTCCATTTGCTCGACATCCACCCCTAACGATCCGCTGCCAGGCGGCGTTAGCGGTCGATTGACGGTTGCCTGCGGCGTGTTGGAATTGGGGCGAACGATTGGCTGGACGGGCCTGAGAGGCGATTGCGGCCGCGGCTGAGGCTGCACCGCTGGGTTGGGCAGCGACTGAGGCAGCGGCTGGGGCTGCAACAAAGGCTCTAAACGAGCACGCAAACGTGGAAAGAGCTGGGCATGGGCAGTGTTTGCGTCGACAAAGGTTGCCAACCCAATCGCAGCCGCGATGGCCAACAAGGAAGCGTGGTGACGTTTGCTCTTCATCGTTTCTCTCAATTGACTGTCCCGTATTACCGTTAAAATCAGGCTCCTATCATACGGAGCGGCTGAACAATCTGATAGGGTCAGGGGCTGATAAGGCCTGCCAGCTTCGCCGCCCCCATTGTGTGCGGGTGCACTAAGAATGCTCGAGTCAGGCCGCTGCATAAACTGCACCAAAAAGAGCCAATATGCCTACGATTTGCCCTCAGATCGCTCCCGTCCACGATTTGCCGGTCATCCTGCCCCAATTATTGCAGGACCTGTCCATCGGCCGGGCGCAGATTGTCGTCGATCAGATTCGAGGTCTGTTGGACGATGGGCATCCAGACAGCATCCTGATCGTGACCGCAATCGACCAAGATGCGGCATCGGCCCCATCCGGCGGCAAGCCGTTGGCAGCTGCGATTGCGATTCATCCCCCTCAAAAAGGCGAGTCTCCCCGCAGTTCCAATGATTCGGCGACGCTACTGCATGCGGGATGGATAACGGAGGTGGCTGAGGACGAACGCCTGCGGATCATCCAGACCATCCAAACTCATCTTGATGAGACCCTTTCTCGCCGAGGTGTCCATTTCGTCCAATGGGCGTGCGATGCGTTTTCCCTGACCGATTCGGCCGAAGCATGGTTTTCGGGACTCGGGTTTCGCTGGGTAGCCGACCTGGAATACATGACCAGATCGCTTGAACCGTCCACCGAGGGGACCAGCGCAAGCGACCGCGCCAAGTCTGCCACGCCGCACGCGTCCCCTGAGCCTCGCGTGCGACTATCACCGCTGGATTGGAACAACGAGTCCGCGTTGCCAGCGTTTACGAAACTGATTGACCAGACCTACGTCGATACGCTCGATTGCCCCTCGCTACTGGATTACCGTTCGGCCGAACAGACGATCGCGGGCTACCAGGCCAACGCCTCCTTTGCTCCGGAATGCTGGTTCACGGTGTCAAAGACCACTCCTGTGGAAGACGGCGACAATCCAGTTGGGGTAGCCATCTTGGCTCGCCACAATGGAGGGCGAAAAAAAGCGAACCAGAGTTCGGAAATCGAAACCAATTTCGAGCGATCAAACGAAGTCGTCGAGCTCGTTTACATGGGATTGATTCCCACCGCGAGGGGGCAGCGTTTAGGGATCGATTTGATCCGCTCGGTGATTGCGACCGCCAAGGGGTTTTGCGCCAGCCGTTTGATCTTGGCCGTGGACCAACAAAACGACGTTGCCAGTGATTTATACCGAGCATTTGGGCTCCAATCGATGTTGGAGGAATCGGTATGGGTGAAGTCGCTGTGATTGAAAATAAAATCCCGCTGACAAGCCCACAGAGTCGCATAAAACGCCAATTTCGCCGCTGGTTTGCCCCTAAGCCATTGATGCCAAAGCCGTTATGGCGGCAAGATAAAAATGAAGTTCTGATGTGGGTTATGTTATCGACATATTTTCCACAAACGCGCCCAGTCTAACGACCGCTCCGAACACGCTAGGGTCCCATCGAACGAGAGTGCCGTATCGTGGTCTTTTTTGGATTGTGCGGACGTCAGAGCATCACGCTAAAGAAATCTTCTTATTGAAGGTGCAGAGGTATTTGACTTCGATGCTAGCAACCATAGAATCTGGCCTCACGCGAACGAGACAGTGTGCTTCAAAAAAGCACGAGGCGGGTTCTAAGAAAGAGTCCTTTGATCGCGAGAAGTTATTTTTGAACGTTCGAGTTTGGGAAGGCACTGTTGCCGCCCAGCGGAGCTAGGTTGGCACGATTTCCAATCGCCAACGCTTTCGGCTGCACTCTCAACTCGGCCCCCCACGGCATTCTATTTTCGCGTCCTCATTTGGACGATCCGGTTTGCGGATCCTTCCGAGTGGTGGCGTGTTGGTTGCACCGCGAAATATCCATGAAGGAGGATTGCGCTACCGGTATGTCCGCTCCGCACGGCTGCATCGACGACAAGGTTGTTGTCGAAACATTCAAGGAAGCTTTGAAAGAGCGTATCGGTGCAGATCGATTCCGGATGTGGTTTACCCACGGAGTCGCCTTCGCGGTCCAAGCTGCTACTGCCGAAAACACGGCAAGTGGCGAGAACGCTGTCGGTGGTTTGCAACACACCGAGACACCTGAGCCCACGTTTGCCTCGACCGATGTCCCATCGCGGCTCGATTCGGGCCCACGCTTGGTCGTGTTGGTCAGCGGCCAATTTGCCTTGGATCGCTTGCGACAAAACTTCCTGCAACAAATCCGTGCAGCGGCGGCCCAAGCTTGTGGATCCCCCTTGGCGGTCGCGATCGAACTGGGGCGTCCTCAGCCGACGCAAGTCGAGTTACCACTGGAGTCAGACGAGGCTGCAGAGAACGGAAACAGCGAACAAGCAGGAAACGCAGCAGCGATGGCCCCGGCAGCGCTTGCGAGCGTGTGCGTGGGGGCAAATGGTCCTGCGGGCACCGGAGCGATGGCTCAGCCTGCCGCTTCGGCAACAGGGCAAACCGCGTCATCGCCGCGAGCACGCCGTTTGCAATCGCCAACCCGCCGAGCTCGTGAAACCCATGGTTCGCCCCAACGCAAACGCTCCGCCGCACAGCCATTGTCATCACTGATTGCGGCAGGATCGGTTCGTTCACCCAAACCCAAAAAATCACGTCCGGTCGACGATGGCACACAGCCGTCGCTTCCGAATTTTGAATCAACCGAAACCGCAGCGGCCGAGGCGTCCGGTACGGCGGGCATGCCTGCGGGTTCGTCCAACGGCAAACCCACGCTGCCTCGCGACGCGATGACGCTTAGCAGTTTCGTCGCCGGAACGTCCAACCAACTCGCCCACACCGCGGTGATGATGGCGTGCCAAAGCCCCGGCAGTGCAACGCCCTTGTTTCTGTACGGCCCCTCAGGCATTGGCAAGACTCATCTTGTCAATGCAATCGCCGACCAATTCCGCCGCCGACATGGCATGCGGACGGTTGTGCAATTGTCGGGCGAAAAATTCACCAACGACTTCTGCAAATCGGTTGGCACCACGGGGCTACCTGCGTTTCGCAAACGCTACCGCGAAGTCGACGCACTGTTGATCGACGGCGTTCAATTCCTGAGTGCCAAAAGTGCCACGCTTCGCGAAATGCTGTATACCGTCGAGGCTTTGATCGAAGCAGGCCGTCCGATCGTGTTTACCGCGAACCAGGCTCCGTCGGAAATCGAAGGACTGTCGCGAGAATTGTCAGGACGTATGGCCAGCGGGCTGGTTTGCCCGATGCACTCGTTGGATTCGACGACTCGCGAAACCGTACTGCGGCGTCTTGTCCAACAGCGATGTTCGATCCCGTGGCCGGATGAAATGATCACCGAGGTCAACGCTCAACTTGCCGGCGACGGCCGCGTGCTCAGCGGGATCGTTAACTTGGTCGCCACGCTGCAAAAGATGTTTGGCCGCATGGCCACGATGGACGAGATTCGTCAATTCGGCGGCAACCTGCTGCGGGTCGGACAAGCTTCGGTGACGCTAAGCACCATCGAGCGAACGGTTTGCGAAGCCTTCAATGTGCCGCTCGAGGACTTGCGAGGTTCGTCGCAAGCTCGTGCAGTGTGCGAACCACGAATGTTGGCGATGTATCTGTCACGCCAATTGACTTCGTCGGCCTACGCCGAAATCGCCAACCACTTTGGCGGTCGCTCGCATAGCACTGCGATTGCGGCAGAGAAAAATGTCAAAAAGTGGCTCGAAAGTGGCAAAGCGATCGGTCGTGGCCCGACTTCGGTGTCCGCTCGCGAAGCGATCGACCGAATTGAAAACCAATTGCGAACCGCGTAAACAGTGCGGGGGGTGGCGAAACGGGTGGTCAGAACTTCCCGAATTGGTTCAGGTTGCGTAATTCTGCGACGCCCGATCAAATAAGACTTACTCAGCCTCTTCGTTTCCTAATCTCCACGGACCGGAATCTTGACCGCAGACGACTTTCAGTTCAAAGGCCGAAAAAAGAAGAAAGAAGCCAGCGCCAGCGAGATCCTTCAGCGGCAGCCGCCCTATGATCTCGAAGCGGAAATGGGCGTGATTGGAAGTATTCTGTTGCTGCCCATCGTGTGCGATGACATTGCATCGCTGCGAGCCGAAGATTTCTTCGACGACGCGAATCGTAAAATTTACGAACACCTTCGCGACATGCATGACCAAGGTCAGAAGATCGATATCACGCTGTTGGTTTCGCGACTGCGAACCGCCAACGACTATGAAGCGGTCGGCGGAGCGGCGTATCTCGCCAAGCTATCCGGAGCGGTTCCCAACGCGGCGCATGCGGTTTATTACGCAGGCATCGTTTCGGAAAAAGCAGTCTACCGCCGCTTGATCGAAGCGAGCACCGAGATTCTCCGCGACTCCTACGAACAAAACAGCGAAGCACGCGAAATGTGTGCGCAAGCGGAACAAAAGATCTTTGCGATCATGGACGGCCGCTCTGGCAACTCGGTGCACAGCATGAGTGATGTTCTGCATGCGGCAATGGACCGAATGGAAGCGCGACTCAGCGGTGAACACACCGACGGTGGCTGTGAGACCGGATTCACCGAGTTCGACAACATGACCGGCGGTCTGCATAACGGCGAACTGATCATTCTCGCTGCTCGTCCGTCGATGGGCAAAACCGCGTTGGCGATGAACATCGGAGAATACGTTGCCATCAACCAACGTTTGCCCGTGCTGTTTGTTTCGTTGGAAATGTCCGGTATCGAGCTTGCCGATCGTATGCTTTGCTCGCTTGCCCGAGTCAATGGCCACCGACTGCGTAACGGCACCATTTCCTCGGACGACCGCGAACGGCTGATCCAAAAAGCCAACGAGATCAGTGAAGCTCCGCTGTACGTCGACGATTCACCAAGCCGAACGGTTAGCGAAATCGCGGCGGCCGCACGTCGAATCAAGCGACGCGAAGAGGCGTTGGGTTTGATCATCATCGACTACTTGCAGCTGATTGAACCGGACAATTCGCGTGACCCCCGGCAGGAACAGGTTTCGAAGATCGCGCGTCGATTGAAAGGGATGGCTCGTGAATTGAGCACTCCGCTGCTGTGCTTGTCTCAATTGAATCGGCAAGCCGAAGACAGCAAAGATCACCAGCCGAAATTGAGCCACCTGCGGGAATCCGGGGCAATCGAGCAGGATGCCGACGTTGTCATGTTTGTGCACCGCGAAGAGTACTACCATCGCGGCGAAGACAAAGCGCAATACGCCGGGCAAGCCGAGATCATCATGGCGAAACAGCGTAATGGTCCGATCGGAAACGTGCCGCTCAGCTGGGAAGGCGACTTCACGCGGTTCAGCGACCGAGCCCCCGAACGCCACAACGAGTTTGACGACTACGCCGAATTCAGCAGCCCTGGTGGCTTCTAGGATCTACTCTAGCATTTGCATATCGGTCATCCCGCTGAGATCCAGGCCCCAGCCTGCGCCCGAGCAGGCGTTCTAAGCCTGCCCTACTAAAATGCAACGCAACTTGCAAAGAAACTTATCTAAAATCATTTCTACGTTGGTTTGGCAGTTCACCTCATGCCATCACTCGCGAGCATGTTCGTGATTACCTCGAATACTTGGTCGACGCTGGCCCGGACTCTTCCACCGTCTCGGGTCATCTGTCGACGATCCGCACTGTATTTGACAAAATGTGTTTCCGCGAGATTACGCTAGGGATTGCCATACTATCGATTCCGCCGGAGGAGCAGTGGAGTGACTCACTCCGCTGGCTCACCCGAGAACAGCAAGAGCGGTTTGCCACTGCGGCATTTTTTACGATGTTACAAATGCAGATCACCGGCCATTATTTGAGACTCCCTCAACGCTCGCCACCGAAGTAACCGGTTGCTAATCATTGCACTGGACAGTTAAGGAGATGATTGCCGTGATCGAAAACAAGCTGGCTGCGGTTTCGCAAAGAGGGCAATGGGGAACTGGAAATCCATTCCACAAACCGAACGAAATTTGCAGCAACGAGTTGTACCTCGCCAACAAAAATGGATTAAGTTTAAGGAAATCAAAAACGAGACTCCAGCATCGGGTCTCCTTTCCTATCAAGTACGATACCGAGTCGTACATAACTCCGTTGGCGGACGCTAGTCGTTCGCTTCACATCCCATATCCATTGGAATGCTCGTGGCTTTTGACGATCGCCACACCGAGCCGCTCTTGGCTTTCGCGCTCGTCGGCATCGGCACTGCAATCGGCGCTCCCGTCCTAAAACGCGTTTTTAGTCTCTCAGTGTACGTGTCGATTCCACTGGCGCTAGTCATCTGCCTGCTTTTGCTTGGCTGTCTCGCGTTCGTGATTGCGTGGTACGATCGCCGATCTCGGTGATTCCGTGCGTTTGATGCGGAATCGCGTTGAACTAGGTGGGTTTTCCTGGGCAGTGGACGATTCCCCGATCATCAACGTTGACGCTGCCCCTAACCATGTCGACTTCGTTGTCATGCGTGCCACCGAATTGGCTGGCCAACTCAATTGCCGATTCGTCCGTTCTGACGGATAGTGTCAAACAACTGGATACGGCCTTGGTTCTTCACGGTCGTACAACTCCTCAGGGTTTCGCGTCAGCGAGGAACGAGCTTGATCCCAAAGCCAATGTTCAAGGCAAGCCGCATCGTGGCGGGAGGTGGCTGGATCGTTGAAGCGACGTCGTGTGACATTACGAAACGCTAGTGGGGAGTACAGCTCGATGCATCGCGGTGCCGTGAATGAAGTGCTGCATTCAGAAAGAATACAGGAAAATGGGTGACAGGAAAATGAAGATACTGTATTTGGGGGTTGATCATTTTTCTGTCCTCCATCTTCCTGTAAATTCAGCTTTGCTTGCTTGATCGATCAAGCGATGCTTCACAAGGTCAATTCCTATACACCGAACGAATTAGCCGCCCACAGTACCTTGCCAGCAACAATAGAATAGAACCGGGGCAATTAGAAGCGAGTCTCCAGCGTGGAATCTCCTCCCGATAAAGTACGACATCAAGTCGTACACAACTCCGCTTGGCCAGCACAGTCAAATGAGTAGTCACCAACTCATCACTGGAAGCGTAGCCGCAGCGGAACTTGTTCCCGCATCGGTCGCGTACGACAATCACATCGTTCCGCTACGCATTCTTGCCGACACCCTTATCGTTGCGGCGGAATCGCCGCTCACCACCGAGACGCAACAACGCCTACACTTCATCCTCAACCGCAACGTTCGTGGCGTGACTCGGACAGCCGAATGGATCGCCGTCCGGCTCCATGAACTAAACAACGATCAACCTGAACTCGATGATGCCGACGTTGGCGTGACTTGGTACTGGCCCAACTGGCATTGGTGCGACGGTGACCAGCTCAACGTCAAATGCTCCGGCTGGGAAGGCTCCTCGCATTGGTCTGGTTGCGCTAAATTCCCACCCGATCACCCCGACCACGACATGTGGCGATGGATCGTCTCTGTCCGCCCATACCAACGACTGGTTGACGCGAAAGAGGTGCCGAGCATCCGCCGAATCTGGAATCGGTACGTAGCGAGGTGCCGCTAACATGGTTTTTACGGTAGGCCTTCGGCACACCTTCCTTGGTTGGTCACGCGGGCACGCATTAGTACAATTTCCCTTTGTTCAGACATCGTTCGCTTCGTTTATCGCGGTGTCGTAAAAACCTTCCGTTGCACGACCTACTTGCCTCCAATTCATGCCTCGATTCTCGATCCGAGACGTGCTCTACTTCTTGACGGGCTTCGCTGCCCTGTTCGCTTTCATTGCGTTGGGCGGCAACAAGGAACAGTCCATTCTGGGATTCTTCGTTGATTCGCTCGGCCTGCTCTATGGTCCCGCACTACTGTGCAGTGGCTACATCGCATTCTTTCTGTGCTGCAAAGTCGTTCGACGCACCTGTAGTGTCGGCGACGTCGCAGCGTGCCTGCCGATTGCATTGCTCCCCACTCTGATCGGTGCGTTCGGGATGATTCATGCCTTCATCTATCACAACTTCGTGTTCGGATCGCAATCCTCGTATCCGAATCCCAGCAATTTGCTCTATGCTCACTCCGTCGCACTAGTCTGCATGGCAACGGGGATGGCTGCCTCGGCACCATCCTATATTCTGCTGTCGTGCGTCCTAGTCCGTCAGGTGTTACACCGTGACCGGTAGTGCGACGGTCGCCTAACATGTTTTTTATGCTGAGCCCTTCGACACACCTTCGTTCTTTGGCAACGATCGCAGGCTTTGGTACAATCTCTCGTAGTTCAGGCATCTCTCGCTTCGTTTAGGGCGGAGTCGTAATAACCTTCCGTTGGCCGTCACCGGTGAAACGTGATTTGCCTCAAATGCCAATCGCGGTTCCCGATCAATAACGGTGTCCCTCCGGCATTCTACTATCGCGTTGGTGCTGCCTCGCTGTCGGCAGGCCTCGTGTTCTAAGGATGGATTGGCTCTGCAATTTGTTTCGTGGTTGGGCTGGCTTCACTTATCGCGTCGTATCATGAAGCAGCGATCAATCGCGGATCTCAACGATGGCTGTGGGTCTACCTGAACGTCATCGCCTGGCTTTGCCTCTACGCGGCAATTCCCCTTTGGAATCGTTTTATTCGTCAACCGGAATGGTAGTGTTGTTGCCGCCTCACATGATTTTCATGCTAGGCCTTCGGCTTCGACTCGGCATCGTCTGTCGATTTATCACAGTCAGTCGTTTTGCAAGGTATCGTTTTGTCTCGCAATCAGAGGAATACAGGAAAATGGGTGACAGGAAAATGAAAATGCGGTAATTTGGGGGTTGATCATCTTTCTGTCCTTCATCTTCCTGTAAATTCACCTTTGCTTGCTTGATCGATCAAGCGATGCTTCACAAGGTCAATTGCTAAACACCGAACGAATTACCCGCCCACAGTACCTTGCCAGCAACAATGGAATAGAACCGGGGCAACTAGAAGCGAGTCTCCAGCGTAGGGTCTCCTCCCCATGAAGTACGACACCGAGTCGTACATAACTCCGTTCTTTGCGGCGGCTTCGAAGCAGCGGCCGCCAACCATCTGGAACCTCGAGCCCCAGGGGATAAAGAACTACATTTCGTCGGGCAGCGGCTCTTCGTCCACCATCACGCCCCAACCGTCGCTGCGGCCGCCGTGCGGCTTGGACAACTCGTCTAGCTCGGCCTGAATCTGCATGATCTTGTCATACTCCGGCACCATCGTGACGTTGACATAGACCGTCCACGCTGGGCCGAACTCTTCGTCATCGTCCTCGGCCGCCTCTTCACCCTCCTCTGGCTCGCCCGAGTCGTAATAAACCTCGGTCTCGTACTGTTTGGCCATCAGCGCCTTTTCAATCCGATGGGCCGATGCTTCGTCGGGCGCATCGACTGCGAATTCAATCAGCAGCGGAGCCGACATGTCGACGCCAAGCGATTGAAGGTTCGCCAACACTGCGCCATCCGCATCTTCGGGATAGGTCGTCATGAACGTATTTCTTAAAAGAGGTAAGGAAACAAAATAGCGAAGCCATTGCCACGGAAACATTTGATCCGCATCGCCTTAGGAACAATGCGGAATTGGCCTAAGATTGGTTTTCCAGTGGCAATTTGATGTGGGCCAAAGAGTGCCCGTTTTCGGACAAGTAGGTGTAGCTTCCGAGAGCACGCTCGTAAAACTGAAGCAATTCGCCAGCTTGGACATTATCAATTTTTCCGCTGCTGACGGCGGCATTGATATTGTCCAGCAACCGCCGAATCAATTCTCGGTCGTCATACTGGACATAGCCGAGGACTTCGCTGACGGTGTCTCCTTTGACGATCGATTCGATCTTCACCGAATCACCGTTCAAATCAACATGCACCGCGTGGGTATCACCAAACAAATTATGCAGGTCGCCAAGGATCTCTTGATAGGCACCCACCATAAAGATGCCGATGTGATAGGGCTGCTGCTTTTTAAATTCATGCAGCAAGATCGTTCGCTGCGGGCCTTCGCCGCTCACGAATTTGTCAATCTTTCCGTCGCTATCGCAGGTAATATCACCGATCACCGAATGGCGAGTCGGTTGTTCATCCAAGCGATGGATCGGCATCACGGGGAACAATTGATCGATGGCCCACGAATCGGGCACCGATTGAAACAACGAGAAGTTGGCAAAGTAGATATCCGACAACAAACGATTCAGATGCTTGACATCTTCGGGCACATGCTCCAGCTCGCTGGCAAATTCACGCACGCGGTGGCAGACTGCGAAATAGAGATTCTCGGCAACCACCCGCTGCTCTAACGGCAAATACCCACCGCTGAACAAGTTCATCGCCAAATCAAGCGACGTCTGCGCATCGTGGAACGATTCCAACATATTGGCAGCGGTCAAATCTCGATAACTAATCCATAGATCCTGGACAGGCTGCTCATATTCGTCGGGAATTTCCGTTGGCAGGTCTTGCACGCTGCCCTGCTGGGTCACACCCAGGGTGTTGACCACCAAGACGCTGTGATGCGCAGCGACGGCGCGGCCGCTTTCGCTGATCAATTCAGGATGCGGAACCTCGGCTTCGTCACATACGGTTTGCACCAAGTACACAACGTCCTTTGCGTACTCTTGCATCGAATAATTCATGCTCGATTCATTGTCGCTATGCGAACCGTCATAATCGACGCCCAACCCGCCACCAACATCCAGCATTTCCAATCCCGCCCCGCGGCGGTGCAAATCGACGTAGATGCGTGCCGCTTCGAGGATTGCGGCTTTGAGCTGGCGAATGTGCGTGATTTGGCTGCCGACGTGAAAGTGCAACAGTTTGAAACAATCCGCCATGCCACGCGATTCGAGCTTTTCCAATTGGCGAAGCATTTCTGCCACCGTCAACCCAAACTTCGATCGATAGCCGCCACTGGCTTGCCAACGTCCCGAGCCTCGAGTGGCAAGTTTGACTCGCATTCCAATGGTCGGACGCACGCCGAGCGCTTCGGAGTGCTTCAAAATCAGATCCAATTCACTGACCTTTTCCACCACCGGGATCACGGTACGACCGATCTGCTGCGCCCGCATCGCCAAGTGGATGAAGTCGTCATCCTTGAACCCGTTACAGATAATCGGTGTCTCGGAGTCGGTCATCGCGACCACCGCCAACATTTCGGGCTTGCTGCCGGCTTCGATTCCAAAGCCAAACTCGCTGCCGTGCTTGGCAAATTGCTCGACCACGTCACGCTGCTGGTTCACCTTGATCGGAAACACACAGCGATAGGAGTTGTTGTATTGATGTTCTTCGATCGCATCGGCAAAGCTCTCACTCAGCCGTTTCAGACGATCTCGCAGAATACCGTTGAAGCGAATGAGAATCGGCAGGTCCAAACCTCGCTGAGTCAGCCCATCGACAAGCTCTTTCAAATCGATGGCCTGCTCGGGGTCTCGACTCGGCGAAACCATCAACCGGCTGTCCTTGGTGACGTGAAAATACCCGTCACCCCAACGGTCCACTTCGTACAACGATGCCGAATCGGCTCCGGACCATTTTTTGGGTGCTACAACGCTCATTCCGCCAGAAACCTCTTGGTGAATCGATAACGATTGCGCCAGGACCAACGGCTGCCCGCAGCGAAATCAAACGAGGGTCGGATTTTACAGAGACACTCTCAAAAGAAAACGCCCTGTTGCGAAGCAACAAGGCGTTTGATGTCTAAATTGAGTGATTTTTTAGCGCAGCTTACGCTTGGAACGAGCTACCACAACCACAGCTCTTCACTGCGTTGGGGTTCTCGAAGGTGAAACCTTGCTTTTCAAGGCTGGAATACCAATCAACGGTCGTGCCGTCGAGGTACAAAGCGCTCTTCTTGTCGACAATTACCGCGACGCCGTGGCAATCGTACTTGCTGTCTGCTTTTTCATCGAACTTGTCGTCGAATCCAAGCGTGTAGTTGAAACCACTGCAACCACCGCCAGCAACGCCGATTCGCAGCGATGTGGATTCATCAAAGTTATTCTCTTGGCGAAACCGCTTCACTTCTTCAGCGGCTCGTTCCGTTAATTTTATTGCCATCGTTGTCAAACTCCTTCGGACGCCCTGTCGGACTGGTGAGTTTCGAAATGTAAACTACTCAGGTCTACCATGGTAATGCCGAAGCCTCCCAGAAAACCGTCAACCTTATAGTATTCGGAATGCTTGGGATTCGACAAGATGCAAGTATTGCGAATTGCCTGAGAATGACCGCAAAACTGGCGGTTTCACTGCGGATCGACACGCCACAGCGTGCATTTCCGTTCCCTTTTTCTCCGCTGAGGGGCCCCTTCGTGCCACACAGGGCCACCTGGGTGGTCCCTGTACGATTGGCGGACAAAACGCCTTGAATTGGCTTAGGATCCCTCAGCCGGTTCTGTTTTTTCGGCTGTGGGATCCTTATCCGCAAACGTGGGGACGCCTAGGCTGCTGCTGCCGACCGAGCGCCGGCCGCGTAAAAACCGCTAATGGTCTCGACGACCCGGTGCTGTTCCGCTTCGGTCAACGAAGGGAAGATCGGCAGGTTCAATACTTCCTTGCTCGCACGCTCGGTTTCCGCCAACGCATCACGATCGAAATCGAGATCTTGGAAACACTGCTGCTGGTGCATCGGAACCGGGTAATAGACCTCCGACCCAATGCCACGCTCGGACAAGTACGATCGCAAATCATCACGACGACCTTCGCCGACTCGCAGTGCGTATTGATTCCAAACGTGGAATGCGTTGGGGTCAGTCGCCGGCAAAACGATCTGATCCGCGGCAACCAAGTTGGCTTCGCTGAGCAGTCGCGAGTAACGTTCGGCGTTGACGCGGCGATCTTGGACCGCTTTGTCCAAATGACGCAGCTTCACACGAAGCACGGCGGCTTGGAACGTATCCAAGCGGCTGTTGATCCCGACGACTTGGTGATAGTAGCGAGGACGCATTCCGTGGCTGGCATACAATCGCAAACGGTCTGCCGTGGCAGCGTCACCGGTCGTGATCATCCCACCATCGCCCATGCCGCCTAGGTTTTTAGTGGGATAGAAACTGAAACATCCCATTTTCCCCCAGCTGCCAGCCGGACGGGAGTGATAGGCGGCACCAATGGCCTGGGCCGCGTCTTCGATGACCGGAATGTCGTGATCGCCAGCGATTTGGCAGATCCGATCGATCTGTGCACATTGGCCGAACAAGTGGACCGGGATGATCGCGCGAGTGCGATCGTTGATCTCATTGCGAATCGCTTCGGGATCCACGTTGAACGTATCGGGACAAATGTCGACGAATACCGGCGTTGCACCTAAACGTGTGATGCAGCTAACCGAGGCGAAAAAGGTAAAACTAGGAACGATCACTTCGTCGCCAGGACCGATTTCCAGAGCCATCAGCGACAATAGCAAGGCGTCGCTGCCCGAGGCACATCCGATCGCGTTCTCGGCTTGGCTGTACGCAGCAACTTCGTTTTCCAATGCGGTGACATCAGGACCAAACAAAAATCGACCGCTGTCGAGCACTTCGGTCAGCGCTTCGAGAAATTCTTCGCGGTGAGGGCGGTTATCACGATTCACGTCCAGCAAGGGGACGCCGTCGGTGGCATTGGCCATAGGAGCAACCTTCCATGGTTGAACTGGTTAATAAAATAGGGGGCTTGGTAAAGCGACGTCGATCCGCGCTGGCCAAGTCAGGGGATTGGTTCCCTCGTTATGAAATAATCGCTGAGCGAGTGTCGGGTCAAGAGAAAAAATTCTTAACCTGCAGTGCCCCTTGGTCTTTTCAGTCTCCTCCGCGTTTCTTTCCCACGCGGTCGTTTCGTTTCGGATAAAATGAGCCCTCCTGCCTCCGCTGCTCTCCAACCTTCCCCCATCCCTCGCGGAAATACAGATGTACCGACGTCGATCTGTTTCACGCATGCCACCGCCGCTGGGCCCTTGCCGCTTGCCTGCCCGTCGCTTGGTTGCCCGCCAGCTGGATGCCCGCCGGTCGGTTGCCCAGCTCGTCATCGTGCTCGGTGCCATCACGCTACCTTTGTTCGTCGGCACTGCGGTGGTCGGACAAGCCCCAATCCAGCCCGAAGTACGCAGTGAAGCAAAGCCATCGGCAGAACACGAAGCATTTTTTGAAACCGTCATTCGACCTGCGCTCATTGAACATTGTTTGGATTGTCATTCGGTTGAAAACGAAGTCAGCGGCGGATTGCAATTGGACACCAAAGCCGGTTGGCAAGCTGGCGGCGATTCAGGGGCCGCCATGGTTCCCGGCCATCCGGACCGTGGCACGCTGATGGCCGCGATTCGCTACGAGGACGCTGATTTGCAAATGCCGCCCGATGGAAAACTGCCGGGGCACCTGATCGACGCATTTGCAAAATGGATCGCCGATGGTGTCTATGATCCACGTACCGCCGAGGTCGCGGCGACGAGATCGAACTCGGGGTTGTCGGTCGAACAAGCCCAACAACATTGGGCATACCGGCCGATCCAAACCCCTTCCCTTCCGTCGGACTCCGCCACCGCGTCGAGCTCGCCGATTGACTACTTTTTGAACCGACGACTGCTTGAATCGGGACTCACCGCCACCTCGGTTGCCGATCACTCCACGTTGGTGCGACGGCTTTATTTTGATTTGACCGGATTGCCTCCGCGTCCTCCTCTTGCCCCCCCAACCGAAACCAGCCCAACTGGCCCCCACCCAACTGAAACTCGCCGCTCGGATGCCAAGCAGAGCAAGAACCAGCAACACCATCCGGCCGCCTACGACGCGGATGCCTACGAAACGCTCGTCGACGAATTACTCGCATCGCCACAATTCGGCGAGACGTTTGCTCGCCACTGGATGGATGTCGCACGCTATGCCGAATCGATCACGCTTCGAGGTTTCGTTTTTCCCGAAGCATGGCGGTACCGCGATTACCTAGTCGAAGCGTTCAATACCGACCGGCCATTTGACCAAATGATTCGCGAACAAATCGCAGGCGACTTACTCAAGTCCGATGATTTGCACCAACGTCAAATGCAACATGTCGCGACCACGTTCTTGATGATGGGAAATTCAAACCTCGAACAACAGGACAAGACTCAACTTGAAATGGATGTGATCGACGAACAGCTTGATACGATCGGACGAGGCTTTTTAGGGCAAACGATTGGCTGCGCGCGATGCCACGATCACAAATTCGACCCGATTCCCACCCGCGACTACTACGCGTTGGCGGGCATCTTTCGATCCGCCACCGCGCTGAAACACGCCAACCTGTCTCGTTGGATCGAAAAACCGCTTCCGCTTAGCGAGTCGATGCAGCGGCACTACGAATCGATCTCACAAAAATTGCAAAGCGTGAATGCGGAAATCGCTTCGCGAAAAAAATCAGCCAGCATCAAATTGTCCGAAGAAAACCGCATCATTCCGTTGGTGGAACTCGACGGGATCGTCGTGGACAGCGGAGCGGCGAAATTGGTTGGTGAATGGATCCATTCCACGTCGGTTGGCCGCTTGATCGGCGATGGCTATATCCATGACGGCAATGATCACAAAGGATTCAAAACGGCAACCTTCGAACCGCAAGATCTGCCGGCGGGAAAATACCAAGTCCGGCTCGCCTACTCTGCCGGTACGAACCGCGCCTCTAACACTGTGGTTCGTATTTTCAGCGTTAACGAAGAAACCGTGGTACGGATTAACCAACGACGTGTGCCGCCGGAAGAGGGCGTGTGGATCTCGCTGGGTGAATACGATTTCGAACGCAATGGCCAAGCGTTTGTCATCGTTTCCAACGAAGACAGCGATGGTTATGTGATCGTTGACGCCGTTCAGTTCTTGCCGCTTGCGTCCAATCCGAATCGTGCGGATTCGCAAGCTGCCGCCCAGTCGAAACAACCGGGGCAAACCGAGGATGAGAAACAAAAGCAAATCCAAGCTGCCGAGAACGCCCGCATCATCGCTGATTTGGAAGTCGAGCGAAAATCGCTGATGCAGCAACTCGCCGAACGTCCGCACTACATGACGCTCGAGGAAAATGCGACACCAACCGACGTCGCGATTCACATCCGCGGCGACGTTCACAACCTCGGTGATCGCGTGCCTCGCGGTTTTTTGACGGCGCTTCCTCACGGTGATTCGCACCCGATCGATCCGGATACCAGCGGACGATTGGAATTGGCGAACTGGATTGCCTCGCCCGAAAACCCACTCACCGCACGTGTTTATGCGAACCGCATTTGGGCCGCATTGATGGGGCAAGGCATTGTCCATTCGATGAACAACTTTGGCACCAAAGGCGACGTCCCGACGCATCCGGAACTGCTCGATTGGTTGGCCAGCGAATTGATCCAAAATCAATGGTCCACAAAACATCTGGTCCGCACGATCGTGATGTCCGACGCGTACCGTCGACGGTTGACACTGGATGACCCGGCCGCGAACCAGATGCAACAGAAACTCGATCCCAAAAACGAACTTTATTGGCGAGCCAACTCGCGACGATTGAGGGTCGAGTCGCTACGTGATGCGATGCTACAAATTAGCGGCGAACTCGATTTGTCCCAAGGCGGATCGCTGATTCGGCCTGGAACCAATGCCGACTACAACTATCGCATCGATTCACCGCGGCGGAGCATCTATCATCCGGTGTTTCGCAACGCATTACCTGAATTGTTCGAGGCGTTTGATTTCGCAGACGCCAGCGTTTCGGTGGGACAACGCACGCGCAGCACCGTCGCGACGCAGGCGCTTGTGCTGGTGAATCACCCCTGGATCATCGCTCGCGCCCAGGCGGCCGCCGAGAATTTTCGCCAACACGGTTCACTCTCGAACGCTGATTTGGTCGATCTGATCTACCAGCACTGTTTTTATCGTCTGCCCAGCGACTCAGAACGCTCCACCTGCGTCGCATTCCTCGCCCAATCCGACGACAGCGACGATCTCGATCGGCTTGCCATGCTGATTCACTCGCTGTTTGCGTCTCTCGACTTTCGCTACCTGCCCTGAGGCCACCACGTCATGAACGATTCGACCTTCTCACGCCGACACATGCTGCGGACCACCGCTTGCGGATTTGGTTCGATGGCCGCCTCGGCGATCTTGGCTCAAACCCGTGCTTCGGCAAAATCGCATCAAGCAAACGCGGGTTCGGGTGATGCATCACCGCTAGTGCCCAAAGCCAAACGGATCATTTTTCTGTTTATGCAAGGCGGCGTCAGCCAAGTCGATTCATTCGACTACAAACCGCTGCTAAGCGAACATGACGGAAAGTCCTACGAGTTCGATGATGCGCGTCAACTCGCGCGATCGGGCAAAGGCCGAGAGTTTCGTTTGATGCAATCGCCATGGAAATTCAACCAATACGGCGACTCGGGTCGCTGGGTGTCGGACCTGTTTCCCGAAACCGCTCGGCATGCCGATGACATGTGCCTTTTGCATGGCATGCATACCGAGGGGGTCGCCCATGGTCCCGCCACCTTGTTCCTACACTGCGGTAGCACCAATTTCATTCGCCCCTCGTTCGGTTCGTGGCTGCTGTATGGGCTGGGAAGCGAGAATGAGAATCTTCCGGGCTTTATCTCGATCGCCCCTTCGATCGGAAACGGGGGAGCACGCAACTATGGAAGCGCGTTTTTGCCGCCTCGCTACCAAGGCACCAAAGTCGGCAGTGCGAGTAGCAGCGTGATGACGATCGACAGCCTAACGCGAAACCACATTCCCCCCCGACTGCAACAAGAACAGTTTGAATTGCTGAACCGATTGAATCATCAGCAATACGCACAGCGACCGCTGCAAGACACGGAACTGGACGCCGCGATCAAGTCCCACGAATTGGCGTGGCGAATGCAGCAGTTCGCTCCCGAGACGCTTGACTTGTCCGACGAGACCGCCGAAACGATCGAGATGTACGGAATCAACGCCCCAGAGACCAAACGGTATGGGGCCCGCTGCTTGATGGCCCGGCGGATGTGCGAAGCCGGAGTGCGATTTGTCCAAGTCAACTACGGTGACGACTCGGCCAATCCGGCGTGGGACCAACACTCCAATCTGCCCAAACATGCGACGCACGCCCGCGCGGTGGACAAACCGATCGCGGCGCTGTTGACCGATCTCAAGCAACGAGGGTTATTAGAGGACACAATCGTTTGGTGGGGCAGCGAGTTTGGCCGCACTCCCTACGCCCAAGACAACGGAACAGGTCGCGATCATAACCCCCGTGGCTTTACCGTTTGGTTGGCGGGCGGTGGGTTTCGCGGCGGGCATGCCCACGGAGAAACCGACGAGTTTGGTTTCCGCAGCATCGCCGGCCGCGTGCATATGCATGACCTGCACGCTACGCTGCTGCATCAATTGGGACTCGACCATAAACAATTGACCTTCGAGCACGCCGGTCGCGATTTCCGGCTCACCGACGTTCACGGCAAGGTCGTGACCGACGTACTCGCGTGAGATCCAATGTGATTGGTCTGGCGGAACCACTCCGTTCAGCTTGACGAAACGGTATAGCTAAGCGGACCGGAACTTGGAATCGTTTCGTTCAACTCACTTTGCGAGTTGAACTTGGCGGGCAAGACTTGCCTTTTAAAGCTCGTGCCGGCCTCGGGCGAATTCGCGGGCAAATCGGCGACGACTTCTTCATAACCGCGGATTTCGACACGCTTGGCGCCGGGGATCACGGGACCTTTGAACACGCCGTCGACCACCCGCAAGTTGTCGGCTTGGACCGATGGATCCTGGGGCACAAACGTGACGTCGCCGTTGGCCAGCGGAGCTCCGTCGAGCTCGACGGTCCCTTCGACGATGACGCGGTCCAGTGGATCGCTGCCACAACCGCCGAGCAACACCACGCAAGAAAACAAAACGACCACCACTGCTTGAGTTAACTGAGTTCGCATGAATGAATCCGATTCAAATAGGAAACGTGAAAAAAAGTGGCAGGGGAACCGCATCGAAAGGCGGCGGGGACCGAACACCGATCCCCGCCGCGCGATGGACATGTGCGAGGGTATATTCGTTAAGGCAACGTCACCACTTCGCCATTGTTTCGCGTGCCAAGGGCACGATAGGTCACCAAGTCGATTGATTCGGTGAGGAACCGAACCGATCCATCGGCCAGCGTGAATTGAGCACCGCCAGGATGCACGCTCCGCGCGAAATTACGGATCTCTGCGGCGCCCCCGATCGAATTGCAGGGTGCCAGTCGATAGGTTTCGGTTTTGCACGAGTAAACTTGATCAGGCAGTGTCGAGTTCGGTGACTGCCACGTAGTGAAACCAAATCCGCCGTGAGGTCCGCCGCCCCAATAACCGCCCGCTCCACCCCAACCGCCTAGACCGGGACGCACTAGCGCCTCGCCGACCATCAGCGTGTTGGAGGTCCCATCGACAACGTCACGCATCTTGGTTTTCGAATCGTTGTAAAACATGCCATCGAGATTGGTCATCGGACGCGTCATCTCGGTGCTGGCAGCGGCGACCACATAGTTACCTTGAAACCCTTCACCGTTGGAACGTCGCGAGCCTCCACCGCCGAAGCCGCCAGCCCCGGGGTCCGACGGACACATAAAGGCGGGAAGCACTGCATCCTTGAGCTCCGGCGGCGTATCCATCACCCATTGACCGTCCCAGTGCTGGTAGGCTTCCGAGACCGCGCCGATTTCGATAAAGGACATCACTTGCTGCATCCAAGTATCGCGGCGATGGAATGTCCCCGAATCCCGATAGCCATACGGATAGATACGAAAGGTGTCATGGTAGTTGTGTAGCGCCAAACCGAGTTGCTTCATGTTGTTGGAGCAACTCATTCGGCGTGCCGCCTCGCGAGCGGCCTGCACGGCCGGCAACAGCAATCCCACCAGAACTCCGATAATGGCAATCACCACTAACAATTCGACCAAGGTAAATCCCGCACTGCTAAAACGCTTCCTGGTAAATACCGTCATATTTCCCTCTTCACCCCGTTGCCAAGAAAAAAGAACGTAGCCTGACGCAATGTCAATTGGCTTTGGTCTATAGACTAGCGGTGTAACGATTGCTGTCAAATTTTTCTCCGCGGCTGGCGAGCCTATTTTTGCTTCCTAAACCAACGAAACATGACGAGTTCGAAAAGGCGATTTTGGACGCTTGCTCACAGCAGGGGATGGGGGACCGCTACCGGTGAACAGCGGATCGCTGGCATCCCTAAATTGGAAGAACCAGAGGCCCCATGACTTCGGAACCCCGAAATAAAAAAAGGCTCACCAAGTCATTTTTTTTCTATCGTGACCAGCACACGACAGGTTTGTAAACGTTGACAGCGGCAATTCCGATGCGGCCTGGGGCGGCTCGCTGAGCTCCATCGGTAGGCAGCTAGCGACGCCGATCAACGACGCCGCGGAGCCCATGTCAACGCTTTGGCTTGGCCGACAAGGTGCGCGTGGGTGCACTCCAAAGTCATCTCGGCACGCTCGCATCGTGACAACCGGCATAATCCGCGAATTGCGTTTTGCAAAATAATAATGGCAAAATCTTTCGCAAAGACTGGAAAATCACCCCCCCACCGGAAGCAGGCCTACCCCTATAATGGCAGAAGCAGTACTCCAGTGCATGCAACGTGATCATCCGGCATATGAAGTGCGGAATCTGCTGGGCTTAAGTCGTACAAGGGGCATCCGCCCACATTACAGCTTGACCTGACACGTGGACCGCCACCCCGATTTAACGATAACCACCACTTCCAGTGACTGTAGCTGAGGCTTCGATAATCCTCAGATCGATTGAGGCGTGAAATGGCTTCCAACGTCATTCATTGCTAAAAGTCTCTTGCCGCATAAGGAGCGCATGATGCTTCGTCGTTCACCGTTGGTCGAAACTTACAAGACAGAACTGGCCCCCCCTCCGCCGCCAGACGACGCCCTTCTGCAGATCGATGACTTGGTCTTGTACTTTCGCTTTGTGCTCCGTCACAAGTACCGAATCCTGCTGTCGTTGTTGTACGCCTTCGTCGGTGGCTGGATCTATTACCAAAATCATCCCGTCGTTTATCGCTCGAAAGCGAAGGTGTTGGTACAGCCGAAAAATGTCATTGGTCCCGATGGCTACTCGATACCGGAGCGTGATGCATCGTTATTTGCCACCCATGCTTCGCTAATCCAAAGCCCGTGGTTTGTTGAAAAAGCAATTCAAGAGAATGAACTGCAAGGGCTAAACCTGTTGGCCGAATCCAGTAGCATCGCCAATACGCTCCTGCCGCTGGTGAATGTGGATCACAAGGATTCGATTGTACAAATCTCATTTGACAGCGTGCACGCTGAAGAGTGTCCGCAGGTTCTCGCAGCGCTCGTGCAAACCTACGAGGATTATCTTGTCGATTCTCGTCGCGAAAACATGGAGCAGGCAATCGCGTTGATTCACAAAAAGGCGGAATCGCTTCAGCAGCAACTGCAACGACAAAAGCTAGCTCATCAAACCGCGAAGGCCACCGTCCCGCTGCCGGCTATCGAGAATGCCGAGTATGCCACGTTTTCACAACAACTAAGAGAGATTGACAACCGTCGCGTGGATGCCAGCGTGCAACGCGCGGCAGCCTTGTCGAGACTGGCAACCATCAAAGCAGCGCGATCGCAAAGCATTCAAGCGGCAAGTCTGCTGCTTCCGGCGATCTACCTTGAACGTCAAATGCATCTCGAATCATCGGATCTGCATCGGATCGAACGACGTGAAGATTTGGCAGAGCAATCGAGGTGGCGTGGTGAGTCCAAACAACTGCAAGCACACGAGCGATTGCTCGAAGCCCGCATTCGATTGCAAGGACTCAAAGAGCGACTGGGCAAACAGCTGTTTCCGCTGATCGAAGAAGAGAAACTGTTGTCCAACCAATACGGAGACAACTATCCATCGCTACAAGAGTTACGAAAGAAAATCAGTCAGATCCGCGACTTGTATACCGAGCAAATTGAATCCGTTGAGAAAGAAATCGCGATCGAGCGTCGATTGGTCGATGAATCGCTGGCGTCAGCATCGGTCCCCGACAACGGCAACCCCGCCTCAACGAACGACGCGGCGGAATCGATGGAAAGCAACGAATCTCGCTTGTCCGAGTTAATCGATGCCTATATTGGATCCTTGGAACAGGAATTGGCGGACCTTGATGCGACGGACCTTACCTTGGCCGCGCAGTATCAGACGATGACCCGACAGATGGAGCAACACCGGGGCAAGGTTCGTGAATCGGAGCTCTATCAAAGTGAGCACGATCATTTGATGAACGAGATCGGACTTACCGAACGACGCTACGATGCATTGGTCAGCCAGCTTAGCCAGTTCGATTTGAACAAGGACTACGGTAACTTTCGCACCACCGTCATCTCGCCGCCAAGCACGCCATCGCAGATTGCTCCGAACGCACTGATCATTGCCCTGACTTCGGGAATGATCGGTTTCTTTTGCGCCTTTGTCTGGGTGGGCTGTGCCGAAATCGCCGAACGTACGTTTCACAATCCTGAGGCGATCCGTGATCTGGGGCTGCCCATTCTCGCCAAGATCCCTGAACGCAATCGCGATCGCAAACGGTTCCAACCACGTCTCCCGCAAACGCTCTGTACGGTTCACGAGCCCGAATCGGCCGATGCCGAAGCCTATCGATCGGTCCGTACGGCACTGGACTGTATCAACCACACCGGCACCAATATGGTGATCCAAGTGACCAGCCCCATGGCGGGTGACGGCAAATCGACGTTGGCGGCCAATCTAGCCGTTTCGATTGCCCAGTCCGGCAAACGCGTGTTATTGATGGACACCAATTTTCGCACGCCAACGATGCACGATCTGTTCAGCAATGCGAATCACGTTGGGCTGTCAACGTTGCTTAGCGGGCAATCCACTCCGCGTGATGTCATTCACGAAGTGAACACAGCGGGGTTGTACTTATTGACCGCGGGACCGCTGCCGAAGAGCCCGGCGGACCTGATCGCGCTGCCGCGTTTCGCCCGCTTTGTCGATTGGTTAAGAGACCGATTTCAATTTGTGATCATCGACACTCCGCCGATCCTGTTGGCGAGTGAATCGCGTGTGATCTCTGCGTTGTCGGACGGCGTTCTGTTGACCATCCGTTCGCATCACAGCGATCCGACGAAGACCCAACAAGCGTGCGAATTGCTTGACATCGCGGGCGCCAACGTGTTGGGAGTCGTGGTCAACGAAACGACCTGCACCAAGTGTCGTCGTCGCAGTTTTGAACCGCCTCAGATCATGACGACGTCGCCTGTAACGACAGTGACAAAACGACGAATCCACTAAACGCCGATTTTTTTAGCATCAATTTCATTAGGCACAAACGCAAACCGCTAGAGGTCGGCGGCAACGCCATGATCAACAAAAAAGACGGCGGTGATCTGAGATCACCGCCGTCTTTTCGTTAAACGTTTAGCGTCACGCCATCAGTGCGTGGGTCGCCAACAGGGATTAGGATCCCTGTTGCTCGCCGCCGCTGCTGCTTCCGCCGCCGAACATGTTGTCCAACGCTTCGTTGCTGGCAGGTGTTGCCGGAGCATCGCTGCTTTCGTTGTCCATTGCCGGAGAATCGGCCGGTGAAACATCCAACGGCGAAATGGTTGGTGCCGCAGGTGCCGGAGCCGCTTCTTCGCCTGCGTTGAGCAGTGGGAAGCTTTCTTCGAGCGATTGAACCGGGGCCGCAGCCAATTCTTCCAATGCTTCGCGACGGTAATTCACCTCGCCATCTTGGAAGATCCGGAATCCGGTACCAGCAGGAATCAAGTGACCGAGGATCACGTTTTCCTTCAATCCCACCAACTTGTCGACCTTGCCCGCCAACGCGGCTTCGGTCAAGACCTTGGTAGTTTCTTGGAAGGAGGCCGCACTGATAAAGCTGTTCGATTGAACCGCGGCCTTGGTGATTCCAAGCAATTGAGTACTCGCGGTCGCCGACTTCGGACGCTTGCCCTTGGCCGGAGTACCACCCAATGCTTCGATCTCGGCATTCGCCTGCTCGAACGTATCCTTTGGAATGATCGTCCCTTCGCTGTAATCACTATCGCCAGGATTGACGATCTTGATGCACTTGGAAAGTTCTTGATTTGCCTTGCGGAACTGGAATCGGTCCATCACCAATCCAGGCAACAAGTTGGTATCGCCGGGATTCTCGATCTTCACCTTGCGAAGCATGCGAGCGATGATGATTTCACAGTGCTTATCGTTGATTTCCACACGTTGGGATTGATAAACCTGTTGAATTTCATGCAGCAGGTATTGCTGTACTGCTTCTTCGCCGGAAACCCGCAAGATGTCGTGAGGCACCAAAGGTCCATCGACAAGAGCTTGTCCCGCACGCACGATGTCACCGCTGTGAACTTGGAAGTGCTTACCGTGAGGCACCAAGTGCTCACGTTCAATTCCGGATTCACTGCGAACAACGATGGTTCGTTTACCACGCTTTTTCTCAGCCAGAATTTCGACTTCACCGTCGATTTCGGCGATGACCGCCGGATCCTTCGGTTTGCGAGCTTCGAAAATCTCGGTTACCCGCGGCAGACCACCGGTGATGTCCGATACCCCGCCGGTTTCACGCGGCATTTCCGCGAGCACCATGCCGGGCGTAATCGTGGCGCCTTCTTTGGCCATGATCATCGCACGTTCGGGCAGGTACTGAACGTCCAATGCCTTGCCTTCCATGTCCTCGATCACGATCTGCGGGTGCAAGTCACCCTTGTGATCCACGATCAGCATTCGGATGTTACCGCTTGCTTCACGCTCTTGCCGCATCGTTTCGCCTTCGACAACGTCTTCAAAGCGAACCCGGCCTTCGACTTCCGACAAAATGGGAATCGAGTAGGGGTTCCATTCGCAAAGGATTTGACCTTCGGTAACGGTGTCATTTTCTTCGACCATCAACGTGGCCCCGGTTGGAACCGGGTACGATTCGATTTCACGTCCGCGATCGTCGACCAACGAAATTTCGCCGTTTCGCGTCAACACAATGTTGCGGCCTTCGGTGTTTCGAACCGCACGCATGCGGGTCAGACGGACGATACCGGACTTCTTGCTCTTGATGTCCGATTCTTCCATCTGCTTGCTCACGCTACCACCGATGTGGAACGTACGCATGGTTAGCTGAGTACCGGGTTCACCGATACTTTGTGCCGCGATGATTCCGACCGCCATGCCTTCTTCGACCATTGCACCGGTGGACATGTCCATTCCGTAACAACGGCGACAAACACCAAGCGGTGCATCGCAGGTCATCGGTGTACGCACTTGGATCTTCTCGAGTCCCATCGCTTCGATGCGACGCGCGATCTCAGGCGTGATCATTTGGTTCTCAGCCACAATCACTTCGTCGGTCACAGGGTTGACGATCGATTGACGGCTGATCCGCCCGTTGATCGAGTCGACCAAGCTAACCTCGACCTTTTCACCACGGTAAACCACACCCTTGGTGATGCCTTGCGTCGTACCACAATCGTCCATCGTGATTACCACGTTTTGGGCGACGTCAGCAAGTTTACGAGTCAAGTAACCGCTGTCGGCCGTCTTCAGTGCGGTATCCGCCAAGCCCTTACGTGCACCGTGCGTCGAACTGAAGTATTCGAGTACCGACAAACCTTCACGGAAGTTCGCTTTAATCGGCGTTTCGATGATCTCGCCGGTCGGCTTGGCCATCAAACCACGCATCCCCGCGAGCTGTCGAATCTGTTCGATACCACCACGAGCACCGGAGTGCGACATCAAGAAAACGGGGTTCACGTACCATCCGCCTTCGCGAACGTCGTTTTCCATCGCTTTCATCATGTCGGTCGTGATCGATTCACGAGCCTTGGTCCATTCGTCGAGAACCTGGTTGTAACGCTCTTTACCGGTCATCAACCCGCGGTCATAAGCCTTCTTGTGCTTCATCACCTCTTTCTCAGCTTCACGGATGAAGCTGAGCTTGGTATCTGGCGTTACCAAGTCATCGGTTGCAAACGACAAACCGCTTCGCGTGGATTCGCGGAAGCCCATCTGCATCATGTCGTCAAGCAAGTGAATCGTTGCTTTGCGTCCGAGACGTTGGTAGCAGTCCGAAATGACCTTAGCCAAGTCACCGCTTCGCATCGGGAAGTTGTAGTAGTCCATCCCGTCAGGCAGCATTTCGTTGAAACGCACACGCCCTGGGGTGGTGTCGATGATCGCACCGTATTTGCCCGAATCGTCCTTGGTTTTCAACTTCTGGAACTTCGGCAAACGCAATTTGATCTTGGCGTGCACATTGATAATGCCTTGCGCGGTGGCCAAGTCGACTTCGTCGTAACCCGAGAACACCATGCCTTCGCCCTTACGATCGGGCTGTTCCATCGTCATGTAGTAACAACCCATCACGATGTCCTGCGACGGACTCATAATCGGTTTACCGTTGGACGGGGCGAAGACGTTGTTGGTACTCATCATCAACGTATGAGCTTCGACTTGTGCCTCGATCGAAAGCGGCAAGTGGACCGCCATCTGGTCACCGTCGAAGTCGGCGTTAAAGCCCTTGCAAACCAGTGGGTGCAAATGGATCGCGTTGCCTTCGACCAAGGTCGGTTCGAACGCTTGGATCCCCATGCGGTGAAGCGTCGGGGCTCGGTTGAGCAGCACCGGGTGGTTGCGGATCACTTGCTCGAGGATATCCCATACCTCTTCGTCTTTACGCTCAAGCATCTTCTTGGCGGACTTGATCGTGTCGGCGTGGCCGAGTTCTTTCAAGCGACGAATGATGAACGGTTGGTACAGTTCCAACGCGATCTTCTTGGGCAAACCACATTGATGCAGTTTCAAACGTGGCCCGACCACGATCACGCTACGCGCCGAGTAATCGACCCGTTTACCAAGCAAGTTTTCGCGGAAACGACCTTGCTTGCCCTTGATCATGTCGGTCAACGACTTCAGCGGCCGGTTGGACGAACCGAGTACTGGTCGTTTACAGCGGTTGTTATCGAACAACGCGTCAACGGATTGCTGCAACATTCGCTTTTCGTTGCGAATGATCACTTCCGGTGCGTTCAGATCGACAAGTTTACGCAAACGGTTGTTACGGTTGATAATACGGCGATACAAATCGTTCAAATCGCTGGTTGCGAAGTTACCGCTATCAAGCAGAACCAGTGGACGCAAATCGGGCGGAATGACCGGAATCACGTCCAACACCATCCACTCGGGACGATTGTCGCTGTCACGGATCGACTCGACGATTTTTAGCCGGTTGATCAGATCCTTTTTCTTCTGTTTCGAACCGGTCTCTTGCAGATCGACACGAAGTTTTTCCGACAGCGCGACCAAGTCCAACTTGTTCAGCAGTTTGCGAACGGCCTCGGCGCCCATATCGGCGTCAAAGGCATCGTTGCCCCACTGAACGCGAGCGGCACGATACTCTTCTTCGGTCAACAGTTGACGTTCTTCGAGTTCGGTTTGGCCCGGATCGATGACGACGTAATCTTGGAAATAGATGACCTTTTCGAGCGAGCTGGTCTTCATGTCCAACAGGTTCCCCAAACGCGAAGGCATCGCTTTGAAGAACCAAATGTGGACGACGGGGGCCGCCAATTCGATGTGCCCCATTCGTTTACGGCGGACACGGCTGTGGGTCACTTTGACACCACAACGGTCACAGATCATGCCCTTGTACTTCATCCCACGGTACTTACCGCAGGCACATTCCCAGTCCTTTTCAGGGCCGAAGATGCGTTCACAGAAGAGACCGTCTTTTTCCGGACGGTAGGTACGGTAGTTAATCGTTTCGGGCTTCTTGACTTCGCCGAAAGACCAACTCTTGATGTCTTGGGGTCGCGCGAGCGAGATGCGTACCGAAGCGTAGTCGTTGATGCGATCGTAATTGCTAGTTTCGCTAATCGACATAAATCACAGGCCTTAGAAAGCAGGTTTTTAGGTGTCAGGGGGGGTAGCGACTGTCGGGATTGAAAGTCGCAAAGTCATGACCGCAGCCGTCCGCTGCGGTTTCAAAACGAGAGAGGACAAGGTCTTCGCCGCGCCGCACCGAGGTGCACCGCTGGCGAAAACCCAATACCTAATACCTCTCTTAAATCGGTCGCTTCTCGAGCTGCATGTTGAGCGCCAAGCCGCGGATCTCGTTCGTCAACACGTCGAAGCTCGCGGGGGTGCCCGCTTCCAACGTGTTCTCGCCCTTGACCATCGACTCGTAAATCTTGGTACGGCCTTCGACGTCGTCGCTCTTGACGGTCAACAATTCCTGCAAAATGTAAGCGGCACCATAAGCCTCCAGTGCCCACACTTCCATTTCCCCGAAACGTTGGCCACCGAAACGAGCCTTACCACCAAGCGGCTGCTGAGTGATCAACGAGTACGGTCCGGTGCTTCGTGCGTGAACCTTGTCATCCACCAAGTGATGCAATTTCAGCATGTAGATGTAACCGACCGTCGTTTCCTGCTCCATCGGCACGCCGGTGCGTCCATCCGTCAAACGGATTTTACCGTGCGCGGGAAGCCCGGCTTCGGCAAGACACTTGTTGATGTCCGCTTCGCTCGCACCATCAAAAACAGGCGTCAACGCTTGGAAACCAAGCTTGGCACCAGCCCATCCGAGGTGCGTTTCGAGAATCTGTCCCACGTTCATCCGGCTAGGAACGCCCAGCGGGTTGAGCATGATTTGGATCGGAGTTCCATCGGGCAAGAACGGCATGTCCTCGATCGGCAGAATCTTGGCAATCACACCCTTGTTACCGTGGCGTCCGGCCATCTTGTCACCGACGCTGATCACTCGCTTGGTCGCGATGTAGACCTTGACCATCTGCAGAACACCACTGCGTAGTTCGTCACCACGCTTCATGCTGTTGAGTTTGCGGTCACGTGCGTCAATCGCGGTTTCGACGTTCGCCCATTGTTGAGCGTGAACGTTTTCAACCTCTTTCTTCTTCGCTTCGTCTTTGACTTGATCCAAGATGTGGTCCAAGCGGAACGAGGTCGCACGCTCGGCAACAAATTTCGGATCTTGGCCATCCGCCAACGGAGTTCCGGTCGCGTCCTTGAGCTTCACTCCGGCGACTTCTTCCATTTCGCGAACCAGCGATTCAAAGGTGCTGGCGACTTCGGCATTGCCTTCGCTTTCAACGGCCTTCAGTTCGGCTTCGAAAATCTTTCGCTCATCTTCGGACAAGCTCATTCGACGCGAGAATTTCTGGGTGTCGATCACGATCCCTTCGATGCCCGATGGAACCTCGAGCGAATCGTTCTTGACGTCTTCGCCCGCACGACCAAAGATCGCGTGCAACAGTTTTTCTTCAGGGGTCAATTCGGTTTTGCTCTTCGGACTTACCTTGCCCACCAGGATGTCCCCCGGTTTGACGTAAGTACCAACATTGACGATCCCCGAATCGTCCAGGTTCCGCAGTGCCTTTTCGGACACGTTGGGAATGTCGCGAGTGAACTCTTCGCGGCCAAGTTTGGTTTCGCGAATTTCCACGTCAAAATCTTCGATGTGAATCGACGTGTAAGTATCGTTGCGAACCAATTCTTCGCTGATGATGATCGCGTCTTCGTAGTTGAACCCGTCGAACGACATAAAGCCGACCAAGACATTTCGTCCCAGTGCCAACTCGCCGTTACGCGTCGCAGCTCCGTCGGCAATGATTTGGTTTTGCTCGACCTTGTCGCCGACGTTGACGATCGGCTTTTGGTTCAAGCAGGTACGTTCGTTAAGACCTTGATATTTCTTCAGATCATAGTGATCGCTGCCGATTTCGATTCGTGTCGAATCGGCGTAGGTGACCTTGCCCGCACGACGGGCTCGCACGACCATCGCACTGTTGCGAGCAACTTCACGCTCGACACCGGTACCAACGATCGGAGGCTCGGCGACCAACAACGGAACCGCTTGCCGCTGCATGTTCGAACCCATCAACGCACGGTTTGCATCGTCGTGCTCGAGGAACGGAATCAAACCGGCTGATACCCCTACCATTTGGCTCGGGGCAACGTCCATATAGTCGACCTGCTCGGGCTGGACAATTTCAAAGTCGCTTCGGAACCGAGCGATCATGTTCGGCCCTGGGACGAGAGCGCCATCGACGATCTCGGTATCCGCCGGAGCAACATACGATTCACTCTCTTCGTCCGCACGCAACCATACGACTTGGTCGATCACCTTGCCGTCTTTGATCAATCGATACGGAGTCACCAAGAATCCATAGCTGTCCACGCCAGCGTAAATCGCCAACGAGCTAATCAAACCAATGTTGGTACCTTCAGGCGTTTCGATCGGACAAATACGACCGTAGTGCGAAATGTGAACGTCACGGACTTCGAAGCCCGCACGTTTACGGTTCAATCCCCCGGGGCCGAGAGCCGACAAGCGACGCTCGTGAGCCAATTGGCTCAGTGGGTTCGTCTGGTCAACCACCTGCGAAAGCTCGCCACGACCGAAGAAATAATCGATCGCCGCCGAAACACTCTTTGGATTGATCAACGAGCGAGGCGACATGTCCTGAGCATCCTTGATACTCATTCGCTCTTGCACGGTACGACGAAGCTTCAAGAAGCCCTTTCGAAGCTCTTCGCTCGCCAATTCGTCGATCGTTCGCAGACGACGGTTACCGAGGTGGTCAATGTCGTCGATTTCCGCGCCGCTGTCGGGATCGAACAAGTTGATCAGGTACTTGATCGCCGCGATCATGTCGTCGGGGCGAAGCGTCATGATGTCTTCATCAACGCCGAGATCAAGTTTACGGTTCAGACGGAAACGTCCCACCTTGCCCAAACGATATCGGTTTTCGTCAAAGAATTTTTCCTGGAACAAGGTGCGAGCCTTTTCCAGTTGCGGCGGGTTGCCCGGACGCAGACGCTGGTAAATACGAAGCAGCGCTTCTTCGTGGCTGGCCGTATTGTCTTCCATCAACGTATTGAAGATCAACGGAATCTTGGGCGATTCCATGCACTCGATGCTGGTAACGCCAGCGGTGCAGATCGTCTCGGCAACTTCCTTGGTGATCTTGTGGCCTGCTTCGACGATGATCTCGCCCGCGCGATCCGAATCGCTGGGGTAGATCACGTCATCGACGGCGATCTTGCCTTCGATTTTCGCAGCACTCTTGCCACCACTGATCTTGCACTCGCTCGTCTCGTAGAACGCTGCCAACAAATCGGCGTCGGTCGAGTAGCGAGGATCCATTGCTCGCAGCAACGTGGTCGCAGCAAACTTACCACTTTGGTCAATCCGGACCGTCAGCGAGTCTTTCTTGGTCACGTTGACTTCGATCCACGAACCACGCTCGGGGATCACGCGGCAGCTTGGCAATTTGCGATCGGTCGTGGTGTCTTGCTCGAGAACAAAGTCGACACCGGGACTACGGTGCAACTGCGAAACCACCACACGCTCGGCACCGTTGATGATGAACTCACCGCCGCCCATCATGATCGGCAGGTCGCCCAGATAAACCTCTTCTTCGACAGGCTCTTCGCGATTCAGACGCAACCAAATTCGCAGCGGCCGACCGTAGGTCAAACGAAGCTGGCGACACTCCTGACTGGTATAGCGTGGTTTGCCCAATTCATAGTAAAGATATTCCAGCGTGATGTTGCCGTCATAACTTGAGATAGGGAAAATCTCGCGCAACACACTTTCCAACCCTTTATCTTCCCGGTTCAGTGGCTCGCGATCCTCTTGCAGGAACGCCGCGTAAGACACGGTTTGCAGGGCAGTCAGGTCAGGTAGTTCAAAAGTGGAAAGTCCAGTTCCAAAGTGTCGAACGCTAGTAGGTTCGAGGCGACGCATGGTCGTAGTTGCCATCTTCGGTGAAAGCTCCTTAGGAGGCCAATATTTGGCGGGCGCGAGTGAGGTAGCAGAGGCGCTTTTCAATCAAACGGTTCGATTGAACTGAACAAACAATCGCATTGCCAAGCGAATGCGTTTGGGTCACGAATGTTGGGACAGTTGCAAAAGGCGACTGCCGGTGTGCATCAGTACGTTTAGCGCAAACCATCAGCCCGAGAAAACATCGAGGATGGATGAAGAGAATTCGCCGTCTCTGTGGGCCAACATTCCCAGAAAAACGGTCAAGCGGAAAGATTTGGACGCAAAACGCAACAATTACACCGGTGATCACCCTCAAACCCTAACAGATCGCTCAAAATCCGAAAAGGGCAAGTCGATCTTTTTGGCCCGAATAATGCTACGCAAGACCGCCGCGACCTCGGCCAACCCGAATAATGCCGCTAAACCGTTTCAGAGAACCAGTTTGTGACGATTTGACCGGGCCGCTCCGGCAAGCACGCTCCGGCGGCCAGGGCCAACGAGAACGCCGTTTTGTGATGATGAATTCGGCAAGAAAAAGCAACCAAGGTTGCATTGATCAACCAAGGACGATTCTCCGCCCGTCCGCTTGAGGTTATTGAGCCCCGCCACAGATAAAAACATCCCGCCAGACGCCGAAAAGCCCGGCCAGATGCCCGGACCCTCACTTCCGCGACGATTCGAAATGCACGGCGGCTCGTGATCAAAAGCCTTTGCCCCGCTGCCCAAAGACCTTCCCGTGGTGCTCGGCTTCCTGTGCTGCTCGGCTTCCCGTGCCGCTCGGCAAAGAGCGCTGCTGCCGAAGCAATGAACGTTTGACCACATGCCTGCCGGCGTGCCGACGGATTTCGTTAGCGGCTTGTTGATTCAATCCAATTGCCAATCGCAACGCTGAGTCGTAGGCCGTAAGGCACCGGCGCGCGCGCGGGCCCCGGCCGCTGACGCGTCGCGGCTCAATAAACCAACAAGCCGCCGACGATTTTCGTAACATTCAGCCAGGCTGCATACGGCCAGCCTGAATGCACTCGTTCCGCGACAAACAACCTTTCTGCTCATCCGCTACGGCACGGACGCATTACCCGCTAGAATCTTCGAACCCCCGTCTTCCCAAGTATTTGTGACGCTTTAACAAGAAACATTTGCCGTGAACGTATCTGAATTCCTGGAAAAGAATTTTCTCCATTTCAATGCCCGCGAAACCCTGAGTGCTGCCAAAAGCTATCGTGAATTTGTCGCTGCCGAAAACGGCGGCAAGATGATGGTGACGCTTGCCGGGGCGATGAGCACCGGCGAATTGGGGATCTCACTGGCCGAGATGATCCGCCAAGGCAAGGTCCACGCCATCACCTGCACCGCTGCGAACCTCGAAGAGGACATCTTTAACCTTGTCGCGCATGACGAATACCGCATCATCGAAGATTGGCGAGCATTGTCGGTCCAAGACGAAGTCAAACTACGAGACGAAGGATTCAACCGTGTCACCGACACCTGCATCCCAGAAACGGTGATGCGTCACATCGAAAGTAAATTGCTGGTCATGTGGCAGGACGCCGCCGAGAAAAAAGAGATGCGGATGCCGGCCCAGTTCATGTTCGATCTTTTGGACGACGAAGACTTGGTCCAGCATTACCAGATTCCACGCGAAAACAGCTGGGTCGCAGCCGCCAAAGACGCGGGGATCCCCGTCTTCGTTCCTGGACTCGAGGATTCGACGCTTGGCAACATCTACGCCGCTCGTGTGTACGAGGGCAAAGTGGCCAACCATCAAGCGATCGCTTCGGGCACCATGCAAATGGAAAAATTGATCCATTGGTACAGCGAGACCTCCAAGCACAGCCCGATCGGGTTCTTCCAAATCGGAGGCGGCATCGCAGGCGACTTTCCGATTTGTGTGGTCCCATTGATGATCCAAGACCTGAAGCTGGACATCCCACTATGGGCGTATTTCTGCCAGATCAGCGACGCGGTGACCAGTTTTGGTGGCTATAGCGGCGCCGTACCGAACGAGAAAATCACCTGGTGCAAACTCGAGCCAGAAGCACCTAAATTCATGGTGCAAAGCGATGCATCGATCGTCGCTCCGCTCGTGTTTGCCTATGTCCTGGAATGGTAGATTGGGGGTGGTAAATTGGAGAGGCAAGTCGCTTTAACAAGCGACGTCCTGGCGAACGCCAATTCCCAATGCCATCTCCCTTCGCCCCAAAGGGGTGAGTTTTCAGCAACGCGACACAGCGAGTCGAATATCGTGAATTTGCTGCCGAACCCCACGCCAACCGAATCGCCGGGCTACAATGACGCTCACTCGCTCGCCGCTGCACCGCGGCAAGCGAGTGTCGCTGACCGGTTTTCGCAGCGTGACACCAACGATGGTGTCCAAGGTGTTTGCATCCAATTGCAACTCGCCCTGAAAACCGGTTTTGCGATTCCCCCCTCATTTCCTTCCTGGCGTTGAAAAGGTGATCCCATGAACCGAGCTCTGCACATCAATCGTCGACAATTACTGGCGAGTTCCCTTGCAACGGTTGCCACAGCGGCCACAGCGAAACCGCTCTTGGCGTTATCGGCGAACGACCGAATGAAGGTGGCCTTTATCGGCGTCGGCGGTCGTGGCGGTGCCAATCTTTCGGCGATCTCGGCAAGCGGAGCGGTCGACGTAGTCGGGCTTTGCGATGTCGATTCTCGGTTTGTCGATCATGCGGCAACCCGATTCAGTGGAGCCAAAAAGTTTGCCGATTTCCGCAAGCTATACGACGCAATTGGAAACGAGATCGACGCCGTCGTCGTCAGCACGACCGAACACACGCATGCCTATGCCACGATGCCAGCGTTACAGTTAGGCAAACACGTGTATTGTGAAAAACCGCTCGCTTACAACGTGTACGAAACACGCCGCATCGCCGAAGCCGCGGCCGACGCAGGCGTGGTTACGCAAATGGGCACACAAATCCATGCATCGGCTAACTTTCGCCGCGTGGTTGAATTGATTCAAAGCGGGGCGATTGGTGATGTCAGCGAAGCCCATGTCTGGGTATCTCGTGCATGGGGCTACCAATCTCAAGCTGATGCCACGAAGCACCGCGACCGTTTGTTCGTGAACAACCGCCCTCAAGGTGCGATGAAGCCGCCCGCTCATCTCGATTGGGACCTGTGGCTTGGCCCGGCTCCGAAGCGTCCGTTCCACGAAGTCTACTTTCCCGGCCCCAACTGGTATCGTTGGTGGGACTTTGGCAACGGCACGATGTCCGACCTTGGTTCGCACTGGAACGATCTGCCCTTTTGGGCGCTCAAACTTGATGCACCGCAGAGCGTCGAGTCGTTCGGGCTTCCGCCGCATCCCGAAATCGCGCCAGCATCGATGACGGCCGTCTATGAATATGGCCAGCGAGGCGATTTGCCGCCGGTAACGTTAACGTGGTACCAAGGGACGCACAAACCGGAACTGTGGACACAAAACGCCATCCCTCGATGGGACAGCGGCGTTTTGTTCGTTGGCAGCAAGGGAATGCTGTTGTCCGATTATGGCAAACATGTGCTATTGCCCGAGTCCGACTTTGCTGATTTCGAACGCCCTGAACCCTTTATCGCCGATTCGCCGGGTCATCACCAAGAATGGCTGCTTGCGTGCCGCGGCGAAGGCGAGACTGGCAGTCCATTTGCCAGCTACGCCGGCCCATTGACCGAAGCCAACCACCTTGGCAATGTGGCCTATCGTGTGGGCAAGAAAATCATCTGGAATCGCGATACGATGGAGTGTGTGGGTTGTCCCGAAGCCGAACCTTTCCTTCGTCGCGAGCCTCGTGCAGGTTGGTCCCTGGGATAACGCATCCCAACTGCCCCTTTCCACGCACCCTGTGACATCGCTCGATGAATATTCTCAACCATGCTCGCAGTTTAGCCGACCAACTGGCAAACCACGAGAAACGGATCGTGTTTGCCGAGAGCTGCACTGCGGGGCTGGTTTCGGCAACGTTGGCCTCGGTACCAGGCATCTCAAAATGGCTTTGCGGTTCTGCGGTGGTGTATCGCGAGCAGACCAAGACTCAGTGGTTGAACATCGCCCCGAGTTTGATTGAAAAACACACAGCGGTCAGTGCGTTGGTTACGCTCGAGTTGGCCAAGAACGTGTTGGAACAAACATCCGAAGCCGACTTGGCGGTTGCCGTAACGGGGCATCTCGGCCCAGACGCTCCGGCACAGGTCGATGGCACCATTTACGTCGGCGTGCTGTGGCGGGGCCAACGGATTGCCGATGCTGCGGTTCGCGCGGTGCGGTTAACGGCGACCGACCGGATCTCGCGACAACAAGAAGCCGCGGGGATTGTGTTGAGCGACGCCATTGAAAGTTTGGCGGCAAAGTACCCGTCTAGTTCGCAGTAGTTTCCTTTGCTGCGAATCAGGGGCAACGAACGATCCCACGCGAAGCCAAAGAGCGACGAAGTCCGATTTAACCGGTATTCATTCCGATTTGCAGCCCATCGGGAGCGAAGATGCTGCGTCCTCCATCGACGGGCAAACAAACGCCGGTGACAAAATCATTTTCACACAAAAACTGAACCGCGTGGGCAATGTTCTCGGGGGCACCAATCTTGCCGACCAAGGTGCTTGCGGCGATTGATTGTTGCTGCGATTGACTCACCTCATCCGACAACAAAACGGGGCCGGGCTGGATGCAGTTCACTCGGACTCGAGGATTGCGGTGCGCCAACTCGACCGCAAGCGAGCGAGTCATGACCTCGATCGATCCCTTACTAGGAAAATAGGCGGCGTGATCGAGGTACGGCCGCACGGTGGCCCAATCTCCAATGTTTACGATGGATCCACCGCTAGGCTGCACCACCATCTTTAGACCGGCCGCCCGAGCGCACAAGAAAGATCCGAGTGCGTTGATCTCAAAATAACGCCGCACTTCGTCTGGCGTGATGTTTTCCAATCGTGTGGGCTGCCAAATCGCAGCCGAATTGACCAGCACATCGATGCGGCCAAATTGCGAATGCGTTTGATCAACGATGTGATCGGCCACCCCATCCTGCTGCAATGCTCCCGACGTCACGATCGCTTCGCGGCCAAATCGCTGAGTAATCTCGGCAGCTGCCTTCGCCGCATCGTCCGTGCTGGTGTTGGCGTGCAGTGCGATGCGGCACCCCAGTTGGGCCAACGCGATTGCGATCGCCCGACCGACTCGCGGGGCACCGCTGCCGGTGACCAACGCGACAGGGTTGGGACAGCCAAAAACGCGGGCAAGTGCCGATGAGTGATGCGACGCGGCCGAGGGCTCAGGTAAGGACATACTGTTATCTAGGTGACGAAGTGCGTTTTGGCTTCTCGCAAACCCCGCAAATGATCTCGATCAAGCAGCAAGAACGGGTCCACGAGCGGACGCCATGATTCACCACGTTGCGTGATTTGCGATTCGCGAAGCGGCCCGAGTTTGTCGGCCGCCAGGGCAAGGTAAGGAATCCGTTCGGGTAAGATATCCATGATCCGGCACAGCGTGGAGTCGACGGCGGTTAAATTTTGCCCGACCAACACCAACCCCATCGTTTTTTTTGTCCCCAGGATTGGGCCGTCACCTTCCATGCAATCAATCCCATCCACGATCGTCATCGTTCGCCCGACCGACGAATTGATGTCGAACACCGTTTGGGGAATGCCGTTGAAATGCAGTACGTTTTTGGGCCACCCGTATTTGCATCCTGGGATCACACCGTACAGATTCTTCATCGCTCCGGTCAGCCCCATCCAATGATGCGTTTTCATCTTTGGCATGCTAACGATCAAGTCGGCTTCGATCACGGATTGCGGGAAATAAAATTGTTTTAGCGCACAGCTGCGGCCCGCGTTCTTCACCGAACGCACTTGTTGGTAATTCAAATCGGCAAACGAGAGCTTGGCATCATGCAGCGCCTCCATCACCCCCGAATCCAACAGCGCTTGCTCGGTGTCGCGAACGTGCCCAGGACCTTCGCCAACCATCACCTCCGCATTCCAGCTACGAAACACCTCCGCAGCCGCCTGGATCATCGCCGGGTGCGTCGTCATGTGGGGCGCAAGCCGCGATGGTTCAACGAGATTGGGTTTCAGCAATACCCGCTTGCCCGCAACCCACGCCGGATCAAATTCGCACGCAATCAATCCGTCGCGAATCGTACGCACCAATTCACCATCGTATTTCTGATTCCTGGCGATAAACACCGACGAGTTCGGCTGCGAACGCTGGTTCCAATACGCAACGCCCGCAGCGCCGGCGGCCACAACGGCTCCGGACACCAGAAAACCACGACGATCCTGCTTTGACGTCGGATGGATCGGATCGCTGGAATCACTCATTGAACAGTTCCTCGGGTAGGATTCGCCAGCGACAACGGTGGCAAGTCGAGCAGAGGCGATTGATGAAACTGCGCCGCTAACATCAATTGATTTTGCCGATGCGGGTTCTCGCCCATCGCCTGCAACCGCTCGATCGCCGAGCGAAGCGGCCAATCGAATTCCAACTCAAAACCATTTTCTGAATCCCAAGCGGCCGACACCAACGCATGAATGGTCCACGTCAATGACGTCGCGGCAATGGGGCGATTCAATTCTTGTTGCAAGTAACGCACCGTGGCGTCAAGTCCCGCGGGCACCGGTGCGATACGATGCAGTGAGACAACGCACATCGCGCTAGGCAAAACATGTGCACGCAGTACCTGCCCGAGCACAAACGTGTTTCCATAGTTTGCACCTCCAGTTGGCAATTGGCGATCCAACAGCAACTGAGCCGCTTCGATCGCACGCGGATGGTTTGCCCGGTCACAATGTCGCATGGCAAGCAGCGCCATTGCGGTCGGCTCGATCCAGGAATGCGTTCCCAACACCCAAGGCCATCCGACCAATTCGGTGTCGTGCCCAATGATCTCGTTGCGAGCGATTTTCTCGCCACCAAAGCTGAGCAGGAAATCCATCCCTTTTTCGTAGGCGTCACGGCACCACGATTTCGCTTGTTCAGGCCATTGTTTTTCAAATCGTCGCCACGCGATACAGGCGAGCGAGGTAGGCCAAAACGGTCCTTTGTCATCAAGCCATACCGCTACCGAACCATTCTCGAGCTGAGAATCGAGCAGCCGCCGACATGCCTCTGCCGCAGCGCCACGACGCTGGTACGCACATGCGGTCAGCGCCGCAAACGCAACCGACTCGGCCGACGGAGGACCTTCAGAAAGGTAACCCACGATCGGCTGCGAATCCAAACGCTTGACCTGCTGCTCGATCCACTGGGTTGTATTCACCGAAGATGCGTTCGCTTCCATGTCGCCGCCATTGGATTCGTTGGGGTTAGCCGTTTGCGATAGAGCCGGATCACGCCGAATTGCTGCATTGCGTGAAATCGCCAAAGCGTTCGCATCCCTCGATTTGGAGTGATCTCTGGATGCAAAACGCGGTACCCAAACCTCGGGTGGTTGGTACTCGAGTTCTGCAATCCTACGAATCGAGCGATAGCATGACAATACGAACGTGCGATCGCGGCATGCATCAGGCCGCCGGTGAGCCCGGTTTCGCTGAAATCCGCTCGGAAACGTTACAAATACTTTGCTAGCGGTCCGCCTCGTGCAGCTCGAGCATCCACTTTGGCGGTAGTTTTGGGATCTTCGATCAACGGCGGGGCATGCGACGGTTTGACACGTGCATCGATAATGAGCGGTCCATCGCAACCCCAGTGCTTGTCAACCAGCGAAGCGTTCACTCCGGAAACATCCACTGCGGGATTACTGCGAGTAAAGGTGGTCCACAACCAATTCGAAAGCGATGCGGCGGCAAACGCACTGTCCTCGACCAAGGTCAAAATCATCACCCCGGCAAGCGAATCAGGGTGCCCATCGCTCTGGTACTGCTGCAACGCCTCGGCGAGTAGGGCGACTTGATTCGAATTTCGATCCGCCTCGGATGTTGAGTACTTCGGCGACTGGATTGCAAACACGCCCGGCATCACCCGGCGAGGGTGCGAAAACGGTTCCGGCAACGGAACATCGCTCGGCCACTCGGTCGCCAAGTTGCGAACCGGATCGCCCGAGGCAGCAACGACCAATTTCGAACCGCGGTTCAGCCCGCTGCCGCTGTAGTCAAGCGTGTCGATCGTGGTCCGTGTTTGAAAATGCAAATCGCGTCGCCAATCGACGCGCTTGAGCACGTGTTGAAAAAACGGTTCGATTTGATGAATGTCCAACTGGCCTGCGGGGTCATCGGTGATCCACAAATATTTAGCAAGTGAGAGTTGGCCGTTGCCAAGGATCGCATTGGCTTGCGTCAGCAATTCTTGTGGCTCCTGACGCTCCAAATACGGCATGTATCGTTCGCTACCGATCGCCAACAACAATGGGTGCACGCCAGCCGCATCCACGGCGTGCACCGCTTTGACTCCGGGGATCACGGTGGGAATGATGGGATCGGTCAACTCGTGGATCAATTGACCAAACGTCGTGTCTTCCTGAGGCGGCCGGCCGACGACAGTAAACGGCCATATCGCACCCTTGCGGTGCCACACATGCTCAACACGCATCACCGGGAACGGGTGTTCCAAACTGTAGTACCCGAGATGATCACCAAATGGGCCTTCGGGTTTCGTTCGCGACGGATCAATTGTGCCCACGATGGCAAAATCGGCATCGGCATAAACCGGAGCATGGTCGCCACGCACCATCGCGATGCGGCGACCCGACAATGCGCCCGCAAAGATCAACTCCGTCAACCCTTCGGGCAGCGGCATCACGGCGGCCAAGGTCATCGCAGGTGAACCACCCACCGTGATCGCGACACGTAGCGGTTCGTTGCGATCCAGTGCGGCGCGATGATGGACCCCGATCCCACGATGAATTTGATAATGCAAGCCAATCTCTTGATCTGTTACGTATTGATTTCCTGAAATTTGAATTCGGTACATCCCCAGATTGACTTTCATCAGATCACCGGCTGCGGCCGGGTCCTCACTGAGCACTTGCGGCAGCGTGACAAACGCGCCCCCGTCGTCGGGCCAGCACTTTAGTTGGGGCAGCTCGGAAACACGGCACCGATTTGCCATCACCGCACCACGGGAGACCGATTTTGGCAACGTGTGTAGCGCCGTCCAAGGGACGCCAGCGTAACGCAACGGCCGTTTGGGAAGTGCCGATGGATCCAATTTCAATTCGATCAGCCGACGCACCGATTCGAGCGTGTCGCGAAACAGATACCGCGCTTGCTCTAACGTCCCGAATAAGTTCGATGCCATGGGGAACCGTGCCCCCACCACGTTCGAGAACAAGATTGCCGGTCCTCCGCGAGCGTAAACACGTCGCTGAATCTCTGCCATTTCCAGACACGGATCGACCGGATCGGTGACCTCAATCAACCGTCCATCACGGCGTAAATCCTCGACAACATCTAGGGTGCTACGGTGCTTCACGATCAGCTTTCAAATCGAGCAGAAGGGAATCTGCGGTAGTTGTAGAACAAAGGAGCAAGCCGGCGACATCCGGCGTTCAAAAAAAACGAGTGGGCCCCCTAAGATTACTGGCTAGCTAGGATAACCGGCGAGATGTCTTTAGACTAACACCGGTCGATCGCGAAACATGATCGATCGCTACCGCAGCTGCGACATGGAAAGTGCCAGCGTCCCACAGTCTCTCAAACCCCTGAATACCGATGCTTGAAAGTCTTCCTCTTCCCTCGCCCCAAGTCATCTCGTTCACCGATGCATCGGATGCGTCCACCGATGTGTTGATCGTCGGAATTTCGGGCAAGCAGCAGGATTCGCCCACACTGACTCGGCTGAACGAAGCCGGTGACGGCTGGATCGATGGCCTGCGCGAACGCAATGCGATTTCTTGCAAACGAGGCAAGGTCAACAAGCTCGTGCCGGGGAAAAAAAATGGTCCCCCCGTTGTGCTGCTTGTGGGCACCGGCGACGACACTCGCGATGCTCGGGTCGTCGCATTTGAAACCGCCGCAATTGCCATTCGCTCGGTCACCAGCAACGCGTTGGACCAAGTTGACATCGCGCTCGGCGAGTCCTTTGATCCATCGACGCACGATGCAATGGTGGCTGGGGCGGTTTGTGCTTGCGAGAATTTGGCGATTTATCACTCGGATCCCAGCACGCATGTCCCCTCGACCATTCGTTTCTCGGGTATTTCACAGGACGCGATCGAGCGGGGCAAGATCCTTGGTCACGCCATGATCCAAACTCGCCGCTTGGTGAACGAGCCTGCAGGTGTCATCTATCCTGAATCCTTTGCCGAACAGGCTCGGAAAGTGGCCGCTGCGACAGGGATGGACATCGAAGTTTGGGACGAAACGAAACTCGAAAGTGAAAATTGCCGGGCGATCCTTGCTGTGGGCAGTGGGTCGGCTCGTCCGCCGCGACTCGTGATCCTGCGTCATCAAGGCGGCGGAGACGAAGCTCCGATTGCCATCGTCGGTAAAGGCGTGACGTTTGACAGTGGCGGTTTGTCGATCAAACCCAGCGACGGCATGGTCGACATGAAATGCGACATGGCCGGTGCCGCAACGGTGCTCGGCGTGATGCAAGCGGTCGCACAGCTCGGTGTCAAACGAAACGTGATCGGTGTTTGCGGATTGGCTGAAAACATGATCAGCGGCACCAGCTACAAACTCGGGGACGTGATCAAAACTCGCAGCGGCAAGACGATTGAGATTCTGAACACCGATGCCGAAGGCCGCGTCGTGTTGGCAGACACGCTCGACGTGACTCGCGAAAATGCTCCGTCGAGCATCGTTGATTTGGCTACCCTGACCGGCGCGTGCATGGTCGCGCTGGGGATGGAGGTCGCTGGATTGATGACCAACGATCAACCACTTTGTGATGCCGTTTCGCAGGCGGCCAAGCAAGAGGGTGAACCCGTTTGGCAGTTACCCATGTTCGAACTGTACGACGAAAAGATCAAAAGCAAGGTCGCCGACATCAAGAACGTGGGCGAAGGCCGTTGGGGCGGCGCGATCACGGCAGCCAAATTCCTCGCGAATTTTGTCGGCGATACCCCGTGGGTCCACATCGACATCGCGGGTCCCGCGTTTGTTGATTCGCCCAAACCCCACCGCGACGCTGGGGCCACCGGGGTGATGGTTCGCACCCTTGTCAATTGGATCGAATCCCAAGCCTAGTCTTTGGGGCGTCCGCCAATGCCATCTACTTTTTGTAGCGCTCCGCTACAAAGACACTTGATTCTCGCCAAAGTAGATGGCGTTGGGGCTTTGAGTGACCACGTCGAAAGTTAGGCCTTGGCTGCGCCGGGCCAGAATTTCTTCCACTTGTTGGTCACCGGTTTTTCGGCCGCCTCTTTTTCTTCGGCCGGAGCATGGGTTTTGCTGTCCAGCTTTGCTGCGAGATCTCGGATCGACTGAGTGATCGCAGCCTTGGGCGCCTGGATAATCAGCGGAACGCCGTTGTTACGGACTTCGACCATCGTACGATAGTCGTTCGGCAACAACGCGAAAATCTCGCGTCCGAGCGTCTCCTTGGCCTTCTTCAGACTGATTTGTCCCGAGTCCAATCCCGCGCGATTGACGATAATTTCCACCTTGTCTTGCAAATTATCCATCTCTTCGAAACTCATCATCAAACGAACGACGTTCCGCAAACAGGGCAAGTCGAGCTGAGTGACAAGAATGATTCGGCTGGCACACTGCATCGCGGCAATGTCCACTTGGCTGTACGTTTTCGAGAGATCAAGCACGAGGTGAGTGAACGATGCCTTCAAGAGCCCAATCACTTTGCGAATGCTGTCGCCATTGATCGACTCGGTGTCGTGAAGTTCCACCGGCCGCGGCAACAGGTACAATCCGCTGCTATGTTTTGTCAACGATCGCTTGAGCAGCTGAATATCCAAGCGAGCAATGTTCTGGACGACGTCGGCCAAGGTGTAATCGGGGATCGAATCCAAAAAGACGTCGGCATCCCCCAGAGCGAGATCGAGATCGACCAATGCGACACTGTTTTGCGGATCCGCTGCTAACACGCAGCCGAGATTCACCGCGGCGCTTGTGGTTCCGACACCACCGGTGGCTCCGGCCACGGCGATGACTTCGCAAGGCCGACTGCCGCCTTCGTTGGCGCCGAACTTTTGCTGGCTGATGCGGTCCAGCGTACTGCTGAGTTCTTCTTTGGTTAGCGGCAGCGTCAGAAACTCTTTTGCACCGGCGCGGATCGTCCGCAGGATCAAATGCCCATCGGTGCTTTCGCTGACGGCCAACAACGACGTCTCGGGCGCCGAAGTCGAAAGCCGCTGAATCAATTCAATCGCTTTGTCGGGATTGGCGTCAAGCGCGATCACTCCCGCATCGGGATTGGTTTGTTCAACGACATCGGGATAGAATTCATAGCGAGAGCAATCTGCCTCAAGCCACACCGTATCCATCCCCACGAGCATCCCTTTGAGCTGATTTCGGGATGCATCATTTGGATCAACAAGGGCTATTCTTAAAACATTACTCATAACGGCCTATCCACTGACACGAATTCTCTCTGAATCACGGACCGCGACGGAAAAGTCGCTGATCGATTTCGCGGCGGTCTAACGCGACCGCCGCGTTGGCGTCGTCTTAATTTTCGGGCGACATCACGGTCACCCCATCACCGATGACCGTTGGGGTCGATCCGGGGACGACCGCACCTTCGGGCACACCTGGGTGACGCAGGATCTCTTGGTCAAATTGGTGCGAATTTCCACCGAGGACCTGTCCACCGTACGATGGATCGATGCTGAAGCCCTGAACATCGTTGCAAGCGTTGATTTCCTCGCCGCAATTGTTCCCCTTCATGTTCGGCACTTCCAAGAATCCTCGTAGGTAGAACTCTTTGTCGTTGGGGGAATCCGAATTCAAACCGGGTCCGCTGATCGGTGCTTCACACGGATCCATCGCGGCAACCACTTCCGGAGTCACGGTCACTAGCAATTCGATGTCGTTGCGACGTTCGCTGATCCGGCGAAAGAACGTTCCGATGTAAGGCAGTTCGCCAAAGAACGGAGTCGAGCGGCGAGTCGCCTCGGTACGTGTTTGCAACAAACCGGCCAACGCAAACGTCTGTCCTGCCTGCAATTCCACCGCGGTTTCAACATAACGATGAGTGAACGCGAACACCTGAGTCGATTCATTGATGATCGAACGCGACGAGTCGACTTCGCTTACCTCGGGGCGAACTTCCAAACGAATTCGGCCGGGGCCGACCACGAAAGGCAAGAAGTCAACCGAGGTGCCATACTCTTCATAGCGAACCGATACCGCTCCGTTGCCCGATGGAACAATGTAAGGCACTTTACCACCAACGATGAAACGTGCGGGGCGTCCGTGAGTGGCGACCACCGTGGGTTCGGCCAACAATTTCACCAAATCGTCTTGGCGGAGTGCTTTGATCAGAGCACTGAAGTCTCCCGTCAATACGCTTGCGTTGGCTTGATCCGCTGCCTGAACCACACCGCTTGAAATCGTGCTGGATGATGCGTTGATCAATCCACCGGGAGCGTTGACGAACAAGTTGCCTGAATCAAGGATCGCCAAATCGATCCCCAAATCACGGAACTTGGTGCGTGAAATCTCCATAATCTTGGTGTGTAGCAGCACTTGCTGGACGCCGACCACCTTGATGTTGTTGACGACGGTCGAATAGAACTGTTCGACAATCGCGACGGCACGGTCCACGTCATCGACGCTGGTCACCGTCCCGGAAATGATGGCACTGTCGTTGATCGGCATGACCTTCAACGATGCAAACGGCAGCTGCGAACTGAGAATCCCTTCGACCTCGCGAGCATCCGCAAGCACTGTCACGTCGACCGTGTAAAGTTTGTCGTTCGTGTCCCAGAGATTCAATTGAGTCGTCCCGGGAACCTTCGCGAAGATCTGAATTTGATTTTGCGAAACCGGAGTCGCTCCAATCACTTCCTCGTTATGCACTTGGAATTTAGGAATGCGATCTTCCAATGTCAAAATGCGACTGCTTTTGACCAGCATCTCAAACCGTTCTACCGTCTGAGAAATACTATGGGATGCCATCGACTGGTTCGATGTCAACTGAACCGGTCCGTCTGCTTTTACAACAGACCAAGGGCTAGTTAACACAAGACCCATCATCAGCATCAGAGATGCGGTGGACTTGGTTGTCCAACAGTTCATTTCCATCGCGAAAGCATCCTTGCGAAGGCCTGGTGATTGGCGAAGCCAACTATGATTTGAAAAAGCATCTGTGCTTTGGACAATCAATTCAGGCAGTAATAAGTAACAAGTTCTCTGGTAAAGAGTTTTTTAAAACACGCTTGACGAGAAGTCGCTTGGTTTCAGGTGGATCGACACCCTCGATGCAACGAGTTCTCGCAATCATAGTACTAGTAATCCGAAGCCGAGTTGCCACGATCACCCGGTGGCTGAAAGAACGGGCTGTCGGCTCCGTTGAGATGACTGTAGTCACCCGGACCGGCGGGAGCGTTTGCGTCGCTGTGAGACGATTCTTCTTGCAGATCCGCGTCCGCGTCGGTCGTCTCTTGTCCGTTGCCACCGGTTGGCCCAGTATCACTGAGCACGACGGGCACTTCATTCGGAGCGATCCAGTACTCAATCATGCGGCCTTCGACCATCTTGAGCATCTTGAATCCCTCTTTGCGTTTTTTCGGTTCCGCGGCTACGGCGGTTGGGGCCGCTGCGGCGGCGGAAGCAGCCACGGGCGTTGCCACCGGTTGACGCATCTCTTCACGGCGACGGTCTTGTGCGGTTTGGTAGTCGGCTAGCCATTTCAGGAACGAGCTGGCGGCGGGACTCGGGCCCTCTTCGGTTGCAGGCTCTTCGTAGTCGCCTGGGTTGCCAAGACTTAAACGAATCTTCCCTAGTTCGTTGGCATAAGTCCACGCGTCGACGTCGTCGCTGCGAATGGACAATTGAATCGTGCGTGCCGTGGTGGGTTTTGCGTCCCCTTCGAGACGTTCGGTATTGCCATCAATCGCAAACACACGAACCCCGGTCAAAACCGTCTTGGTCATGGTGCGAGGAATCAACTCACTTTTGGTAAAGAACGCCATCACGTTCACCCGGTCACCGGGTTGAACCAAATTCGAGATGCTGTTTTCGGCGTCGGCCCGCATTGCTACCACGCTGTAACCCTTAGGAGCAGTCGCGGTGTTGGTGTCCATCAACTTGACCGGCATGACGGGTTCGCCAGCATAAAATTTCTGACGAGCGAACTTGCCGTCCAACAACCCCAGGTCGCCCACCGAGCCTTCGGGGATGCGATCGGCGGGCCATGGCTCGAGCCGAATTTTGTCGCCCGTGATCTGCTCGCCAAGGTCGATTGCTTTGGCAGCGACAAAAATATCGACGGTCGGTGCGGCTTCGCTTGTTGTGCCGCGAGCCTGCATCCATTGGCTAATGCCAACCGCTGCAATCGTACCGCAAACGCAAGCTAGAAGCAGAATGAGTGATTTATTTCGCATGGCTAATCAGACGTGCCTGAATAGGAGCTGTCGTTTGGCAGAACATTTACAAGGGTCGAATCCGGCTTAGTCCGTATGTTCCGACTCACATGGGTTTTCGGTTTTGCAAGAGCGATCGCTGCAACCGATACCAGGGGGATGCTACGACCACTAGATTCAGCAAAGTCAACGCAAATTGCCCACGATGACATTCAGCCGGTTTCAAACGGGGCGAGCGCAAAAAAGGAGGGAGCACAAACTGCGCCCCCTCCTCGATCTAGCTAGCATTGAATGTCTTAGACCAACAAACCAGCGATCGCGAAGTAAGCGATCGAACCGATTGCCATTGGGATTCCGTAAGGCAACAACTTCATGGTGGGTTTTCGCTCGCGAGCGATCTCGGCAAGCTTCGCAGGAGTTCGCACAGTTTTCCACTCTTCGAGGATCTGCCGAGCCATTGCGTAGTGTTTGAACCAATTGCCACTCGCCATGATCATGATGGCGGCCATCACCCCACCCACGATCGCGGTGTAGGCAAACGCCCACAATGTATTGACCGTACCAAGCCATGCGCCCACACCGGCGAGCAGTTTGACGTCTCCGGCTCCCATTCCACCAACATTGCGGAGCACGAGCAGCAGCATCATGCCGACGAAGGTTCCTAGCAAGCTGTAACCCAATCCTCCGAAACCAGCCGAGATGGTCCAGTAGACCCAACCGCTGATGATGAAGGGAAAGGTCAACCAATTTGGCACCTTCAAAATGGCACCGTCGATGACGGCAGCAACAACAAGTACGATCGTAACAAACCAGACGATCCAGTGGTCAACGACTGAGTGAAACAAAGTATCCATGAGTCTATCCCCGTAAAGTGTATTGTAAGTAAGCTTTTTTTCGGCCGCGTGGAACGCGGGTGACGGCATCTTTGCGGCCTCGTCCCACGTTCGTTTGCAAAGCAGTTGTTTCGTTAGCGAGGGCCAATCAACCAACTAAACATCGCGAACAGAAGCGTGACCAGACAACAAGAAAGCTGCCAGGCATACGCAGCCGCATCGGCGGGAATCAGTGGGTAGTTCATCGGTAAAATTAAGCCTCCCGAAAGGGTCGGGGTAGCGAACGAAAAAATGTGGTTTGGGCGTAGACTTTAGGAGACGTGGCCCTTTGAAATGGTTGCGAAAGCGTTTCGCAACTCGCTGAATTTCATCAAGCAAAAATCGACGCAGCCAGCACAGACCGCGAACATGCGATCTGTGCCGGGCAGTGCGACGAATATGATTTAGCCGAACGAATTCGGCGATCGACTAGGATCCACCGCCCGAGATGGCGGTACCAACAGCTTCGAACTTGGTGTTCGCAGCGGTTCCGATCGAACCGACCGAAACCAAACAAACGACGATGATCAAAGCCAACATAACTGCGTACTCAACTGCAGTTGGGCCATCTTCTTCTTTCAGGAAGTTTACGATACTGGTAGCGAAATTCTTCATGTCTCTCTCCTCGCGAGTGAGATGTGAATCATCGTTAACAGATGACTCACGACGATGCTTAAATACGAACGTATTCGACGTGAACACGTTCAACGTAAGGGCAGCCTCGTCTCCGACTTTCGTCTGACGTGCCTTGGTGCACCGAATGCCAAGAGCACAAGCTCTCGTGCAATCGATTTTCCGTGGCAACCTGGCAATCCTGAAGCAATACATTGAATCGGATATCGATCCACCGCATCACTCACGGACCCGTGGTTTTGCGCCCCGCCCTCTCGAACGGTTTGCCTTTGTCACGGAGCAAGGCCGACCAGATCTGAGGACCTGCACACACATGCAGACCTTCATCCTGGCAGCGAACCAACTTTGATTCGCTCACTCTTTACACTTTGAAAGTACGATACGATTCGACCGAGTCAAAAAACTCCGATCACCGAAGCCCTAACGATTGGATAAAACTGCCAAATGAATCGATCGTGACGGATATGCGGCCAATCACCCCCCGATTTGAGACCTCATCGAGCGTTTCGTTGCTCCCCCCCTTCCACTCACCCCTGCGTCACGCGAGTTATCCGGCGGATGCAGTGGGGCAACGCCATCAATGCTAAGATAGACCTTGGCGCGGGTTGCCAGTCGATGTCATCACCGTCGATATCCCTCCCCACAATCAAGCGAATATCAGAATCACTCTCGCGGAGATTCCCAGGAATGGACGAATCACAATCACCATCACACGATTGGCGGGCTCAGCTGAGCGGACATGCCGGCGATCACAAAGAAACCTTGATTGCGATCAGCGATGCGTTTCTTGAAGAAGTGCCGATGCTGATCGAGCGAATTCGAGCGGCAGCCGCCTCGGGCGACTCGCGAACGTTGCGAACCGCGGCGCATACGCTCAAGTCGTGCTTTCGCTATGTCGCCAGCGACGAGGATATCAATGCGGCGGCCCAAGTCGAAAAGGACGCCGATTCGCCGGGCAAAGTCACCCAGCAGCAGATCGATCATCTCGATCAATTGGGCAAAGATTGGTGCCAACGCGTGTCCCGGCTTAAAGCCGAAACCGCCCGCTCGATGTAACCAGGTTGCCAGTACGGTGTCGACAGCAGAGTGTCGCCAGTAGCGGGGCGACAGCACTGAATCGATAGGAATCGTGCCGGCGGGCCAGTGTCACGTTCCACCTGATTTGGGTAGCGGTGCGGGACAAGGCGTCTCAAAAAGCGGCTAACGCGACTGCACCGCGTTGGCCGTGGCCAAGGTGTTGGATTGAATATCCAAGAATAATTTGATCACCTCGGATCCCGCCAACAGCGTTGCCGACCAGACCGCCGAGGCAATCAAAATTGGGACAGCGGTAAGTAGACCAGTCAATAATCCCATCATGCCTTCCTGCGTCATCGCAATCACAGGAATGACCAGCGTGTAGAGGACCGCCAATCCGAGAATCAGCCAGGCTAACGCGAAATACAACTTTCGAATCAGCTCTAACATCGGGTACTTGCGTTCCTGAGGCAAACTCGATGACGGCCCCGCAGTGCTGGTCATCGGCTGCGCTGCGGTGTAGGGATTCACCGCTGGCGTCACCGGGTCAGCTTTCTGCTCAGATTCAACCGACAATTCGTCGGCAGCAAACTCGGGGACATCTTCGGTTTCGGCTGCTGCAGTCGTCTTACTCGTCCCCTTGCTCGATTCCGAAGCCGCGCGGGCGTCCGGCGAATCCTCGGACACGACAATCTCTGGCAAGGCAGCAGAGGAATCGGCTGAAGTACTTGCCGCGGACGTTTGATCGGTCGAAATCGACGGTGGAGGTGTTTTTTTCGCTGCCAATCCACTGAAATCAGGCACGTCGCCTTGCCATCGCGGTGGCAGCTGCTTGTCTCCTTTGACCACCGGAATTTCTGCAGGGTCGGCGGCGGCCGAATCCGTTTGCGGCGTGGCGGTCTTGGGCGGCGCCACCACGTCGCAAGCCGTTTTACATTTTGGACATTTTACTTGACGTCCAATGGCGGCCGACTTGACGCGGAAACGTTGCCCACATCGACAGACAACCGTGATGACTTCGGCACTCATAATGACCTGCAGGAAACGGGATTCGCATGATTGATTCTGCGTCCCATTGTATCGTCTCAGGAAGACAGGGGTGAGAAAACGCGAGCCTTAAAACAGGGGCAATCACAAGAACCGCATGCCGTGTAAAACCAGCAATCTTGCACGCACTGGGCCGTCCGAAATCATCGCCATGCCATTGCAACACAGCCAACCAAGCTTAGCCTAGCTGGACAATCAAATCGCGCGACCAGTTTATTGAAGCGAGCCGTATACCTCGCAAGCCATTGCGATAGCAGTTGCGAGTTGGCCGAGCGTGGACAATCGATCCACGTATGCGTTGTGCCGCCCGATCACCATCCAGCCTCTTTGATACGGATACGAAATCGGACGAACGACGCAGTTCACAATGTCGCCTTTACTTTGGAAAACTGCAGTCTGGGACATGCCGGTTTCGAAAACGATCTCGGCAACATCGACGCAGTCGTCGGGAGGTGGGGGAATACTTCATCACCGTGAAGGCCACGGCGATGCTAAAACAAGCGTTTTGTATTCGAAATGGGGTGGTCAATCACCGCGGAGTGCTATTGTAACATCGTCGCCGGTCAGCGGGCGGTCGCAGCTGAAATTCTGACATCGATAGAGCGTCGGTTTTCCATCGATCACTTCGCGGTGTTGATTCAGCGAAGCAACTGGGCCCGATTCCGGAGCTTGGCCGATCACCCACGACAACGTAGCATGCGGACGATAGGGACCGAGAAAACGCTTCCGCCAAGCGGCCATGGTCTCGCCATCCGGGACCGCAAGCACCCATTGCTGGTGGTCGTGCAACATCCGGTCCAGCGACGACAATAACGCGGCACAGGCGGCGGCTTGCGTTTTCAAAATCGGTGCCGCCAACTGAAGCGTCCGCTCGGCGGCGTCGCGATAGGTATCGGTCCCGGTCAAGCGTGACAGCTCTAATAAGGCCATCGTTGCTGACGCATTTCCGCTAACCACACTGCCGTCATGCCAATCTTTGGTACGAGCAATCAACGCCTCGGCATCATCAGCCGTGTAGAAGAAACCGCCCACTTCAGAGTCTTCGAAGTGTTTTAATATCGTATCAGCCAGTTTGCTGGCCCGGCCAACCCAGCGAGCTAGCCCTGTCGCTTCGAATAACGCCACGAAGGCTTCGGCGGTGTAGGCATAATCGTCGACGTACGCATCGAGGTGGGCATCGCCTTGGCGAAAAGCATGATACAAACGCCCGCTCTCGGACGTCATTTTTTCGAGCATGAAGGTGGCCGAACGCTCGGCGGTTGCAATGTAATCGGGACGATCAAACACGCCACCAGCGATCGCAAAGGCACGAATCGCCAGTGCATTCCAGCTTGCCAAGATCTTGTCATCGCGTCCGGGACGGACGCGTTGGCTACGCTGTTCACGCAAGCGATCACGATCGATCGCCAACTCCGCTGCTAAATCCGGCACGCCCAGTTCGCTTGCCCAATCCGCGATCGACTTGGGCAGATTGGGAATATTTTTGCCTTCAAAATTGCCTGATTCCGTGATGTCGTAAATCTGACAAAACCGTCCACCGCGTTCACTGCCCAACACCGAGATCACTTCGGCAACGGTCCACACGTAATACTTGCCTTCGACACCTTCACTATCAGCGTCCTCGCTGCAGTGAAAACCACCCGATGGATCGCACATCTCGCGGGCAAGGTAGTCGAGGATCTCTTTGGCCACATCCGCATGCCGCTCGTGTCCGGTCACTTGAAACGCGCGAACGTACACTTCGGCGAGCAACGTATTGTCGTACAACATTTTTTCAAAGTGTGGCACTAACCATCGAGCATCAACACTGTAACGTGCGAATCCACCGCCAATGTGGTCACGGATGCCACCGGCGGCCATCGCATCGAGCGTCAATTCGGCAGCGTTGATCAGCGTTTTGTCGCCCTTGGTTTGCCCTCGCCGCAGCAGCAAATCAAGATCGGTAGCGTGCGGAAATTTTGGTGCCGATCCAAAACCGCCACGTTCTCGATCGAGGACTTTGAGCAAATGGTTCGTCGCGTCGCGAATCACTTCATCGCCGGGCATCGTCGCTGCGGGTTCGCTGACTCCCAATGCCAATTGTCCGAGCGACGACGTGACTTGGGCTGCATGCTGCTGTACTTCGCTGCGACGGTTTTGCCAGGCGTCCGCCAACGCATCGAGGATCTGCGCGAACCCCGGCATGCCTCGCTGAGGCGATGGGGGCCAATAGGTCCCGGCGTAAAAAGGTTGTTTTTGGTGGTTCAGAAACACACTCATCGGCCAACCGCCGCGGCCGGTCATCAGCTGAACCGAATTCATATAGATTTGATCGATGTCGGGACGCTCCTCGCGATCCACTTTGATCGAAACAAAGTATTTGTTCAGGAATTCGGCGATCGCAGCGTTCTCGAAACTTTCGTGTTCCATCACGTGGCACCAGTGACACGCGGCGTAACCGACCGACAAGAACACGGGCAGATCCGCTTGTCGTGCCTTCTCGAACGCTTCCTCACCCCATGGATACCAATCCACCGGATTGTTTTGGTGCTGTAGCAGGTAGGGGCTCAATGAGGATGAAAGACGGTTCATGAGTGAGGCCCCTAGGCTTGTTGTGGAAAAGCGTTCCGCGTTGACTAAACGTCCGTCACAGAGCGGGAAGGTTTGCGAGATCGTTCGCCGGAGGGGCGAAAATGAGGACGCGGCACCGACGGATGTTCCAGTGGCATTTCCGTTTGCTCGGCCATTGCAGCCCGCTGCAGCGGACTCTTCGCAGCGGCATCCAAATCCCCCAAATATTCTTCGCGCACCTTGGGGTGCTCTTTGACTTCGTCTGGGCTTCCGTCGATCAACACTTGGCCTTGATAGATCACATAACAGCGATCGACGGTGCCGAGAATCTCGCGTGCGGCGTGATCGGTAATCAGCACGCTGATCCCGCTATCACGCAGCTGCTTGATCACACTTTGAATCGACTGGACCGTGACCGGGTCGATCCCCGCGAACGGTTCATCGAGCATCACGATCTTGGGATCGGAAACCAAGCAGCGCGCAATTTCCAAACGGCGTCGCTCTCCGCCGCTCAGCCCCGCAGCACGGCTTTTGCGAATATGGGTGATATTGAATTCTTCGAGCAATTGTTGCGTGCGATGTTTTCGGGCCGCACGATCCATCCCTAACAATTCTAACAGCGCCGAGATGTTTTGTTCGACCGAAAGCTTTTTGAAGACGCTGGGTTCCTGAGGCAAATATCCCATATGGCCGTCCCGTGCCCGGCGGAACATCGGCCAATCGGTGACGTCGGTGCCATCAAGAAAAACGCTGCCGCGATCGGGCTGGACCATGCCGCAAATCATACGGAAACTGGTGGATTTCCCCGCCCCATTTGGACCGAGCAGTCCGACAATTTCGGCCTTGTCCACGTGCAGATTGACGCCGTCAACGACGCGGCGACGCCCATAGGTCTTCTGCAAATCGACGGCCTGCAGAATCGGTCGATCTTCGGAAATTGCATCCATGCTGTTTCGGCTTTCAGGAAAGGAGGGTGTGCGGAGAACGTCAATCTAACGGATCAACTTCATGCGTCGGAAATTCGGAGTGAAGGGAACCGGTTGATTCCATGAATGCGGCCAAAACACCAACAGTGCCTTGCCCACCAACAAATCACGAGGAACAAAGTCCGCGCGGGCCCATGCATCTGCTTCGGCGGTCATCCCCGGACGCAACTTCGTGCCAGCCCAACAACGGGCATCCAAACTTTCGGGGCTGTTGTCGCCCATTGGGAAAAACTGATCTTCTTCGAGACGAAAACTGACACTGCGTCGCGTCTGCCAACCTTCGAAATCGGACCACTGCTCGGGGTCAGCCATCACCTGTTGAAACTCAGCCATCAACCGTCGCATCAATTCTTGATTGCGAAAACTGAAACGCCCGCTGCTCAGATCGCCCAGCTCTTCGATTTCATAGTCATACATGCCGGCATCGGAGGCCTTGGTGGCGATATAATATTTGTCACGCTCGATACGCAATTGATGAACCGTGCTGGTTCCCCCACGCACCCCGACGCCCACCGGTGCCGCGTCAAGCGGTTTTCCGGCGCTGACGTAGTAGGGATGATTCTCGGCATCCGACAGAAATTGACGCGAATCATAGGTCGTGGGCGCGTCAAATTCGACCACCGAATCATCCACCCATAACACGATTTGGTCATCGCAATTACTGAACCGCACTCGGTGCCGCGAACCCGCCGTGAATGCCGTTTGTGCGGTGGGATGCAAATTGCGTTTTTCGCCGATGGCGGTGAACGCACGCGAGTCATCCTCACCAATGCTCAGCACCGCAACGCCGGTCGTCAGATCGATCGTACAGCGATAGGGAATGCCGGCTTCCACGATCTCAAAAACGACCTCCTTGCTGTCGGCCGACGTTTCCACGTCCGTTTCGAGAATCAGATCGCCCACCCAGTGGACGCCATCGCGAGACAGATCGGCCGATCCATACGTCGCGCGTCCTTCGAACTGCTCGGGTCCCTTGCCGGATTCGTAAGAGGGGCTAAACGTGCCCGACGAATAACCGCCATTGAGCATCCGTGCAATGCGTGAAAACCAGCCCGACCGCGTGGGCAACAACGTGGGACGTTCGTCATACACGTAATCCGCATCGACGGTGACGTAGGAACCGTAGGCATAGAAGTCGGTGATCAGGCGACTCGAATAGGGATCAACGTCCGACAACGACAATCCCTTGGACGCACGATCCCATTGCTGTTCATCGGGCCAACGATGGTAATAACGAAGCCAATGCAGCCGAGCCGCCGCTTCGGTGGGAAGCGACGCAGTCAACCCTTCGGCGTCCCGTTTGACCTGCCACGAATCGGTCGGCGGTGATGTCGCGCCGTCGGTCCACGGTTGCCAGCGGCTTGGATAGTTTGCCGCGATCAGATCCGGAGATTGAAATGCGGTGTCATAAACCAATTGACTCATCGCCAACAGTTTGTCGGCCGGTTTGCGAATGATTTGGTCACTGCCATCTTGTTCGGCAATGGGTTGTCGATAAACATCGCCGTGATGGATTCTCAGCGTTTCGCCCGGCAAACCGACCAAGCGTTTGATGTAATTCTGCTTGGGGTTTCCCGGAAATTTGAAAACGATCACATCCCAACGCTCCGGTTCGCTTAGTGTGTAAGCAAACTTGCTGACCAAGATTCGGTCGCCATTGAACGTGGCGTCATCCGATTCGCCCGCCAAATCCAACGGATTGACGTGCCGGCAATTTGGACAAATCCCCGCCACAACGACCTCGTCGGTCGAAGCTCCGCGACGCTCTAAACTAGCACCGACTTGGAACAGATTCCCACAGCGGTCGCAGGTTTGGTCCTTATGGGCCCCCATCAAGGTCGGAGCCATCGATCCGGTCGGAATCACGAACGCTTCGGCCAAGAACGCTCGAAACAGTAATGCCAAAATAAATGCGACCACAAACGCTTCGACCGTTTCGCGTTGGCCCGCCATACGAAACGATTCGGCGCGGATTTCCGCAGGATCACGCGTGTCCGGCTTCGCAGCGGATGGGGTTTCCGAGGCGGATTCGGTTCCCGAAGACGGGGCTTTCTTGCTTTTTGATTTCATCAATGATTTACAACAGAGAGTCACAACGGAATCGGGAACAGGCCCAATCATTGTGGAAAATTGCCAGGCTTTGGCATAGTAGCGGTTTTACGAGAGCTGCGGAACTTCGATTTCATTCGCGGATCAGGCGACCTTTCTTGGCAGTCCGCTCGAATTTTACAGCCAACCTTTTTGTGGCTTTCCGGCGGAAACGCCACTTTCGCCACTTGGCTGACTCGAAAAACGCTTGGCCTCAACCTGCCCACCCGCTCGCTGGCAACGGGAAAACCTTCGGTCCCGATCGGGGTGGCGCGGTTTCACAATGCACAAAAACGCCAATTGCTCTAGAATAACGAGGCAATCTTAAAGCCGTGCTTGTCATCGTTTTCCGGAGAATCGCATGCGTTTCTGCATGATCCCAACCTCAGCTCGCCCCCATTTGGGTGTTTTTTTGACATCGCTGGTGTTGCTTGCATTATCCCCCAGCGTCAGTTTGGGGGAATCGGGAGACGATCCGTCGCAAACCTCCCAAACCGAGAACAGCCACGCGGCGGTCGACCGGCTGATCGAACAATTGGGCAGCGAAACCTACGCGACCCGCGTTCGAGCACGCGAAGCGCTCGCCCGTTTGGGATTACAAGCGTTCGACGAATTGCACATTGCGCAATACCATCCCGACAACGAAATTGCGATGACCGCCCGTCACTTGGTCAGCAGTTTGTTGGTCAGTTGGTCCAAGCCAAGCGATCCCGACGAAGTGCGAGAGATCCTGCATGAATACGGTGCACAGAGCGTCGACGAACGACGCAGCCGGATTGTCCGTTTGTCGGAATTGCCCGATCGTGCCGGGCTGCGGGCGTTGGTTCGGCTGACTCGCTTTGAAACCTCGCTCGACCTCAGCCGGGTGGCGGCGTTGGCGATCATGCAGCAAAACTCGTCTGATGTGGCGGATCTACGAAAACAAGAGGCCCAGCAGATTCGCGAAGGACTCGGCCACAGCGAACGAGCCGCAGCGACTTGGTTGAGTGCGTACGCCGACGATCTGCAAAACGGCAGCTACGATGCCGAGCGATGGAGCGAACTTGTCGGCGAGCAGCGACGCCAATTGGACACCGCGTCGAATCAACAAACCACACGTGATTCCGTCCTCGAACTTGTCCGCGTCTGTGTCCGGCATGCATGGTTAAGCGACAAGTTCGATGACGCGCTCGCGCTTGCCAAAACCAATCTTGATTTGATCCCGCCCACCACACGGGATCTCACCGAGGCATGTCGTTGGGCCATCGAAAACGGCTTGCACCCGATCGTCATCGAACTGCAGAAACGTCACCGGCAAATGTTCGATGCTCAGCCGATGCTGCTGTACTCTGCGGCGGAAGCAATCAAAGCCGAAGGGGATCACGGGCAAGCACAGTTGCTCGCGGACCAAGCGATGGAAATCCGACCCTTTCCAAGCGACGCGGAAGAACGGGAAACGATCTCGCCAAACGAACTCGAAGAAATCGCACAAACGCATCGCGAGATCGCTCAAGAATTGCAGAAACGTGGACTGTATGAATGGGCCGAACGGGAATATCGCGCCATCATTGACCATTTGGAAATGGACGCTTCGCCGTCGGTCAGCGCCCGAGATCTGCTGGCCAGCATGTTGGCCGACTTGGAACGACACCACGATGTGGTGGAATTGTTAACGCCGCTGATCGACCGAATCGAGAGCGATGACCAGCTAAAAAACCGGTTGAACGCATTGCGGTTTTCTTATGACGATATGCGTAGCGATATCCAGTGGCACGCGGGGCTACTAAAGGTCAAGCAAGGAGATATCGAAGCGGCCAAACCGCTGCTCGTCAAAGCGTTTCGGCTGAGACCCGAAAATATTGATATCCTGATCTCGATGTTCCGGCTCGATCAAAACGATCCCAATTGGAGCGAGACGGTCGATTTGTTGCTAACCCAAAACATTCAACGCGCAAAACAAGAGATTGCCAGTATCGAGGTGATGATGAAGCAGCAGGCTCGGTTTCAACCACGTGGTTACGAGCTGGCTCAGGCCTTGAATCAATATGCGTGGCTGGTTAGCAACACCAAGGGTGACTACGAACAAGCCCTCCGGTTCAGTCAAAAATCGATTGAGCTACTGCCAAACGATTCGGCGCTGCTCGATACCTGCGCACGATGCTATTTCGCGGTGGGCGATTACAAAAATGCGGTAATAACGCAGCGAAAAGCGGTTCGTTTGACACCGCATTCGCCCCCGATGATCCGCCAATTGAACGAGTTCGAAGCGAAACTCGCAGCCGAGACTCCTTAGCAGGCGTGGTTTAGCGTCTGGATAAAAACTCGACCAAACGGTCTCGATCGTAGCGGCATGCCCCAATCCCACGCTTTCTCGCATACAAGCGGTGGGGACATTCGATCGTATTTTCGCGGCGGACGCTCGGTCCGTTGACGTTCCGTCATCTCGCGGACATTCGTTGCTTTCCTTACAACCGTTGCAATCGACGAGGTATTCCCCCTCCCCTGGCGTGGTTTGCCTCATTGTTACAAAAAGTGACGTAGGTTTTGTTGGTTTCACACCCAATCACGCAAAACCTATCTCAGTTGGAAGTTTGGTTATGAGGAAGTCCTCACGTCGCAAATTGGATCCCAATTCAACCGCAGCGCCACGGCGTTTCGACAGTTTCTACCTACTCTCTGGATTCACACTGCTGTGTCTGGGAATGGTGCTGGGTTTATCCTCAGGACTGCCCAAGTGCCATCGTGCCTTTGCGATGAAATCGTTTCCAAGCGAGTTGAATTTTAGCCAACTGCAATCCGAAGGGATTGGTGAGAACGCCTTTGTGCGGCTTTCCCATGTGGACTTTAGGCGTCCTGCACCAACCAGTCCGCTCGAACAGCTCACCACGTCCGTCGCCACTGGTCTAAACCCGCTCGAACTGGGCGAAAATCCCGAACTGATGCAGACCAAGATCGCGGCGATGAAACAGGACGCGAGCGACATTCTCGGGCAAGCCCCGATTGGTTCGCTTTTGGAAGCGTCCTTTCGCGGCATTCCACTGTTTTCAAAAAACGAAGGCCCACAGGAATCCGCGCCGCGGGTCAGTCTGTCACGACACAGCCAACAAGTGGCTAGCGCCAAACAACAAATTGAGTCGTCCGATGAAATCTGTGGCTACCTTTGCCGCGACACCAGCGACGCAACGATCGCGTTAATCAATACAGCGATCGGCAATACGGTCGCCACGCCGCAAGCAGACAACGTCGGTCGCGACGGATGGTTCACAGCAATCAAACAGGCCGCCCAAACTGCTCCCGATTCGCCGCCAAGCTATCGAATCGAGCCCCTGCAATCACCGCCGGACAAACTTACCTCGTCGCTTTTGTTGATCGCATCATTAGGAATGGTATCCACGGGATTGGTTCTGTGCGGCACCTGTTCCCTATCGATTTGGTCGTGGCTGTTTCTGCCGCTACCGTCGCTCGTCAGCCTGTTCGGTATTCCGCTGCGATGCGGACGCGGTGGCAGCAAGACGCGATTCGTCTACGTTTTCGCCGGTATCAATCTGTTGATGCTCGGCGGCTACGAAGTCTATCTGCTGGGCGGATTTGGCCAACCTGAAAACAATTCGTTGCACTTTCCCGTCGGCTTTGTCTTGATTGGTATCGGATTGGCCGCAGTGCTGGGGGCAATCGTTAACGCACGGACTCCGAAACCCGAGCCGATTCAAGTGGTCACGATGCCGAAGCAGCCCAAGGCGTCTCCGAGTGCAATCCTGCGTTACAATTCATCCGCAAGCGACACTGAAACCGACACCGAGCACGAATCGACAAACGAAAACTCGGATGCCCACACTGGACCGGCCATGGTCTACCAAGATCCGGCAGTGTTGGCGGCGATGGACGATAACGTCGGCAGTTTGACGATGCAAAACATCGACCAACTGAGTGAGCTTGGATTTTCAAGTCCTGCCTTTGCTAAGATGCAAAAGACACCCACATCCCCGAGCATTGGTTTGTTGTTAGGTTGCAATCACACCGTGCTAGCCGAGGTGAGCGAAAACAACGCCCATCCCATCATTCGGCTAACCAGCATCTTGCATGACGGTTTACCGATCATCACGGTGTCCGAATCGGTGATCCAAAGTGAACAAGCGGAAATGACGTCAAATGGAGTCATTCAATCAGCCCCCGACACACCGCTGAAGGGAATGTTGGCCAAACATCTGCAACAAGCGATCCAGATGTCCGAGAAACGCGACAGCAACATCGTTACGATCGATGACGATGAAAAGGACGAAGTCTTTTTGCTTAGTCGCCGAGCCTTTGCTCGACTTCGATCCGCACACGAAACGTTGAACTGCGAGGTCGGTCCTGCGACCTATGAGCGTTTTGCTTTTCCGCCTCAGCCGATCCCCGAACTGGCTGTGACTCGGTAGTCGTCTGCGTCAGCCGCCCTGATTTCCGGCACTGCAAAAGCGACGCAATGCGGAGCGGTTCACCCTCTGGTCTTCACGCCGTTTACGTTTGAATTTTCGGCAACTGGCGTGCGATGTAGCGTGGCAGCAACATCATCACGCGATCGCTGACCGCGTCATAGGTGATTCGCCCGCCTTCGTCGGCGCGGCCTGCCATCACGTCGGAAACCTGCTGGATGAACGTATCGCGTTGGTCCCCAAGCGGTTCGGACCACACCAGCACCAGCAAGCGATCGTAGGTCGCTTCGGTCCCCACCCACCACAGCGTATCGTCGACGCGACGGACTTGCATTTCAAAGGGTCGCAGCAGCGTGGACAACATCGCGCCGGCATCGTCTTTGACATACGGCATCACAAGCTGCTCGGGAGACAGACGTCGGCGGCGAGCATCGAACCAATTCACCATACACGTGGCTTGGTTTCCGCGTGATACTCGCCGCAACAGTTCGGCAATCGTGATCGGAGCATCCAAGGCCGGTCCCGAATCTCCGGCGTTAAGAATTGGCCATGGGCCGCGATCCGAAATCGCGGCGTGAGCCCAGCGGCTCAAGAATGGATCAGGAAGTTTTCCTTCGATCCCTCGCATCCGCCGCAACGACTCAAACGCAAGGACTGCGAGTTGCTGTTCCGCCAACGTTTTGCCGATCTTGATCGTCCCCGGCTGTGCCTCGGCATCGTTCTGTAAGAATTTGCCCAAAACGGAGATCGCCGTAGCACGATCGTCGCCAAAATCATCCAGCTGAAGTATCGGCTCGACACGTTTGGCAAACTCGACCTCGTCCATCGTGATCATCGCAAACGATTGATCAAACTGGATCGAGACGCCGAGCGACGAACCAAGCTGTTCCAAATGATCGCGTGCTGACAAAAATCCGCGTGCGGTGGGAACGTCGCTGCGGATACTGATTTGCGCCAGATCCAACGACATCCAATCAATTTGGATCGGAACGCCCGACAATTGACTGAACAGCAATACCAAGTCGCCTAGTGGATAGCCCTTGGAATTCAAAGCAAATTTCAGTGCCAATGCCCGATCCAGATCGATCGCCGGAGGTGGCGTGGCGATCATCATCGGATCGAGTGTTTCCTCGGCTGCGTCTTCGACCTTCAACTTATCGAGCGTCGGCGGCGTTTCGATGGTCGGTTTGGTTTCATTCGCTTCACGACCAAGATCCAATAGCACCGTGAACTTTCGCAGCTCAGGCGGAATTTCATCAAGCTTTGACATGCCATCGTCAACGACGGCCGGCGGGGTGTCTCGGTTGACGTCCAAGATCGGACCCAGCGGATCGACGGGCAGCAATTCGCTGGGAATCTCGTTGGACCTATCTTTCGGCGATGCGACCGCTGCAATCTGCGACGGCATTGGCTTCGCAGTGCCTGGATCTTGATTGGCCAGATCTTGATTGGCGGGATCCTCCATCACCGCGTCGGCAGCGGCGGCGTTCGCATTGGTGCCGCTGGGGTTCGCAGCGTTCACCGGTGACGCGCTCTCGGGCGATTTAGTCTCGGGCGATTTATCATTGGGCGGGGGTTCGGAGGCAATTTCCTCCGTGTTCGCCGTCTCATTCGCATCGGGCGTCTCATTCGCATCGGGCGTCTCCTTCGCATCGGCCGGCTTATTCGCATCGGCGACGTCGGCAACCTGCACGGAGGTCGCCGATGACGCCGTCTCGGATCCTCGGTTCCATGTCCGCACGAACCAAACGAACACCACCGTTGCAATCAGCACGGTGGCGACCGAAACGGCGACGATCATCGCCATTTGGCGAGATTTTCGTGTTCGATCGCTTTGCCATCCCTCGGGCGAAATTGGCATTCCCGGATCTGCGATCGGGGGCACCGACTCAGTACCCTGAAACGGTTCTGGATGCGATTCAATGGGGGGAGCCGCAGTATCGACATCGAATCCGCCCGCCGACAACGCGTCACGTGTGATCGTTTCGCTATCGACGCTGTCCATTCCCACGGCAACCTGGTCGGGGTTTCTGGGAAGCGATTCAGGGACGAAGGATTCAGGGACGTGACCGGCAGGCATTTCGGCCTGGATTTCCACCATCGAGCCGCATTTGGGACAGGCCGAGATGGTTCCTACCAACGATGGATCGGTCACCCGCAAACGACTTGAACACGTCAAGCAACGGACTGCAAAAGGTTGAAAAGCCAAGCGACCCCTTCCAAAGAAATAGAGTGTCCGGCATCCGATACCGGTCAAAGTCCCGTTGAAACCCCAGTCAACGCTGTTTTTCCAACGATTCCATCCTGTTTTATCATGACCATTTCGCGGCCGATCACCAACCTTAAACGCCGCTTCGCCGAGCAGATCCAGTCAAGTTTGCTAGTAATGGGCCCTTACCAAACCACAAATCGGTGTATCCCGATCCACTTTTGGTTTGTGTTTTTTCACCGGGGCGTGGCAATCTTTTTGGCAGAAATGGCCCGTAAACCGCGAAATGCGGCAAGCGAGCGGCGGTACTTCAGCAAATCCCAGCATTCTCTTCTGACCAACACACTATCTTCATCTCGGCATAGAGAATATTTTTACCTTGACGAACCTCCTCGATTTTCTATCGTATTCTGAGGAATGTGCCGATTTTACAGTCGTAACCACGCCGGTTCACTTTCTCGCCCCTTAGGGTCTCAAAACCATCTATGAAACCGCGTTGTTCAGGTGCTTTTTTCGCTCTTGTGCTATTCGCTTTGGCATTGCCATGCGGCACGTTTTTCGTGCCTGTATCGCTGCTCGCCACGGCATCGGATTCACAAGCGCCTGCGGAAGAGCACGAGGAACGCGTGCCGATCTCCGAGAACACTCGCGAACGAAAATCGCAAGTACTCAATCGACGAGAACAGGCCTATCCCTCCGCGTTTGACCTGTTGCGGTCCGATGCGTGTCTTAGTGTAAGTGAGCGAAACACCCGACGCAGTTTGGTGGGACATCGCATCAACGAGGCGGTGCTTGCGCCGATCCGCTGTTAGCAGCCACTCTTCTGCGAACACGCTTCAAGTTCGCAATGATCGGAGCGTCCATCGGAGACGTCGTGGTCGAATTTGCTTGACCGTGACGATCAACGAGTGATCTCGTTTTCATGATTCGTGGATTCGCTGATTGCGTGGGCCGAAAAGATCCATCTCGTCAATGCTTTGCGAGAGGACTGCCAATCGTATCCTGTGAGACGTTTGCACTTCGATGCAAATGATTGTCTTTGCACCTAATGCGGATTCACTGCTGCAGGTAAGGATCGCTATCAGAAATCTGTCGCGGCTCGAAACTCGAAATCCGTGCGTCCGCAGTGCCACTTCGGCTAGCGGTGACCGCGGCACGGGTTGGGCCAATGCCACCGCGATCGGTTTCGAAACGTCATTTCACTTCACTATCCAGCATCATTAGATATCCCCACGTTTATGTCGAATTCACAACCACCTCGATCCGGTGCAGCAACCTCTCTCTTTTCTCCGAAAACGCTCCCCAAGGACTTTTTGTCAGGGATCGTGGTATTTCTGGTAGCACTTCCGCTTTGTCTCGGGATTGCAATCGCCTCGGACGCACCTCCGTTTGCCGGTGTTTTGGCAGGCATCATCGGCGGGATTGTCGTCGGGGCGTTGAGCGGATCGCACACCAGCGTCAGCGGCCCTGCGGCGGGATTGACCGCGATTGTTGCCGCCCAAATTGCTACGCTCGGTTCCTTTGAAGCATTCTTGTTGGCCGTCATCGTCGGCGGCGTGTTGCAGATTGGACTGGGGATCGCTCGCGCCGGTGCGTTGTCGGCGTTTTTCCCCTCCAGTGTGATCAAAGGCTTGTTGGCTGCGATCGGGGTGATCCTGATTCTAAAACAGATCCCTCACATCGTCGGCCACGACAATGACCCCGAAGGGGAAATGGCGTTTTCGCAGCCCGATAACGAAAACACCTTCACCGAACTCCTCTCGACCTTTGCCGGCGACATCCACCAGGGTGCCTTGGTGGTCGGCGTCCTCTCGATCCTCGTGCTATTGATGTGGGAGAAGATCAAACCGCTCAAACGCTCGGTCGTTCCAGGACCATTGGTGGTCGTTTTGCTAGGGGTTGCGGTCAGTCTGTATCTGCGGACCTTGGGCGGAGCTTGGGAGATCACTTCGACTCACCTTGTTCAATTCCCGGTCGCGGAATCGCCATCGGCGTTTTTCTCGTTCTTCACCACTCCTGATTATTCTCAATTCACCAACCCGGCAATCTACATCGCCGGAGTCACGATTGCGATTGTCGCATCGCTGGAAACGCTGCTGAACTTGGAAGCGGTTGACAAGCTTGACCCACAGCAACGCAACTCACCTCCGAGCCGCGAATTGGTTGCCCAAGGGGTTGGTAACGTTGTCGCGGGGTTGGTCGGTGGATTGCCGGTGACGTCCGTGATCGTCCGCAGTAGCGTCAATGTCGATGCGGGCGGCAAAACGAAAATGTCGGCGATTTTCCATGCGGTGCTGCTGTTGTTGTGTGCTGTGTTTTTCCCGCAATACATCAACATGATCCCGCTGTCCGCACTTGCCGCGATCCTGATCGTGACCGGTTTCAAACTGGCCAGCCCTAAACTGTTTTCACAGATGTGGAACCAAGGCCGCTATCAGTTTGCCCCCTTCATCATCACGCTGGTCGCGATCGTGATGACCGACTTGCTGATCGGAATCCTGATCGGTCTGGCCGTCAGCGTGCTGTTCATTTTGAACAGCAATTTGCGTCGCCCCATTCGACGTGTTGTTGAAACGCATCTCGACGGAGACATCATGCACGTCGAACTGGCCAATCAAGTCAGTTTTTTGAACCGAGCTGCACTGCACAAATTGTTGCTCGAATCACCACGCGGCACCCACCTGTTGATCGACGCGAGTGAATCGGACTATATCGATCCCGATATCCTGAGTTTGATTCGCGACTATAAGAACAACACGGCCCCGGCACGGGGTGTCACCGTCAGTCTGAAAGGGTTTCGCGACAAATACCAACTGCAAGACGAGATCCAATTTGCCGACTACTCGACACGAGAACTGCAGGACCGCGTGACGCCGGAACAAGTCCTGTCGATCTTGCGTGAAGGCAACCGGCGTTTTGTGTCTGGCAATCGCTTGTCACGTGACTTCGGACGTCAAGTCAATGCAACGGCCTCGGGACAAACCCCATTGGCAGCCGTGCTAAGTTGTATCGATTCGCGAGTGCCGGCCGAACTGGTGCTTGATGTGGGGCTTGGCGACATTTTCAGTGTTCGTGTCGCAGGCAACGTGATCGGCACCAAGTCGCTCGGCAGCATCGAATACGCCGTCACCGTCGCTGGCGTCAAACTTGTGCTTGTGATGGGACACACGCGTTGTGGTGCCGTGACCGCTGCGGCGGACCTGTTGAGCACAAACCAGGACGTCACCCGGGCGACGGGTTGCCCGCATCTCCACGCGATCATCACGGAGATCGAACCGTCGGTCGATCGTGATGAATACCGTGCTGCAAATGCCCAGGGCGCGTCGCATGTCGAAGCCGTTGTGGATCAAGTCGCCGTGCGAAATGTGATGCAGACGGTGGTTAAGATCGTGAATCGAAGCGAGGCCATTGCGGCAGCCGTGGCGTCGGGGCAATTGATGGTCGTGGGCGCTATCTATGATGTCGCGAGCGGTAACATCCGCTTCCTGGATGACGAAGGCCAGGAAAGGACCGTCTTGGCCACGGCGGCCCAGCACGCGTAAGCAGGAAGCTTACAGCAAATCCGAACTGCGAAAACGGCTTGTTGATTTAGTGAAGTTCCCTGCGGCAAGGGGTGTAGGATGAACTTCTTAGTCCGTCGTACGACTAAATCAACAGCCCGAAAACCAGTTCAGTGAAGCTGTGAACAACGACCATCACAATGCTATCAAACGCTGCGGTTTAGGCGTCGGGCGAATGGGTTGCCCGCCGCTACCGCAGCGCTTTATGCTTGTGTTTGCGGTCGTTTTCACGTCGAGAAGCGGGGATCAATCGAGCGGATCCTCCCAGGCACGTTCGATGCCAAGAATCGAGCCGTCAAAATGAAGATTGGAAGAATCGGCTGCACATCCGCTCGCAAATCGATCTTGATCGAATCGCGCTGACGCGGGTATAGAAAGAGCAGAGAAGCGGCACCACTGCAGTGCCAACAATGTCTAGCGGTCCCAAGGAGGGTGACGCAGACGCGGCTTTTCCAATACGGCTCCTAACATCGAGGCAAGGATGCGCTCCATGAAAAAACGACTAAGCAGCTTGGCCATCCTGGCCGAAGGAAAGCTCATCAACGGTGATGGCGATACCGTATGTCATGGTGCGTTCCCATTAGGCGAAGAGCGAAGTGGTCACGTCACGATGATCGACGATCCACGGCGTGCAGCCGATTTGGAACATTCCGAGGCGACCGCTGTCGTCTGCTCCGAACCGCTGGCCAACGTTTCGATCGCACAGATCGTAGTCGACGATCCACGCGAAGCATTTACCAAAATTGTGGCCTGTTTCCGGCCCCCCGTCTCGCTCGAACTGCCTGGTTGGGGGATTGATCCTTCGGCATCGCTGGCCGATTCGGCGCGTGTCCATCCTTCGGCGATCATTGGCGCAGGAGTAACGATCGGCCAACGATCCCGGATCATGCCCGGTGTCGTCGTGATGCCGAACACGCAGATTGGTGACGACTGTGTCATCCACAGTAACGTCACTCTTTATGAGAACACCCAAATTCGCGACCGCGTGATTATTCATGCCGGCAGCATCATTGGTGCCAATGGATTTGGCTATCGACAAGTCGCGGGACGTCATGTGCCCACGGCGCAGTTGGGCTATGTCCAAATCGAATCCGATGTCGAAATCGGCGCTTCGGTGACGATCGACCGCGGCACCTATGGCACCACACAAATCGGCGAAGGCACCAAGATCGACAACCAAGTCATGATCGCCCACAACTGTAAAATTGGTCGCCACAATTTGATTTGCAGCCAAGTCGGCATCGCCGGCAGCTGCACCACGGGTGATTACGTCATCCTGGCGGGCCAAGTCGGTTTGAAGGATCACATCACCTTGGGCGACCAAACGATTGTCGGTGCTCAGGCAGGCGTGATGGAGGATTGCGAAGGCAACCAAGTCTATCTTGGTTCCCCCGCAACGCCTCAACGAGAACAGATGCAGATCATGGCCGTCGAGCGGAAGCTGCCCGAGATGCGACGCGAAATCAAGAATTTGCGACGCGACATCGATCGCATGATCAAACAGAGCGAGGAAGCGGGAAAGGCTTCGATGTCCACCGCGAAGTCGCCCGAGTCGATTTCGATCCGTTGCCACAAAAAACGTGCCGCGTAGTGATGACCAACCCTGCTTTGAATTCGCCAGTGGGAATAATCGCAGGATGGGGAAGCTTTCCCATCGAAGTCGCCCAAGCCATTGTCCGCGAAGGCCGTGATGTGTGCTGCATCGCCATCAAGGGGCACGCCAGCAGCGAATTAGAGTCCATTTGCAGCGACGTTCATTGGCTGGGCGTCGGCAAAGTCGGTGGACACATCCGTTACTTTCGCCGTCATGGGGTGAAACAAGTCACGATGGCGGGCAAGCTATTCAAGTCCGACATCCTGTTCCAAGGATCGGTATGGCTAAAACACCTGCCCGACCTGCACGCGATTCGCACGTTTGGCCCGTTGTTGTTTGGCCGCAAACGCGATGCGCGTGACGATCGCCTGCTATTGGCCGTTACAAACACCTACACGCGTAGTGGGATGGAAATCTGTGCCGCTACCGATTTTGCACCGGAGCTACTTGTGAAACATGGAACCCTCGTCGGCAAACCGCTGACTAGCCGTGCACAACGCGACATTCAAATGGGCTGGCTCGTCGCACGGCAAATGGGCGGCATGGATATCGGACAATCGATCACCATCAAAGATGGAACCGTGATTGCGGTAGAAGCCATCGAAGGCACCGATGCCTGCATCGAGCGGACCGGTGAACTGTGCCGCCGTGGCGGTTGGACGTTGGTCAAAGTCAGCAAACCAAACCAAGACATGCGGTTTGACGTCCCCACGATCGGTCCCCAAACCGTCCAACGGGTCGCCCAGGCGGGCGGAAGCGTGATTGCCATCGAAGCGGGTAAAACCATCGTCGTGGACCAGACGCAAACCGTGGCCGACGCCCGCCGGCTCGGAATCACCATCGTGGCCATGAAGCAAAGCGACGTTGCCACGATCGAAAATGAAACCGCCGCGGCCAACGAATCTCACGTCGCTTGATCCGACGCTGCCGTGCGTCAAACGGACGACCATCGATTCGAGTTGCGGCACGCGGACATGCCCAGTCGCAGGGCGCCAAGCATTCAGCTTTGACCGAGCGGGCTCCGCGTCGCTCCGCTATAAAGATACACGGACTCGTCTCAAAAATAGGCGGCCTTGCGTCTTCGGCAAAATGCCTCGCGGTTGCTTCCCTCTCCCGCTTTGATGAATCTACATAGAGAACAGAGTACGTCCCGTGCAACCGCTTCCCTTGTCATCGATCGCGGTCACCCATCCGCCCGCCAAGCTGAACCTTTTTCTCGAGCTGATCGGCAAACGCAACGACGGTTACCACGACATCGACACCGTCATGGTTGCGATCGATTGGCGTGACCAGCTCCGTGTCCAGCAAACTGAAACTGCCGGCGTTCAATTGAGTGTCCAGTGGATGCCGTCGCTACAGATCATTGCCGACGAACTTGGCGTCGACCCGGAATCCGAGCGAGGACAATCGCTGCTGGGGATTCCCGATGATTCGCGGAACCTTGTCCATCAAGCGTTGACCCGGTTCGCAGCTCGATTCGGATTGACGACAGGGTTCTCGTGCCACCTAGCAAAAAGCATTCCTGCGGGCGCGGGAATGGGCGGCGCTAGCAGCGACGCCGCCTCGGCACTGCTGTGTGCCGCCACCCTCAGCGGCGTCCCTCATGATCACCCTGACCTTGCCGTACTGGCGGCGGAACTGGGCAGCGATATCCCGTTTTTCCTGGGCAATTCGCTCACGCCATGGACTGCGGCACGGGCTCAAGGCCGCGGCGAACGCCTGACCCCGGTTACGTTGTCCACCCAACTTAACACCGTGGTTCTGTTCCCACCGCAGAGTTTATCAACTGCAAAAATTTACTCAGAATCGTCAATTTCTGACGTTCCCCAGCTCGCGGACACGTTCGTCGAAGCGTTAGAGACGGGAGATTTGACGTCAATCACTTCGCATATGTGTAATCGACTTCAGGAGCCCGCATCAAAAATAGCCCCGCAAATTGACGAAATGCTAAAATCAATGTGGCATCACGGGCTGCGGGGGTGTCAATTAACAGGCAGCGGATCGGCTTGCTTCGGCCTTGCCGAGTCGCCAATCCGAGCATCACGATTGGCATCACAATTGCGAAGCCAATATAGTGCAATAAAACAGCGGGGCGACGGGTCACATGCCGATCGGCAAACTTTACCGACCGCGAGAGTTGTCGCTGCGAATTCGGTGCTTGTCCCCGCCGGCATCCAAGTTGAGTAAATTCAAAGTCCAGAGTTGCTGATCATGTTTAGACGCGATCATGTTTCGACGCACTGTAGGCTCCGGACAATCCGCATTCCAATGCCATCGCGGTTAGGGAGGGTCACGCAGTGCAGATCTCAGAGATACGCATCAAGCTAATGGAAGGGTCCGAGGATCGTTTACGAGCATTTTGCTCGATCACGATCGATGGCTGTTTCGTCGTTCGCGACCTGAAAATCATTGACGGTGCCAACGGTCCATTTGTGGCAATGCCAAGCCGAAAATTGACAGGCCATTGTCAACGGTGCAGTTACAAAAACCATCTTCGTGCAACCTACTGCAACCATTGCGGCGTAAAGCTGCAAGTCGATGCCGACACCGATTCACCTCAAAAGCTGTATGCCGACGTGGCGCATCCGATCAACAGCGATTGTCGCGAGTTGATTCAAAACGCGGTGATCGAAGAATTCGAAGCCGAGCTCAGCCGATCACGGGAACCGGGCTACCGCTCACGTTACGATGACGACTTTGATTATGACGACGCGGGACCGTCGGCCTCGCCCGCTCGCGAGAAAAGCGACAATCGGTCCTCCGCCGCCCCGGCGTCCTCGGCTGCGGATGCATTGATCGACGAACCCGATTCCGAAAGCGGCAGCCCGAAACGGCCGCACTTCATGGATACCCCCAACCGAGAAAAAGCGAGCCCTCAAGAGGACGATGATTTCGGGGCTGGGATATTCTAAGCAAGTGGGGATCTTTTAGCATCACCTCACCTCATCGTGACGGATGGCCGTTCGTCGCGGTTGATTGACGATCAGGGTTCGCACAGACTAAAGTAATCGTGTTGCCAGCAGCGTCACGGATTCGTTCGTTGACCTGCTGTTTTTTTGCTCGTCGGTTACTTGCCCCTCTGTTATTCGAATCGCCCCCTATCTGCTGGCATGCTTCCATCGTCACGTCGTCGCCGTCTTCCCCAAATCAGCCTTGCGGTGATGATGCTCATGATGGTGATATTTGCCGTCATCTTCGCAGGCGGGCTGTACGCGATTCGGGTGCCGGCGGTACAAGCCGATCTCGAGGTTCTACTCGGCAACCGCTTTGTTCCCGGTGGCGATGACGGGGCGGGACACCTGCCGCACATTGTGTTCATCATGTTCACATTGACGTCACCCCTTTTGCTTGCCGGAGCGTTGTCGATGGGATTGTCTGCTTGGCGATGGTTTGAACGTCAGACATGAGTGCAGACTCGACTCCGCAAAACGAGTCCTTCGATGACGGCTCGTTTCACGACTTGGTTGGCGAAGCACTTGGTCCGATCCACCTTTCCGCAGACGAACTCGACGCGTTTGTAACGTCGTTGTCGCGCCGCCACCGGAATGTTGTCCGACTACGCCGCGAGGTCGCCGCAGAATCGCTGCCCTTTCCGGTCGTCCCTGTACCGTGGTACCCGCTGGGCTATCGCTGTGAGTCCGACCAAACACGTCCATCAAAAGAACTTGCGTTTGCCGCCGGCGACTATTACGTGCAAGACGCAGGCTCGCTGTTGGCGCTTGCGGCGCTGCAAGCCGATCAGCCCGATGTGCTCAAGCACCAAGTCGTATGCGACCTCTGTGCCGCCCCCGGTGGAAAGGCGACGGCGATTCTAGAAGCACTTCAGAACACCGGCTTTCTGTTGGCTAACGAACCCATTCGCTCGCGTGTTCCCGCGTTACTACATAATTTGGCTCGCACCGGTTCGGACCGCTTCGCGATCTCGCAGATGGATCCTGATGATCTGGCAAAGAAGTTGACAGGCTGTTTCGATGTCGTCGTGGTCGACGCTCCGTGCAGCGGCCAAGCGTTATTGTCACGCAAACGTCAATCGATCTCGGCGCTCTCGCCTCACCAAATCGAGCACAGCGCATCTCGGCAGCAACGCATCTTGTCCGCGGCAACCCGATTGCTGCGTCCCGGCGGAAAATTGGTCTACAGCACCTGCACGTTTGCCGCTGCGGAAAACGAAGCTCAAATCGATGGCTTGCTCGCTTCGCATGATTTCACCCCCGAAACCATCCCCTCGTTGCAACCATATGCATCCACTGTCACCAATGGCTGCTATCGACTGTGGCCACATCGAGATGAGTGTGCCGGCAGCTTTGCCGCGTCGCTGATCCATGGCGAAACATCATGGTCGGCCAAAACGTTTCGCAGCAACAAACCCTACAAGAGTCCGGTCTCTCTGAATCAATGGTTCAACGAACCTGCAGCCCCGGATCGCTATTTCGGCAGCGACTCATCGCTTTATGCGATTCCAAGCGATGCCCCAGTGTGGGTCGAACGTGTTGCCACGCAGGGCCCAGAGGTTGCCCACCGCACCGGCAAAGTTTGGAAACCCGCGCACGCCGCCGCGCTGCGACGCGGTACATCGCTTAGCAGTCGGCAAACGATGGATGTCGACGACGAAATGGCAGCGCAGTACCTCAGCGGAGCCCCGATCCCATGCTCGGATCGTGGCTGGACCGTGGTCCAGTACCAAGGGCGTCCCTTGGGCTGGGTCAAAGGGGATCGCGGCATGGGAAAAAACCATCTTCCCACGGCATCGCGATTCACCCAATTGGCAACGCCTCGCTAATTCAGCGACGGAATGGCTTGACGCAAGATCGGCTCGAACACGTCGGCTTGTCGCATAAAACCAAGATCGCTGGCGTGCGAACCATCGGTCGCGCCTTCGCCATCGTCTCCGTATAGATGATCGCCGTCGATGTAATGCAAACCGGTGACGCCGTCTTCGACCAGTTTTTGGTAGGCCGCTTTGAGTGCCGCATGATTTTCAGTGTGATGCTGCTGACGAGCCGGCAAGATCCAATCGTTGGTGTTGCGACGATCTTCGACCAGCACAATTGGCGTTTGAGGCCGCGATTGACGAATCTGTTTGACCAGCGGAACGCACTTCTGTTCCACGGCTTCGGGGCCCATGTTGGGCAAACAATCAATGACAAACGCAGCGGCATCGATTTGCACAAGGTAATCGCCGACCGCTTTATCCATTCGCCCGTTGCCCGAAAACCCCAGATTGACCACGGGCATGTCAAAGCGTCGGCCTAGAATCGCGGTGTGCACCATGCCTGGGCGACTGGCACACGCACCGTGTGTGATGCTGGTTCCGTAGAACACGATCGGGTTCTGTCGCGGCTTTAGTCCTGCAAAATGACTGCCCTGCTCGACTCCGATCTTCATAAAATCGACGCCGTTGTAGAGCGGCAAGTAGGCAGCGTATTCACGTTGTCCTTCGGCCAATCCCCGTACGACTTCGACTTTGACTTCTTGCGACGACGGTTTGGCCACCTGCACCCAACGCCAATCACCGTTATCGTCACGGGCGTACAAATCGATGCCGCTGACGCCGGTCGCAGGCATATGCGGCATCGCCAATCCGTTGTCTTTCAACTGGTAGTGAACGTGGATAGCGGTGGCATCGGTGGTGAATCGCACCATCATCCCGGCGCTGTCACGACTTAGATTCCAAACGTTCTTCGTCACCGACTCTTGGGCCGATGCAGGCAATCGGTCGAACCAACGTTGCCGCTCTTGATCCGGCAGGATGCGGCCTTCGACACCCCACTGCGTCACGTCATACCAATCGATTCCTCCGACCGATTCCTTGCTGACCGCCATTTCGGGATCCAACGTGTCAATCGCCCCATTTTGAGCCATTAACAACGAAGCCTGCAGAACCATCACGGCAGCAACAACACGTGGAAACAGAGTGACCATCAATTCATCTCGAATCGTCAGAGGAAGGAAAGTAGGGAGGGAGGGAAAACGAGACGGTGGCGAGAGGCCTAAAGCGTCGCGTTAGTGAAGATTATAGCGACTCATTTTGTAGTGCAGGGTCCGCACGCTAATCCCGAGTGCTTTGGCAGTTTTGTCGCGATGCAGATCGTAGGCGTTCAACACCGCTGCGATCGTTTCGCGTTCGCAGGCTTCGACCGCTTCGGCCAACGGCACGATCGATTTGTTGGCGGGGCTTGGGGCACGAGTCAATTCCGCGGGCAGTTCGTCGTGATGAATCACGTCGCCGCTGTGAGTCACGACCAACCGTTCGATCATGTTCCGCAATTGCCGAACGTTGCCAGGCCAATTGGAAGAGACGAGTGTTTGCATCGCGGCGGGCGACAGCTGCTTCGGGTCTCGTGAATGTCGCTTGCAAAATTGTTCCAAAAAGTGCTCGACCAGCAACGGAATGTCTTCGCGACGCGCTCGCAGCGGAGGGACTTCGATAGGAATCACGTTGAGCCGATAAAACAGGTCCTCGCGAAAAACCCCTTCTTCGATCAACTCATGCACCGACCGATTGGTGGCCGAGACGATCCGAACATCGGTTTCGATTCGTTCTTCGCCTCCGACTCGGGTGAACACACGCGACTCGAGTACCCGCAGCAGATCGACTTGGCTTTTGGCCGACATCTCGGTCACTTCGTCCAGAAACAAAGTGCCGCCGGCGGCTTGTTCGAAACATCCTGGTTTTTGTCGCGAGGCGCCACTGAACGAGCCTTTTTCATGACCAAACAGCTCGCTTTCAAGCAAATTCTCAGGCATCGCACCTAGGTTCACGGCGATAAACGGACCTCGGCTTCGGTCGCTAAGGTCATGCAGTGCACGAGCAATCAATTCTTTTCCCGTGCCACTTTCTCCCTGAACCAAAACAGTCGCTTCGGTGGCAGCCACCTGACGAATCTGCTGAAACACCGCCTGCATCGCGGCACCGTTGCCGATGATCTCGGAAACTTGCCCGGCTCCAGCCAACTGCGTTCTCAATTGCCGATTCTCGACTCGCAGCTGATAGTACTCTCGCGCCTTGCGGACTTGCTGACGAATCAAATTCAAGTCGATCGGCTTCAAGACAAAATCGAACGCGCCTGCGCGCATCGCCTCAACGGCTGTCTCGACGGTCCCGTGGGCGGTAATCACGATGACGGCGGTGGACGGACGCAAGTAGCGAATTTTCTCTAACAGCTCAATGCCCGTCATGCTGCTACTGAGTCGCACATCGGCAATCACCAATTGGAACGATCCTTTGGTGAATTGGTCCAGCGCGTCGTCGGCATCGCCCGCGGTTTTGACGACGTCAGCTTCGCCGGCGAGCCCCTTTGCCAATCCCGACCGGATATTGGGCTCGTCATCAACGATCAGTACGGCAAACGGCTCGGAACTCATTCAAAAAACTTTCTTAATCAATTGCAAATTCACGATGATCCCGAGCTGCCCAATGCCATTTGCCCAATGCCATTTGCTCCACGCCAACAGGCTCGAGACCGGCTCGGCGGTTGAGCGTCAACCGCAGTCGCTGCCAACCGCGTTTGCGGCCTTCGTGACCCTGCGCTATCGTTGTTCTTACCCGAAAAATCCTATCCCGACGCGTCAGAAAAGGGACTGAGAAAATATCGAGATTCCCTCGCTGACGCTTCGGGTTGTGATCAACGCACCACATCCAAACGTTCGCCCCAGGAATGGTTCATGATCCGGCTGGGTTTCATGATCCGGCTAGGTTTCATGTTCCGGCTGGCCTAGTAGCTCGCCCGTCGCACTCCGACCACGGCGTAGCCGGGATAGCGTGACGTCACCATACGGGTCGCGATGTCACTGTTGCGAGCGGTCACAATCACACTGGTGCGACGACCATAAACGCCTGGACGCGGCTTCAGCAGCACTTCCCAGATCGAGGTCAATCCGGTTGCCGCCGCAAGCATATCAAGTTTCATCCGTTCGATTTGGTAGTCGCGTTCCTTTTCACGCTGATACTGCATCGCCGAGGTCTGCACCATCAAACTTTCACGTTCACGCGCCGCCTCATCTTCGGTTTCGCTGAGCCAATGTTCCCACCCCGGCTGTAGGACCGCGAGGTCTTCTTTGGCAAACAAAAAGAACGGGACGCTAATCTGGTCACCACTTTCGAGTGCCATCAGCACGCCTTCGAGCGGATAAGTCTTTGGTTCCGCACTCAGCGTTTTCCTTGCCCAAGCAGAAAGCTGTGAGGCGTCTTCGATCTTGGTTCCCTCGAGATGAGAGATGATTTTCAAGATGACCGCTTGATGCAGCGGATCAATGCGGGCGAAGGCAGTGCCGTTGATCATGACGTTGCCCAGCTTTCGCTGCACGACGAGATCCTTTTGGCCATAGGCCACCACACGTCCGCGGATCTTCATCCCATCGACTGAAGTCCACGTCTGCATCTGGTCGGCGGATTTATGAAACGCATCCTTCGTTTCTTGGGACGCCACATAATCTCGATCCTGCTGCGAAAGCTCGGCCAATTCGACCGCCACCAATTTCCCGGACTTTCGTTTTAACACCACCGTCGTGTCGTTAAACGCGACCACTTCGGCGTCGATCTTGTATTGTCCGTCGAAACTTGACCACTCGCGGGCGTTCCCGGTCGCGGTGGCCACCACCAAACTGCCCACCAACGCCAAAAGGGTAGAAAACATTCGCATGGAATTTGGCTCCAGAGAAAGTGATTCGCAGACCCCCACAAGGATCATTCTCTCTAATTTACCACGGGTCCGGCTGGGGATAAATCGGAAGTGTCGATCCGCCGCAGTGCAAAAACGACGGCCCGCGTCGACGATTTCGCAACAAAACGATACAGTGGTGGGCTTCCAAGAAGCTCCGAGGGAACTTCAAAACGAATCGTTCCGAAGCGACCGCCGCCACTCCAGCCCGGTCCAAAGCCCCCCTGCGGTTGACGTCACGATGCCTAAAAAGCAAGATTCAAAAAAGCAGAAAAAGGCCGAGCCATGGTACGCCGACGGTCTTCGCTTTGAGTGTTCTCAGTGCGGAGATTGTTGCGGCGGAGCCCCCGGGTTTGTATGGGTCAACGAAGATGAAATCGCCGAACTGGCCCAAGAAATGGACTTGGATGTCGACGCATTCGAGCACCAATTTGTTCGCCAAGTCGGTGCCGAGAAGAGTTTGAAGGAATACCCCGACGGAGACTGCATCCTGCTGGATCCTGAAACTCGCAAATGCAGCGTCTACGAAGCGCGGCCGATCCAGTGCCGGACTTGGCCGTTTTGGGACAGCAATCTAGAGCGTAAGAAGGACTGGAAAGAAACGTGCAGCGTTTGCCCTGGATCGGGAACCGGGCGACTATACACGTTCGAAGAAATCGAAATACAGCGGAAACAAAAATCGGTGTGATTCGTTTTACTCACACTGCTTTCCCGCATTCATTACTCCCATTCGCTGGCACCTTGGTTGGCCCTCCTCTGCAGAGCCTTGCTGACGCCGGTGCGGCAAACCACGAATGGCATTGCCGGATTCGTGTTATGGGGGCCAACCGCGTCCGTGGGAGTGCGTTTTGCCGCCGTTCCGCTTACAACTAGTCTTCCGCGGATAATTTTTACGATACGGTCCTGCGATTGATCCCCTTCACTACTCGATTGAACACGGCTTTGAACTGATGCGGCGAATCGGCAGCGTTGAAAACGAAACACTTGCTCATCGGTTCTGTGATTATTTGGTCACGCTGTCGATCGATGCAGCGGCAGACTCCAACGGCGACGCTGAAAATCCCCGCTGGGACATCTGGATCCGCGAGGAAAAGGATGTGGATGAAGCCCGCAAGCAGTTTGCGTTGTTCGAGCAATCGCCTGAATCCGAATCGTACAAAGTCAAAAGCAAGGCCGACGCGATTCGCAACGAGCGGGTGAACCATCACCAGCGACGGATCGCCGAGCAGCGAAAGCTACAACGATCGATGCCGGCGTCACGCGGCGGAGCGGTGGGGGGCCTTGGCGGCCCCGGAATGCCGGGACGTCAGCAGCGGATTCCGGTCGTGATCGCGGTGATCGCGATGTCGGTGATCGCCAGTTTTAGTGGTGGCTTTGGACAACCACGTCCATCGCGTGACGGCAGCGCTTTGACGACCGAACAATCGGTCGACTATGCGTTGTCGTTCGTCGATCGCCGCGACTACATCGAAAGTGACGGTGATTGGTTTGCGTCGGTGCGAAAAGGCGAAGTTTGGCGTTTCATCACACCACTGCTGCTGCACGCCGATCCGCTGCACTTGGCGTTCAATATGATTTGGATCTTTCTGCTCGGGTCGGCGATCGAGCGACTGCATGGTTCGATCTTTCTGATCATTTTGCTGTTCGTTAGCCAGTTGGCGGGGATGATGCTGCAGGTCTCGCTGCCGGCTGCCGATTCGCTACCGCCGATTCTGCATGCAGTCGCAGGATCTCCGTTTGCTATCGGGGCATCGGGCGCCGTATACGGTTTGTTTGGCTATTTGTGGATTCGTCCGCAGACGGATAGCACGTACCCGATTCGCATGTCTCAAGGCAACGTGATGCTGATGTTGGGATGGTTGGTCTTGTGCATGACCGGAATGTTCGGCCCGATCGCCAACGGAGCCCACCTAGGTGGATTGATCGCCGGCGTCATCGCGGCATTCCTAACGTCGCCCAAACGCTAGTGCCTCGTTAAAAAAAGCGAACGCCTAAAACGCGGCAGTTGCCATCGACTTTGGGTAGCGATAGCGAGCGGAACTACAAACGAAAAACGCCGCTGGCACCTTGCTGCCAGCGGCGTTTTTTTAATTAGCTAGTTTTTGATCGACTAGATCAGGCTGATTGCGACCGACAAACTACGCGGCGGTTGTCGGTACATTCTCGCGTTCTTGCTTCTCAGCAACGGTACGATAATCGACCACATCCCAAACCAAGCCCACCGCTCGCAGCAGCCGAATGGCTTGCCAGGTAATGTCGAATTCCCACCACTTGTGGCCGTGCTTGGCCATCCGTGGGTAGGCGTGATGGTTGTTGTGCCAACCTTCGCCGTACGCCACAATCGCGACGATCCAGTTGTTACGACTGTCGTCGGTGGTTTCGTAGTTCTTGTAGCCCCACATGTGCGAAGCACTGTTGACCATCCAAGTCGCATGCAAAACGCCCACCAGTCGAACAAACATTCCCCAAATCAGCAGCGAAAGTCCGAAATCGTTCCCGCCGATGGCATATCCGATGCCGTACAACGCACAGCCCACGGCGATGTGCAGGGGCAAAAACAACATGTCCAAGATTCGCATTCCGCGTTGCTTGTACAAATCGGGGACCCAGCGTTGCAAGTAGGCGGTACGGTCGCCATTGTGCGTGTGAAAAGCGAGCCAGGTGATGTGGGCCCACAAACCACCTTCGTGTGGCGAGTGCGGGTCACCTTCTTGATCGCTGTGTGCGTGATGCTTGCGGTGGTCCGCCACCCAATCCAATGCCGAACCTTCTCCCGCCAGCGTTCCGATCGTGGCAAACGTGTAGCGAACCCACGAGTAAGTCTTCATGCCGGTGTGCGTCAATAGTCGGTGATAGCCGAGACAAATTCCCAAACTGCCCGTCATCCAGTGCAGGCCAACCATCACGGCCAAACCTGTCCACGAAAAGTAAAACGGAGCCGCCAAGACAACCAAGTGAGCAATGGTCAACCAACCAATCGCCCAATAGCTCAGATTGCTAACGTGACGTCGCTCTGAAGCGGTGGGATGAGCATTTGCAGGCAACTTACCAATCTTGTCGTTGCTGACATGAGGCGAGTTCGCGTCGCGATTGGATTTTTTATTTTTTGTAGGTTGAGCTCGGTCCAACGATTTACGTTGGCGACGAGTTTCTTTTTTGGTAGGAGGGATGACCGAAGCCATAACATGAAATCCTGTCGTTGAATGTCCTTGGGAAAGCAGTCAGACATCTCACGAAGTTGCCTGATGTGCGAAGATTCTACAGAACTGGCAAGCCTCGTCTGTCTCAGAGCATGTAAACCTGTGTAACGGGAATGTAAAAGTCTTTGATTTTGATCGATGCAAACGTGCACTAGCCCTGAGAGGTGGATAGATGGTACTCCATCCATCTAACGTTCCCTTCGCACGAGGAAGCCACCTTGCCGTGGATCCGCTTCGCTGAAAACGAAGTCCTTGCTGCGTCCCGCCAAACACCCAAACCCGAGTTTTTCGCACACGATCGCATCCGATTCTGCGGCGTTGCCTTGCATCGAAGCTTGCCATGTCTAAATACCGCAAAGTCTCCGCAAAGCTGCTTGTTGCGGGGGTCAAACTCACCTCCGCTATCCCCGATCCGGAAAATGCTCGCGTTCGCTTGTTGGGCGAAGGCATGGAGATCACGGCCGATCTGATCCTGCGGCTGCAGCAGCGCGGGGTCAAAAGTTTGTTGCTAAGCGAGAAGGACATTGCGATTTTGAACGCCTTCACCCCGCAAGGGCGCGCGGTGAAGGTGCCTCCCCCACCCACCTATCAAAAGTCCAACACGGTCAACGAGCAAACTTTGATCTTGGATCAACAGCTGCACGTCGACCAAGCTCACGTGATCGAGGACGTGTTGCCGTTTGCCAGCCGTACACGGAAACCGCAAAACTGCTCGTATGAACCCGGCATGACCAACCAATGGGCATCTGAGACGAGCGATTCGATCGATTCGGTCAACGAGATTTTTGACGAAACGTTGGCGACACACGATGGCAGTGTCGGCCCGCTGCATGCGACGTGCCAGGATATTTTGCGGCGAATGACCGAAGACATCGATGCGCTCGTCTGCATGGCTTGCTCTCCGTTCGAAACCGAATACCCGGTGCGGCACGGTGTACACCTGGCCACAATGTCGATGGCAATCGGATCGCAAATGGGACTCGACGAAGCCCTCTTAATCGAATTGGGGGTCGGATGCTTGATTCACGACATTGGAATGAAGGCGATCGGCACCGGAATGTTCAGTTCCAAACATCCGCTCAGCGTCGGAATGCTAAAACGACTCGCCGACCATCCCGTCCGCGGCGCCGAAGTGATCGGTCGTTTCGGTGACCAGGTTTCGCTCGGTTCCAAAATGGTGTCCTACCAAATTCACGAGCGATGTGATGGCAGCGGGTATCCCCGCGGACGCTTCGGCGATGCGATTCACCCGCTCGCAAAGATTGCTTGTGTTGCGGATGCTTTCATTGGAATGATATCGATGCGGCCCCATCGCTTGGCCATCCAAGGCTATCACGCGGTGGTGCAATTGTTAGAACAAATGAAGCAGGGCAAGTTTGATCCAACGGTCATACGGGCATTGCTCGAGTTGACGTCGTTGTACCCGTTGGGCAGCTTCGTCGAACTGAACAACGAGAAACTGGGGCGTGTGATTCGCTCGGGCGGCCCCACCTTCGACCGACCGACGATCGAAATGTGGGACTCTCGTCATCGCACCTCCAACCCCACGGTGTTGAACCTGCAACACGATCAAAACATTCGTATCGTGCGATCGATTGCCACTCCGGCGGCGGCTTGATCGGTGACCCTGCCAAATTCTTCTGATTACCGAACCCCACCCATGGCCTTCTGGAGGACGATGACAACGGATTGCGGCGGGGAAACGCAATAACCTTAATAAAACGAGTTGTATTTAGTCTATTGACTTACATCACGTGCCTTCGACTTTAAGAACGCGCGCCATAGACGCACACACCACACGGGGAGTCACCGCATCAAATTGAGGGGGCGATGTCACACTTGCTGGCGTTTTGTTTTCTACAACTCCATGCGTCTGACCGCATTTTTTGACCTGCTCTTTTCAGGCGAATGATCTATACTCTGAAGCATTGCAGCATGAGTTGATTGCAGCGGATGTCCGAGTTTGACGGGGGTAAAGTTTCAATGGCTAGACTACGTGACAATGACGAATTCTTTCCTCCCGATCCTTCTTCGGACACAAAAATTCGGGGGCAAGAAGACCGAGAAACGCATCTGCCGGACGCCTCGAGTGATCGGATCGCGCCGCCTTGGAAACCTGGTGACCAAGTCGGTCATTTCATGCTGCACAATTTGTTGGGCAAAGGAAGCAGCGGATACGTTTATCGTGCTCGCGACGAAAGCACGGGTCGACTGTGCGCGTTAAAACTTCTTCTGCCGGCGAAATGTGAAAACCTCGTCCGCAACAAACTGGGGTTTCGCCGCATGATCCCATTGCGGCACCCGGGGCTGATCCATCTGGACCGGATCCACTACCTCGACGATTACATTGCGTTTTCGATGGAGGAGGTCAAAGGCAAAACATTTTCGTTGGGGGTTTGGGATTTTTGTAAACAGGATCCCGATGGAGCCTATCAACAACTGCTGACGTTGATTCGCCAATACGCCTCGGCATTGGCATTGATGCATTCACGTGGGTTGGTGCATCGGGACGTCAAGCCTCAGAACTTAATGATCGATCACAAGGGGCACGGCCGGCTGATCGATTACGGGCTGGTCGGAACCATTGATTTCGACAGCGATCCCAATGGCTACCGCGACTATCTGGTCGGGCCGCCACACTTCTTCGCACCGGAAAGTCTGTGGGACCAATACTATTTGCCCGCAAGCGACATTTTTAGCTTGGGGCTGGTTTTGCTGGACGCCCTTCGCATCTTGGACCGCGCAGTCGACCATGTGCATTTGTCCATCAATCGTTCGCAAGACAACCGCCGTGATGACGAAGAGATGATCAACGAAGCGGTCGAGGATTTGTCCTCGGATGTCCCCACCGTGTTGCGCGAAGCCTGCGCTGAGATGTTGCAAAGCGATCCCGTGGACCGTCCCACGGCGTCCGCGTTGTCGCGACTTGGATCGGGTGAATCTCCTTGTTTCCTTTGGGTCGACAATCCCATCCTCGGACGAGACGTCGAAATCGAGCAGGCCTGCGATTGGATTGACGACGTCTTTGGTGGCGAAGTGGGACGGCTGCATATCGAAGGCCCGTCGGGCATCGGCAAAAGTCGTTTTGTGGATGAGCTTGCCCAATACGTTCACCTCAAACGATGGGGGCAGCTGTTTCGAGCGAAATGTCGCTCGGGCGAAGACCTTCCGATGTTAGCGTTTGATGAAATCTGTGACGCAATTGCGACGCGTTACATGAAAAACGATCGCGACATCATGGAGCTCGATCCCGCGAGTGTCGAGTTTCTGCATGAAGCATTCCCAGTGCTCAAGAGCGTCGTCAAAGCCAGTACGTCGATCGATTTGGACCGCAAAACGTTTAAGCGTCTTGACGCCATGGAAGCGGGCATCCGGCTGAGCGAAGCGTTGCGGTTGGTGGGTCCGTTGATTTTGATCATTGATGATGTGCAGTGGGCCGACCGCGACAGCGTGAATATGCTCGACCGCTTGCAAGCGGTCTCCGGTGGCATGTTGGGCATCATTACGGTGTCGCGTCCCGGCGGGGACCAACAAGCTTCCCCACCCGATCTAAAAATCCAACTTGACCGACTATCCGATTCGGCGTCACAAGAATTGATCATCGGCGCTGCCCGTCGCTGGTCGGCGCGTTTGAATTTCAGCGCCGTCGAAGAACTTGTTCAAGCGGCTCAAGGCAATCCGCTGCGTTTGATCGACTTTATCGAAGAACTCCGCCCTGGTGGTGTGCTTCACCATACCGTCAGCGGCGAAGAAACCGATTCGGGGACCCGAGTGGTCACTCGCACCGGCCAATTATGGCAGATGCGTGTCGCACGACTGAGTGACGAAGCCAAGACCGCGTTGTCGTACATCGTCACCGCCGGGCATTTGGTGTCCGCGGAACAACTCAGCGAATTGACCGGATTGGGCGAATCGATTGACGCGGTCCTGTCGGAACTTGTCCAACAACGATTGGTTCGTGATGAAGTTACCGGCGGCGAATGTATCTCGATTTTCCACGACAGCATTGCCGAGAACTTGGCAACCACGCTTAGCGATTCTCAAAAACGCGACTGCCATGCCGCGTGGGCTCGTTTGCTCTCGCGGCTTGACTCGGGCGGCAAGTTGGCTGCCCGCATTGCACGCCATTTTTTTGACGCCGACGAACCCAATCGAGCCGTCTCGTATGCGATCCTTGCTGCTGAAAACGCGGATCGCTATCACGCCAAAACCGAAGCCGCACGCTGGCACGCCAAAGTAATCGACCACGTCAGCGGCCCGGAACGCATTGAACATATTCGTGTCACGGCGGAAACGTTTGTCGAAGCCGATCGCCCCGTCGACGCCGCCCAATACTTCCAACTGCTCGCATCCGAACTGAGCGACGAAGAGAGCGTCACCTACCAACTAAAAGCCACCACGCTGTTGATTCGCTGCGGCTATTTCAACGAAGCACGCGGTCAACTGCAACGTTTGACTCGGTTGCTGCGTCTGCCTTCGACCAAGCCGCGTTGGCTCAGCAAAATCAACCTGTTGCGGCTGACGGCGAAATGCGTTTACTCGAACCTTCGCTTCACTGGCACGCCCGGCGATGCGTCCACGGACAAGTGCACCGTGCGTGAGCGTCAACGACTCGAGTTGTGTTTGTCGGTGGCCCGCCCCTTGTCGATGTACGATAACCTTCACGCGGCGGAATTAAACGTCACCGCAACCAACTTGGCCGCACGCTATGGCAATGAAATCGATCGAATCCTGGTCGAAGTCGGTGCCGCCGTGTTCGGTTCGTACAATCATGGATCCAAACGAATTCGCAGCGAATTGGCGCTGCAAGACTTGCTGCCTCGCGCCATCGCCACCGGAAATCCCAAAGCGATCGGCGACGTGTGGGCGGGCATTACGTTCTCGCAAGCGTTGGCGATGCGTTGGAGCAGCGTGCCGGCATCGTTCGATGCGTGTGTGCACCATTACAGTGCATCCAATGAAGTATTGACGCTGGAAGTATGCCATCTTCGCTCGGCTAGCTTGATGGCGCATTGGCACATCGGCCGCTGGGCTGCGATGATGCGCACCTGTGATCAGATGCTAGAAGATTTCAAGCTGCGAAACGACCAATTCCAATGGATCGTCGTCAGCTCGGGTTTCGGTGCTTCTACGTGGCTCATGCGAGATCGGGTGACCGACAGCGAACGCGTACGTGAAAAAAATGCAGAAAGCTTGACCGCATGTGACGGAGCCCAACTGTTCAACTTTCTCGAATGGACTGCCTACGTCCAACTCGATCTGTACAAGGGGCACTTCGAACAAGCGTGGCAACGCATCCAGCAACTGCGTAGTTCACGAATTAAATTGTCCGCCCTGATGCTGCAGTCCAATCGTGTGATTCTCGAGCAATTTGTTGCTCTGACCGCGCTGCATCAACTTAAAAAAGATCCTGCGGGCGGTTGGGGCAAGTTCGTCGAAACTGCGATCCGGCGATTGCATCGCGAACATGGTGCGTTCGCCAAAACGGTCGCTTATTTCTACGAAGGGTTGCTGCTGTACCTGACCGCGACGTCGACGTCCGACTTTGCCGACGCTAGAAAACAGCTCGTCATCGCTTGGGAAATGAGCAAGGAACAACGGCTTCGCCCGTATCAATTGGCCGCCGAAGACATGATCGCCACGATCGACCATGGCGAATCCGAAGGGCGTTTGATAGCGAGAATGGAGCGACACGGGATCGTTGATGCCGAGCGATTTTTGCGGCTCTATACGATTTGATCTCATTGCGATGGGATCGCCCTCTTTTCACCTTCGCTGCAATTCACCGTTCGATTCTGCCCCCTTAAGCGAACCGCGGTGATTTGCGAACCGATCTCCCGTTGTTTTTTCGAGCGGAATGTCGATATTCACGCGGCTGTGCCGCAGATCGAGGATATCCGCGGAATTGCTAGCGGATTCGGATTGCGATCTTGACCGATCGCTCTGGCCTCGTCCGCGATCAGCCGTTTAGAATCACAGTAAGAGGACGCCCCATTTTTCGAGCGAAGGATCGCCGTGATGTCCAATTCAAATTTCAAGAAACGACGTGGACCTCGAATTCTCATCTCTCGCCTTAGTGCGATTGGTGATGCGATTTTGACATTACCCGTTGCCTGTGCGCTGCGTGCCGAATTCCCCGATGCTTATTTGGGCTGGGTGGTCGAACGCAAAGCGGCACCGATGGTGCGGGGCCACCGAGCTCTCGACGCGGTCATTCAGCTGGACCGCAAATGGTTTGTCTCGCCGTCCGGAATCCAGAACGCGCGGTCGCTGTTGCGGCCCCATCAATTCGACATTTCGATTGACTGCCAAGGAAACACCAAATCGGCACTCGCCGGATGGGTTTCGGGTGCTCACCAACGGATTGGATTCGCGGGAAAACATGGCGGTGAACTCAGCCGGCTGCTGAACAATGTTCGTGTGGCCCCTGCATTTCGCCACGTGACCGATCGTTCGCTTGAACTGCTTTCGCCCCTCGGCCTCCACTCGCCTTCGGTGCGGTGGGATTTGCCCGTTTCGGATGCGTCGGTCATCTGGGCCTCGCGATGGCGACGCACGATCGCCGCTCGGCAATTGGCTGTGATCAATCCTGGTGGAACCTGGAAATCAAAACTGTGGGAAGCGGACCGCTTTGCCCACACCGCCCGCTATCTACAGCAGAAATATGGCTATCGATCCGCCGTGGTTTGGGGCACCAACGAAGAGCGGGAAATGGCCGACAAGATCGTGGCAAATTCCGAGGGTGCAGCTGTGTTGGCGCCTCACACCGACCTTCATCATCTTGCGGCGCTGATCAGTCACGCAAATCTGTTTATCAGCGGGGACACCGGACCGCTGCATATCGCGGTCGCCGTCGGCACCCCCACCATCGGTCTTTATGGCGCGACGCGGCCGGGGGATTCGGGACCGTACGGGCAAGTGGCGATTCAAAAGGCGTACGAACGAGGATCGCGGCGACACCGACGAAACGCCGACAATTCGGCGATGCGAGCGATCACGGTCGCCGATGTCTGTGTGGCGATCGACGAAGTGCATGCCAAACAGATGCTTTTGCAAGCCGCCTGAACACGCACGGTTCTCGGCTGCGGCGGCGACGTGTAGGCTGTTCGCACCATGCACCTATTACTGCCTCTACTCGCCAGCATCCTGTATGTCTGTGGCTTGATCTTTGTCAAACGATCCGGCGCGGCGGGCGCTAGCAATCTCACGATCATTTTCTTGTCGAACGTATTATCGGCGATCGCCTTTTCGTCGCTGTGGGTGATGGGCGGAACCACGCTGGCGTGGACGATGTTCTGGCAACCTGTGGTGATTGCGTGGTTGTTCATCCAAGGATTGGCTTTGACCTTTTTGGCCATTGCTCGGGGGGACGTCTCGATTGCGGCGCCCATTTTTGGAATCAAAGTCGTGTTTGTCGCGTTGCTGTTGACGTTTGTCGGCGGCGAACACTTGCCTCGATCGGTCTGGTACGCCGCGGCATTGGCCGCCGCAGGGATTGGATTGATCCAGTGGACTGGTCGTGGTCAACCGCATGATGTGGTGATGACCATTATCTTGGCGCTATCGGCAGCGTTTTCTTACGCGGCATTTGATTGCTTGGTCCAACTGTGGGCTCCCGCATGGGGAGCGGGCCGGTTGTTGCCGATCGTGTTTTGGATCGTCGGGGGTGCTTCGTTTTGCCTTGCACCTTGGGTCGAGTGGTCCAAGTTCAAAGATGCCACCGTCCGCGCCAATCTGTTGCCCGGTGCGACCTTGGTGGCTTTGCAGGCCATCAGCATTACCGTCGCCATTGCGCTTTTTAATGACGCCGCACGCATCAACGTGGTCTATGCGATGCGAGGCCTCTGGGGCGTCGCGCTGGCCTGGGCGGCTGCCAAGATCTGGGGCGGGGCCGAAGCGAACCATGGCCATCAAACCATGATCACTCGCCTTCTGGGCGCCGCGCTACTAACGGCGGCGGTCATCCTGGTCATCTTCTCGCAGAATTAGTTAGCCCTTGCGGCGAAACCCCACTTGGGTGGCGGATTCGACTTATAATGTCCGACGTCTGCAATTCCCCCCCTCTCGCCTCTTTCCGCCCCGACGTCGAGCGCCGCACATGCCAGCATCCCACCGTATCGTTATTGGCTCACTTGTTCTATTGAGCCTTGTCGTGATCGACCGATCATCCGCGTTCGCTCAATCCGAGCCGGCCGCGACGGTCAAGTGCAGCGAAACACCGCAGGCCATCCACGTCACAGTGCACGGCAAACCGGTGCTGACCTACAACAAGGCATTCCAAGAACCACCCGAGAGCATCGATCCGATCTATCGACGCAGCGGCTATATCCATCCGCTATACACCCCCAACGGCCACATCGTCACAGGCGACTTTGCGCCAGACCATGCGCATCAACACGCATTGTTTGGCGCGTTCGTTAACACGACCTTCCAAGGCAAACACGTTGACTTTTGGAATCAGCACAAACGTACGGGCAACGTGTCGCATCACAAGGTGATCGAGGTCCACAGCGGTAACGACGTCGGCGGGTTTACCGTCGAACTGATCCATGAAGCATTCACCACAGCGGATCCGCCCACGCCGGTGCTGAAAGAGCAATGGGATGTCCAGATCCATGCCATATCCCAACCTGGATTTGTCGTCGATATCCAATCCACGATCACTTGCATCGCCGAATCACCGCTGACGATCAATCCCTACCATTACGGCGGGATGGCATTTCGCGGCAGCAACCAATGGGTCACCGCCGAAAGTGAAAAAGCGATCAATGAATATCTCAAAGCAAAAGAGGCTGGAGAGAATGTTGAAGAACCTGCGATAGAGGTTGCCCGCCATCAATTTTTGACAAGCAAGGGAGAGGGTCGATTCGAAGGCAACGGGTCACACGTGAAGTGGGTGGATTTGTTTGGCCATGTCGATGGCAAACCATGCGGCATCGCGATGCTCGGCCATCGCGAAAACTTTCGCGCACCGCAAGCGGTTCGTTTGCACCCCAGCAAACCTTATTTCTGTTTCGCCCCGATGGTCGATGGCGAGTTCACTCTCGCGCCAAACGACACCTACACCAACCGATACCGCTACATCGCGCATGACGATGCACCGGATAGCGAAGCCATTCAGCAAGCTTGGCTCGAATTCACCAAGTAAAGCATCGGAGGATGGACGAGACGGTCGTCAGCTGCACTCCGCTTGAGCGTATCGTGCAACCGATCAATGATCGGCCGCGGACTAGACGCGTTTCCTATAACGCACCTAGTCCTACGGCGTTTCATCAACCAATCAAACTGACTCGACGCTTGGCGGACATTTCTGTCAGGACGAGTGTCTTGGGCGGGATTAGGATTGGGGCCAAGCGGTCGCTGTGATCGGCTTAGGTCGTCGCTAAACGCATCTCTTCCCATTCATTCACAGCGGGCATCAAATCTTCGCCGGCTGCGGCCAAACCAAATTTCTCTCGCAGATTGACTTCCGGCGAAGCCAGGTCCGCGACCGAATCGATGATCGAATCGGGGCTGAAGGCATAGTTGACCAAATCGTCAAAGCGAGTGCCGCCCGATAGCGCCAACACCGTTTGATACCCCATCTGCACTCCACCAAAAATGTCCGTTTCCATGGTATCGCCAATCACCACGGTCTCGGACGTCGCGAGTCCCAACTGTTTGCGTGCCGCACGCATCATCACGGGACTCGGTTTTCCAACGCTTGCCGCTTTCTTTCCCGTCGCGGTTTCGAGAAAGGCAACAACCGCACCACAACCGGGGCGAGTTCCGCCGGCAGTAGGACAGTTCGGATCGATGTTGGTGGCAACCAGTTTCGCACCTGACAAGATCATCCGTGTCGCGGCTTCCAACGACTCGGCAGTCACCGTACGGCCTTCGCCAACGACGACATAGTCGGGATCGCTATCGACAATCGAGTAGCCGTTTTGGTGCAGAGCCTGCAGCAGGCCCCCTTCGCCAATCACGTATGCGGTCCCGTTAGGCTTCTGCTTCGAGAGAAACCGTGCCGTTGCCATTGCGCAGGTGAAGATATGTTCTTCGCCAACATCGATCCCCATACGTTTCAGCTTCATCGCCACGTCGCGGCGTGTTCGCTGACTGTTGTTGGTCAGGAACAAGAAAGGATGGTCCTCTCTTTTAAGTCGATCAATGAAGACATCTGCGCCGGGAATCAGCTGACTCCCTTTGTAGATGACACCATCCATGTCGATCAAAAATCCAAGTTTATCCGTCACGTTCACTATCTCCGGGGGTTCGAAATACAAATCGAATTCACGGACAACGCAACAACTGTTCCCATTCGCACAGCGCGCCGAACCCCTGGAACCGTTTTTGAACCGCGAAACAGCGATCTCGAAACGGCTGGACCAATTGTCTCCCTTAGGCTCTGCTTTGGGTTAAATAGATCCGTGACGAAAAGAAAGATAAATTCTTCGTGAACGCAAGCAGTGCCACCCCGAGTCTGTGATGACTGCTGCAAACGATAGCAGTCTCGCCGAACACAGCCGCTAAAGCGCTCAGGAAACAGGCAACCACCCGATCAGCGGAACTGCGATCCGCGTCACAAATGATCGCCTTTTCGCCGCCTATTTTCGCTTCATGCGATGGGGCCGATCAATCCGCTCAGGGGGGAAATGCACCTTCAATCGCGGCAAGTCGTCGTATTCGTTCGCCGCCTCGGTTTGCGTTGGCAAATGAGGTTCCGGCTGCGGCGGATCGACGGAGGCTTCCGCCGTCGCAGCCGCACTTTGTTTCGGATCGCTAATTCGCGGTTTGAACCAACGTCCCAAAGGCCCGGCCAATAACGCGGGCAACAAGATAAGGTCCCCTACAAGCGCCGTGGCCAACATCAACAACATCAGCGTTCCAAAACGCTGCGTTGGCGTGAACGTCGACAGTGCAAAGACAAACAGTCCGAGCCCACCAACCACGGTCGTTTGTGTCATCGCGGGGCCGACGCGGCGATACGTCTCGATCACCGCTTCGACACGGGTCATCCCCCGATCGAGATTGGTGCGGAACCACGACAAAAAGTGAATCGTATCATCGACCGCGACCCCCATTGCGACCGAGGCGGTCATCATCGTGCCAATGTCAATTGCGACGTCCAAGTGACACATCACGCCAAACACAAGCAGGACAGGGAACACGTTGGGAATCATCGCGACCGCGCCGGCCATCACCCCGTTGGCTAAATTCGATGGGTTCGCCCAAGACCACGGCAATCGACCGGGGTTCAGCAGCATCGCCATCACGATTGCAATCAGCACAAAGGCAAGGGCAATCGATTCGAGCAAACTATACAGCAACGTCCGCTGAGCCTTGTAGACGACAGGAATCACACCGGTGTAGATCGTTTGTAACGCACCGGAACCCTCGACATTGGGGAACCGGTCCGGCGTCAACGCGGCTTGCACCGGCTTGGATGCCACTTCATTTGCATCGATCCAGCGCTGGGCGGATTCGCGTAGCGCTGGATCGACCGGCTCATCGCCCACCCAAATCACCGCACTGGCGGCTGCCACCATCTGATTCCATTTCTCGCTGCCGATCTCGAGTTTAGATTCCGGGGCGTTGGGATCGAGCCAGCCGACTCGAATCATTTCGTTCGATAACAATTCGTTAAGCGTGGAAAGATAAATGCTACGTGTATCAATCGTCTCGGTATCAATTAGCAAGTCAGCAGTGTCAAGTGATTCTGGCCGCTTGCGACCAAGCACCCTCACAACCTCTTTGCCCGACAATTTCTGAGGCTTGCCATCCGCATCGCGTTTGAGCGAACTCAACAACACTTCGCGAGTATCGTAGGCCCGCATCACGGGCTCGACCGCGGTCCGTAGCGTGCTGATGAAGCGACCATAGTCGACGTCCGACAACGCCCCAACCCGCAAACTGATTCGCCACAATTCGCTACCGGCAAAAGGCCCCTCTTTTTCAATCCGTACATAATCGCTTTCCAGCAATTGGTCACGGGCCTCAAGCAACTTGCGTTTTGCCGTCGAACGACGCAATGCCGAGATACTTAGACCAGAAGACTTGCTTGGCGGGGGCAGCGGCGGCATGAAGGTACTGGCACTCATCGTTTGCCCGACCACATCCATTCCTGTTTCGCCGAGTGTTCGACGCACGACTTGGCTGACGCGAGTAACCATCTCGGCGCGCTCGAGCATATTGAGCGGCTGGGGTTCAATCTCAAGACTGTCCGCTGAGTTTTTAGGGTCTCTCGATTCATCTGCAGCGGATTCGGCAATCGCTGACGACGGCACGCGTATGATCATCTCCATCGGGACCAATTTGCCAAAGTGGTCTTCTAACCATGCATAATCGCGAATGATCCGCGATTCGGAATCAAACAACTTCAACAACTGCACCGATGTTTTGATCTGCAGCAAGCCAAGTGCGCCCACAAACAGCACCGTCAAACAGCCCACACTAACCAGCGCATGATGCGACGTGACCCAGCGGCCCACCGACGCCCACCACTGGGCAAAGTAGCCTTCAGGCGCATCGTCATGAGGACTGCCATTGGACAATGCCGACCGATGAGTCGCCTGTTTGGCCGCCGCTTTTTCTTCGTCGTTGGCAGCTAGGTCCGATGCCGGCGAGAACGTTTGCAGCGCGGCGGGCAAGTAAGAGAACAAGATGCCCAGCGTGACCATCACTCCGATGGCCGAGTACAAACCAAAGTTGCTGATCGGCGCCAAATTGCTGGTAAACAGCGACGCCAAGCCGATCGCAGTGGTGAACGAGGCGAGCGTGCAAGGCAAAATCGCATGCCGCAGCGCGCGTCCGGCCGCTCCGACTTCACCGCCGGCGCGGACCTCGTCACGATAATAATTGACCACATGGATGGCGCCCGAAAGCCCTAGCACGTAGACCAACGAAGGCATGCTCATCAAGATCGCATCGACCTTGCCGCCGGTCCACCACACCATCGCCATGCTGAGCATCGCGGCGCTACCGCCCACCACAAAGACCATCGTGGTGATCTTCAGACTGCGAAAACAGATGTACGACAATACGATCCCGATCACCAGGCTGTAGCCAAGCAAACGGATCAACGTGACGGTTCCCTCTTCGTCGATCGCGACGTTGTCCACAGGCGGACCACCCAATCGCAGTGGCGGCATGCCCGCGACCGTTTCGGCGGGTTCACGATTGAACGGCGGAGGTGCAGTCGATGGCGGCGGAGCAGGGCGAACCCCCGACTCTTCGGCCAACTGCAACAATCGCCCGCGAGGTCCGCCGGCAACTCCACGCCCCAAGACGTACGGCAGGTTGTCTTTGGCAATGTCGGTCAAGGTCACGACCACACACGTCAAACGTGGCGGTGGGGTGACATCGACCGAGTCATAGACGGCGTACCAGACGTAGTCCTGTTCGGCGGTCGAGGCGGCTCGCAATTGGTCAAGCGATCCGTCAAAACGGTCTGCCAAAATCGACTCAAAGTTCTGCTTGACCCGCTCGTCAAAATCCTCCGGCAACGCGTCTCGTCGTGACGCGGGAATCTCGTTGCGAAACGATTCAATTTCCCAATCAAATCCGTAGGGCACCGCGTTGGCAAACAAGGTCCCGGTCAAACGTTCCAACGCCAATCGCCGAGCCACGGTGGCACGCATCGATTCGTCGGTCAAATCGATCGGCCATAGTGCCCCACCCTCGGCCGACAATTCATCCGCGATCGAATCGCCGGTTTCAACCGTATGAAACATCGGCGCACAGATCAGCGACGGGTCATTGTAAAACGGATTGGTCGCTTGCTCTTCGATCGATTCGCCATAGGCGGCAACGAAGGTCCCTTCGAGTGTGTAATTTCCAGTCGCGCGTTTGATTGCGCGGATCAATGCCGCTGGCCCCGACATCGCCTCGTTCCAGCGATACAGATTGCCATCGGGGGTGATATAGTACCAATCCCCCTCTGCCGAACGGACCCATTTCTCTTGCAGATTTCCCCAGTTGTCATGTTTGCGGCCGGTGTTCAACAGCCCTAACTCTTTGCCCTTCTCGCGAGCCCGCGCGTACTCGGCGCGGACTTCGTCAGACCGATCAACGGCAGGATCATATTCGTCGGACTCGTGACGCAGTTTGTGTTCTAGCAACTGCAGACGTTGGTCGCCGCTGGTGCATCCAGGCCATGTCGCCAACACAAAACTTTCGCCCACAAAGTGATCGGCGAACCATTCCAGTTCGGCGGTTTCCGGAAAATCACTCGGCAACCAATCTTTGACTTCGTTCTGCGTCTCGCCCAGACTCAATCGAGCGGCACGAAAGACCGATGGCAAAACGAAGAAAAAAACCATCAAGATGGCCAACGCATAGGTGACCCCCAGCGGGCTGCGTCGCTCTAACAGGGGTTGTTTCATAATGGTGTTTGCGTCGGAAATTCGGATGAAGCGAAAATGGATAAGGATGTTTCAAGGATAAAAGCATTCACGGAACGAGCGTGCGGGGGGGACGGTAAGGCGTCGGCGGTAAGTCGGAAACCCGCATTTTGCCGAACACTGCTTGCTACCGCGTGATTCCGCTCTGGTTTTGGGCGAAATCAACGCTCGCTTTTTACCGCAACCACTCGTTTGCCGGCTTCTATTCCGGCTCGTTTCGTTTATCCGCTCGTTTTATCGTGCCAATCCTCACTGCACGAATAACGCACTTAAGCTAACGATCACGAGCCTTGGGGTCTACTTCACATTGGCGATCCCCAGCGTCATGAATTCAAAGGTTTTCTCTCGGTCAATAGAATGTACCAATCGCGGAATCTGTAGCGACCGCGGCTCACTATCCTTCATCAATCCCCCGGGTTACCGAGGCATCCCAAGTTCCAGGAACACTCGCCCGCCATGTCTCGAGACACCTCCGACGCCGGATTGGATCACGGACATTCTAATCAGCCGATCAGCGAATCGCTCGCCGCTCAATTTGAGGACCACTCATCTGGGGGTGCGAGAGATTATCGATCGTTGCCCCGCCCCTGCCGTGAATCCGGTAAACTCAGGCCCCCTCGCGGTGCAGTCGCGTGCGGGTCGAGCCACCGCATTCGGCTCGGCCACGGCCCACCGCCCCCCCTCCACTCGCCCCGCCCCACCAAACGAGACGTCTGTGATGAAATTGTTTTGGACGCTACCGCCGTTGGCATGGACCGCGCTGTTTTGGATGCTCGCCAGCCCCGCGATGCTTTTTGCCGCCGATCACGGCGATGCCTCGACGGTGTCGTTCACCATTGAACCCACGGTGGCGATGCAAGGCTACGACGGTAACCAATGTTGGGTGCATGCTCGCGCCGGGGCCATCCCGTCGAGCGATCCCGAGGGGCAACCGTCCGTCGTGATGACGATGCAAAAACTACTGCTCAGCGGATCGGACGTTTTTTATCCGCTTCACCAAACTCGCTCGGACAACCTCGGAAAAACCTGGAGCGCCCCCGCCGAACTGGATGCATTTGAGCGACAACGCGTCAGTAATGATGAATCGGCCACGCTTCCGGGCGGCGCATCGGTTGCTCCCGAGTTAGTCCGCGCCGGCGACGAGACCACCGTTTGTGACTTTACCCCCAAATGGCATGCCGCCAGCCAGCGATTGCTGGGCATCGGGCAAACGGTTTGGTATCGCAACAATCGAGTGATGCACGCATCGCCTCGCGGCATTGCCTACGCCGTGTTCGATTCCTCCAAGAACCGATGGTCCGATTGGCAAACGGTCAAGATGCCGGCAGAGGTCAAATTCAACAACGCCGGGGCGGGCAGCGTCCAACGAGTCGATTTGCCGGGTGGCGATGTGCTGTTGCCGATCTATTTCCGAGACCCGACACAGTCACAGTACTCAGTCACCATCGTTCGTTGTCGTTTCGATGGCCATACGTTGCAGTACGTTGAACACGGTGACGAATTGACGATTCCTGTGAAACGTGGTCTGTATGAGCCGTCGTTAACCCAGTTTCGTGGCCGCTACTATTTGACGATGCGGAATGACGACCATGGTTACGTCTGTACAAGCGACGATGGGCTGCACTTTGACACCCCTCGCCGATGGACGTTCGATGATGGTAGCGATCTCGGGAACTACAACACGCAACAGCACTGGGTAACGCACAGCGACGGATTGTTCTTGGTCTACACGCGGCGGGGCGCGAACAACGACCACGTGTTTCGGCATCGCGCACCGCTGTTGATTGGCCAAGTCGACCCGGAATCCTTGCAGGTGAGGCGTGCCAGCGAACGAGTGGTCGTCCCCGAGCATGGCGCACGGCTGGGCAATTTTGGCGTGACCGAAGTATCGCCAACCGAAACGTGGGTAACGGTCACCGAATGGATGCAGCCCGCCGGGGTCGAGAAACACGGCAGCGACAACCGAGTCTACGTCGCCAAACTGAAATGGGACCGCCCCAATCAAGCATGGCTGGGCGATAGCAACACACGCCCCCAATCAATCACCAATGCGAGCAAGGCCTGGGAAACGATCGCTCCCTACTTTTCGCCACCGCAAAAGTTCGTCAATGACTTTGGCGATTACGCTTCGCCGCTAAGGCTGGATGACGGAACGCGGGTGCAAACTCCCGAGGACTGGAAACAACGTCGCAGCCAGATCTTGGCCAAGTGGACATCGATGTTGGGCGAATGGCCGCCACTGATCACGCAGCCTGATGTCGAATCACTGCACTCACAGCGACGCGAAAATTTCACTCAGCACCAGATTCGGTTTCAGTGGACACCAAACGAAAAGACGACCGGGTATCTGCTGGTACCCGATGGTGAGGGTCCTCATCCAGCGGTCGTCACGGTGTTCTATGAACCTGAAACGGCAATTGGGCAAGGAACACCGAACCGCGATTTCGCATTGCAGCTTGCTCGCCGCGGATTCGTCGTGTTGTCGATCGGAACGACCGAGGCGACTGCGGCCAAAACGTACTCGCTGTATCACCCCCGCATCGAGGATGCAAAAATCCAGCCGCTATCGATGTTGGCCTACGCCGCGGCGAACGCTTGGCACGTCCTGGCCAACCGTCCCGAGGTGGATTCGCAGCGGATTGGGATCGTGGGCCATTCGTTTGGTGGAAAGTGGGCGATGTTTGCTTCGTGTTTGTTTGACAAATTTGCCTGTGCCGCGTGGTCCGACCCGGGCATTGTGTTTGACGAAGCGCGACCGAGCGTGAATTACTGGGAACCATGGTACCTCGGGTACCATCCTAAACCGTGGCGGCCGCGAGGATTGATTAGTGATGACAATCCGGCACGCGGGCTCTATCCCAAGCTGGTCGCCGCCGGTCACGATCTGCATGAACTTCATGCATTGATGGCACCGCGTCCCTTTCTTGTGTCCGCTGGTTCGGAAGATCCGCTGTCGCGTTGGCAACCACTGAACCACAGCGTTGCGATCAACGCGCTGCTTGGACACCACGATCGTGTCGCAATGTCGAACCGTCCGGATCACTCGCCAAACGATTCATCGAATGAAGTGATCTACGCGTTTTTTACGCATTTTTTGCGACCTCACTAAGCTCGATTCACCACGATCGCTTCCTTGGTATCCCCCCCCTCACGCTACGGAAAAGCGAAGCACAGGCGATCACGATGTAATCACTTGTTTTTCGCAAACAGACCATTGCATAAAACCAGTGGGTGCGTGAGAATCATGCTTGGTATTGGGAGGCACAGTTCCTTGCAACGCCCGACACGACAACGTGTCGTCCTTCCACTTCATTGCCCGATTCCATTCGATGGTGACAGGGAAGTGAATCCAACCACTTGCCTGCCTCTTTTTTTGATCGCATTCAAAGGACTGATTTCATGCTGCATTTGCCAGGCGAGCCCACGGTTGCGAAGGAACCGTTGGTGGTGCAAAAGCCAGTGAATGACCCGGTGACCAACGAGATTGATCAACTGCGTCGCGACATCTTGTGCAAATTCGAAGCGAGTAGCTACCGACAACTTCGCGGCATTGATGTCACCGTGGGTGACGTCGGAGCCGTAGAACTTCGCGGCGAGATCGAGAGCTATTACCTACGACAAATGGCCTACCAAACTGCGATCGAGATCCCCGGTGTCGATACGGTTACCGATCGTATCACCGTCCGCTCGTGTTAGTGATCCTGTTTCGCTGACGCTTTGAACGGCTTCGGGTGGGGCGCCGTAGCAAACAGCAAGGGGCGTCAGTCGACCGGTGTCTTATTTGTGACAGTTTGCGTCTGATTTGAAACATTTCAGGGCGTTTTTTGCTGCACACCGCCACTCCTCACAGTCGCGGTGGATGTGTTAGGTTGGTTTGGCGAACAAGTCACTTCCCAAACTCACCTGAAACCCAATTCGATGGCAATGCAGCGACGACCTCTTGGCAACACTGGACTGACCCTTCCCGTCCTCGGTTTCGGCGCATCGTCAATCGGTGCCGAATTTCGCCAAGTGGATGTGGGCGAAGCACTCAAAGCCGTGCATGTCGCACTGGATCGCGGGATGAACTACATCGACACCGCGGCCTACTACGGTCGCGGGATGAGCGAGATCATGCTCGGTCGGTTATTGCCCGATGTGCCACGTGACTCGTATCTGCTGAGCACCAAGCTGGGCCGCTTTGCACCGCAGCACTTTGATTTTAGCGCCAAACGCGTTGCTGAAAGCATTGACATTTCGCTCGAACGGATGCGAATCGATCACATCGACATGGTGTTTTGTCACGACATCGAATTCGTCGACCTGGACCAAATTGTCAACGAGACCATTCCCGCGTTGAAAAAGGAAGTCGAAAAGGGCAAGGTGCGTTTCATTGGCGTCAGCGGCTATCCGATGAAGATTTTCCTTGAGATGCTCAAGCGATCCGACCTCGATGTCGTGCTGACCTACAATCATTACACCCTGCAAAACGACATGGCATTGGCGTTGGTTGAGCCCTGTAAAGAACAAGGCGTCGGATTGATCAACGCGGCGCCGTTCTCAGCACGCTTGCTGACCAATTCCCCGCTACCGGAATGGCACAAAGCCACGCCTGAGGTTCGCGAAGTCGCCGCAAAGGCGGCCGCACATTGTGCTGACCAAGGGACCGACATTGCCAAGTTGGCGCTTCAGTATTCGGTCGCAAACGAAGCATTCGCAAGTTGCGTGACCGGTTCGGCAAACCCTGACCGTGTCGCACAGTGGTGCGATTGGCTCGACGAACCGATTGACGAAACCTTGGTGGCCGAAGTGCTCGAGATCCTCAAACCGATTCACAACTGGGTCTACGTCGAAGGCCGTCCTGAAAACAACGACGGCCCCGCCGCCTAGTGTTTCGTTTAGGCTGATTTTGGGGCAGTGAACGAGGCCCGGCGAACGAGGTCCGTAGTGGACGAGGCAACGAGTCCCGTACGCTCGGCAAATGGCAAGGACTCGTTGCCTCGTCCACTACGATCCTCGTCGCGTTGTTCCGCTGCTCCCGTTTTCCATCCGTGCTCCTCTGTTCCGAATAAAACCGCTATGAAATCTTGCATCACCATCAGCCTCGTCGAAGAAGCACGCGGGGGCCCGTTTGTCTTGTGGGACGGGCTCGAAAAATCGATCGCGTTCGCAGGGGAACTGGGATACGACGCCGTCGAGATCTTTGCTCCGGGAACCGAAGCAATCGATGCGGATCAATTGTCCACCCTGCTGGACAAGGCCGGCTTGAAACTTGCCGCCCTGGGAACCGGTGCTGGTTGGGTCAAACACAAACTGCAACTCGCTGACGCCGATGCTGCGAAACGCGAACAAGCCAAAAAGTTCGTTCGCGACGTCATCGATCTGGCAGGTCAATTCGGCGCTTCCGCGATCATCGGTTCGATGCAAGGACGTTCCGATGCGGTGGTGGACGCCCCAACCGCACGAAAATACTTGTGCGAAGCACTCGAAGATGGCGGCAACCACGCCGCCCAATACAACGTGCCTCTGATCTACGAACCGCTGAACCGTTACGAGACGAACCAGTGCTGTACGGTCGCCGACGGGGTGAAGTTGCTCGATTCACTCTCGACCCAAAACGTCACGCTCCTCTGCGATTTGTTCCATATGAACATCGAAGAAGCAGATATTGCCGAAGCATTGATCAGCGGCGGCGACAAAGTCGGACACATTCACTTTGTCGATAGCAACCGCCGCCCGGTGGGCTGCGGCCACATGCAATACGGCCGCATTATCGCCGCGCTTCGCCAAATCAATTACCAGGGATACCTGTGTGCCGAAGCCTTCGCGTGGCCCAATCCCGAAGAAGCGGCTCGGCAAACAATGCGAGCTTTTAAATACTGGACACAGAGCTAATCTTCTTCTTTGCGAAGAATCTCGCGAATTCGAATTCCGAATTTGTCCCCAATTTTGATGGTTTCGCCGATCGCGATCGGCTGGCCCCCTGCTTCGAGCGTCAAAGGCTCGTCACAATGAGTATCAAACGTCAATAACGAGCCTTGCACCAGGTCCACGATTCGGCGAAGCGGCACTTTTTGCCGGGCCAGAGTGACGCTAACGTTGGTGCGAATCGCTAAAACGGCTTTCGAATGTGGTGCCGAGGTATTGATAGCCATACTTCGATCAGGGGGATAGAACGGTCAAAAAACGTCAATCAGGGCTCACAACCGCCCTCGTCCCTATCCTTATCGACCGTTTTGATCGCCAAAGATTGCCCAGAATTCCAGCACGGAGGGCGGAATTCGCTGAATCAAGTTAATTTTTGACGGACACCCCTCACCAGGGGGTGTAGTGGCGGTGGTTGCGTAGATACATTGTTCTGTGCTGAGTCGTTACCCCAGACCGCTTTGGTCCTGGGAAGCTGGCGTCAGCCCGAGAATTCCCTCCAACCGATCTTTGAAAAGAAAGCTTGCGAAATGTGCTTACTGGCCGTTCAGTATCGCTTGGTCCCCGAAAGTCCAATTTTGGTGGCCGCCAATCGCGAAGAATACTACAACCGCTCAAGCTTGCCGCCTTCAATCCAATCTGGCAAGCCCCGGGTTTTGTGCGGGATTGACCAGAAAGCAAGTGGGACGTGGCTGGGGGTTAACCAAAACGGTGTTTTCGTCGGCTTGTGCAATCGTGCAACGTCGATGCCCTTATTTGGCCAACGATCGCGTGGTTTGCTTGCTTTGGATCTGCTGCGTTGCACCACCGCAAACAAGGCGCTCGACAAAGCCCATGCCGAGTTCGCAAAGACTCGCTATGAAGGCTGCAACATCATCATCGCCGACGCTAGCAATGGGTATGCGATTCATGCCGATGAACGCCAAGAGGTGGTTGAACTGCGTGATGGATTGAACATCATCGGTGCTCGCAACTTGAACGACCCCGAAGATCAACGGGTCCAGATGGCGCGTCGCTTGTTGACGCTGCAGACGCTCGATTCGCCAGTGAAATTCTTGGCCGTCGCTAGCAAGGTATTCGCCCGTGCACCCGTCGGCCAAGGACGACCAAGCATGGTGATGCGAAATGCAGAATACGGAACCGTCAGCAGCTCGTTGATCGCACTTGGCGTTAAACCTCGCGATGCGATCTACCAATTCAGCAAGGGCGCACCAGACGAAGCCAAATACGAAGACTTCTCGCCAATGCTGCGTGATATCCTCAGCCGCGGACTTCGCGAAGCCCGCACCAAGGCGAAAGCGACTTAAACATTGCCCCTCAGCGGGACATCACTTGCTTAATCAAACAAGACGGCTCGTCGTGAACATGTTCACAGCGAGCCGTTTTCGTTTTTGCATCACCGTGGAAATCGGAAGCAAGCAAATCAAGCACCTAGACGCTCTCGAGCTTCGTTTGGATTCAGGCGAAAGAAGCGAGAAATCCCATCACCTGCCTCGACGCCGATCAACAAACATTTGTCTTCGTTGCACAGCAGAACATCGATCGCGTCCAACAGTTCGCGTCGCGAGTCGCGTGCGGTGCCATAAAGCCGAGCAACCGGTTGCGAATCGTTGCTGGTAATCAACAGATACTTCGTCCCAAAGCCATGCTTGTTCCAACCTTCGCCACCGGTGCTTTCTAGGATCTCGTTAGATTGCCCGAACAAGGTTTCTAAAATTCCCATCTTCTTGTACTCCAATCTTAGCAAATTTGTTGTCGCAATCCCCGCGCCGCTTTATCTTGACTCGGTCCCTCGGTGACGCGTCGGGTTGGGATTTGCCGAAGCTGGACGCTCTCACACGAACGTCATTCCTCGCTGCAACCGGGCGGCTCGCGCCGCACCGCTACCAAAGTAGATGGCATTGGTAAATTGCTTGCCGCGATGTTGACGCCCGCAACCCTAGCTTATGTAAGCCCCTCAAGAAGCACCCCAACAAACTCGCGTTGAGATCGCCAGTCGGCGTGCGAACGATCATCGGGGTTATGCGGGTTAGCCGTTACTACCGAAGCGGCAATCGATCGTGGTGGTGACGTATCCGATTGACCAAAGCGAACGCCGGGGGCACCGATTGCAGCATAGTGACAATCGCACTGGTGCTGCATTTCCACCGCTTGGCGACCAAGCTCGGCTGTCCACCTGTGGCGTGAAGATCGTTCAGCAGCAGCGCTAACACGGCGGGCTTGTCGACATTGTGTTCGTTCATCCGTTTGACGTTCCCGAGAAACCGTTCTCGAAACTCGGATTCGAACTCCGGCACGGGTCCATCAAACACGGACGTCGTGCGGACTTCGATCGCCAACAGGTATCGCAAACGTTCGAGTGCGACATCGCGGTTCTGGGCTTGGCTTCGCTTCTCGGTCGCCTCAGCAACCTTTGCCGTAGGCCGGTGCAACAGGAATGCCCCCGAGCTGGTCTTGTTGCGATGTTGGCCTCCCGGTCCACTTCGCCGCTGAGTCCGCAATTCGCAATCGTCAAGCAATTTTTCGGGCGTGATCAGACTGGGGTGCAGCCCCGCGTGGATATCGATCGGCAATCGCTGCGATGGCTCGGGCATCTGAGCGGTCGTCGTTCGGCGATCCTGGTTCGAATTAGATTTGGCCACGAATAAACTCGCTGATCCACTGAACAAGATCGACAGCAATCGCACGTGATGGCAATCGAATGACTCCCGAGCATGTGGCGCCAATTGAATCCATCATCTCGGCTGAATTCGAAGGGGGCAAGGGGCACAAAATTTGGTAGTTGGCTTCTTGCGTGATCGATTGCGAGTCGGTCTGAATTGCCGACACCGATTCGATCTCGGATGAAAACACTTCGGTCGCCCCGTTTTGCAAATGAATGCGGACTTGGGTTCCTTGGTTTATTTTGTCATGGTCACGAGCATCGATGCGAAAAACGGCATGCCGCTGCCCCGCAGGACTGATTCGGCACCAAGATTCACGTGAACCAGCGACGGCGCCGACTTGGCCCGCCATCCAAATCGACGATGATGGGTTGGCCGATTCGTAGCGTGGGCTTGGCGGCAACACCGTCCCCGCCACCGGAGCGACGACGTTGGTTTGATCAAGTCGGCCGTGGACATCGTCTAATAACATTTCCACCGATGTTTCCGCTGCTTGTAACGTCGTCCATTGCGATGCCACTTGCGGACGATCCAGTGCGTTGCGACGCGCAAGATTGTTCCGTAATTTGGCTAATCGTAATTCGCCGTGAAGCCGTGCCGCTTCAATCCGTTCGTGTTCGTTGGTCAGCGTGGCGATCAATTGGTCGGCTTGAACGTGTTGTCCCACCTCGATCGCGACCGAATTGATTTGGCTGTCCGGCGGCAAGAACACGTTGACGGCATCGGCCGAGTCGACGATTCCTTCGACGTGACGGTAGCGAGGCACGGGCAGTAGTAGCGCCGCGATCAAAAATCCCATCATCGTCAATACAATGGCGAAACGTCGCCACAAACGAACGTTCATCCAATGTCCCTCGCCTCGTAGGATTCCAAAGCTCGATTTGATTTGACGCAAGATCATCGCGGCTGCCGCCAAAGTAACCACCACAACGGCAACGAACCGTAAATGTACCACTCCGGCTAGGCTAAGAATCAACGTAGCAATCGCCACTAGAATCAAACTGCGGTAGATCAGCGACGCCACGTGATAGATTGACAACGCGATGCCGCGGACACCGCATCGCTGGAATCGTCCATACGCCTTGCCGGCGATTCGGCTGGTCACGGTGGCTTGAAAACAGTCGCGTGCTTCGCGACGTAAATTCGTGCTTCGCACCCAATCCATCAACACGAAATAACCGTCATACCGCATCAACGGATTGGCGTTAAATAGCACCGTGCTTATCCCACAGACAATCATCAAATTCATTGCCAGCAGTCGGATAGCGGGATCATTCGCAGCGCACCAGACAAAGGTTGCAATCGCAGCGATAATCAATTCGACGTAAATCCCCGCTAACATCACCGCCGCACGGCTGATGGCCGAGGGCAGTCGCCACACGTCGGTCACATCACAATAGGGCGACGGGACGCCACAAAACAAAAACACGCCCACCGATTTGCTCCTCGCCCCCATCCGCCGACACATCACCGCATGCGACAATTCGTGAACCGTTTTGGTCGCCAAGAATGTCACGGCGATCAATAGCGAATTGGTGGTCGATAAAAAGTGTGGCAGGTTCTGCAGCCCGTGAATCCACTGCGGACTGCGTGAAAGCGCCAGTAGCAATGCCGCCGCGATCAATCCACTCCAGAACACGATCGCAACGGGGGCAAACAGGACTCCGCTGTATCCCGCCATCCATTTGGCGATCCCGTCGATCGATCCCAACGGGATACGAATGGCGAGCAAGGAAGAACGTTGACTTGCGATACTCGATCGTGTCCGTGTCCATCCAGCATGGTGGGCCTGTTTCCACAACGTCGCGGTCGCATCGCGGCGACAAAGTTGCAGCCATGCTCGCTCGGTAATTCTCGAAAATTGGCCGCTGACATCATCGATGACCAGCCGCGAAGCGCGTTGCCCTTCATCGATCCGAATCGAATCCAGATCGCTGCGAATGCTCAATCGCGGCGTTTCGATAGCAGGCGTGCTGGACATGAATGATTAGAGTCGTGCCTCCGACACTATGAGTTGCGAGTTTTTCACAACCCGACGCGTAAGCGAGGGAATCTTTATTTTGACTCGGTCCCTCGCTGACGCGTCGGGTTATGATTTGCCTGAAAAAACGACAATAGCGCAACTTAAAAAGCGACGCTTCGGGTTGTGTATTATCGACAAAGTAAAAATCCCATGAAACCTACCGCAACCGTTGACTCGGGTAGACGATCGGCGCCGAAGCATTTTCTGCAACAGGCTGGTTTACAAACACCGTCATCCGCACTTCGGTCCCTGGGACCAATTGCCATCGCGACGGATCATTTTCATCCCGCCGATTGATCACTTCCGCATGCAACCGATAACGTGCTCCGGCTAACACCTGCGGATCGAGTGACAATACCGAACCACGTAAAGATCGTTCGACACCGCTGTGTGAATCCACCCAGCGAACGCTGATCGGCAATCCCTGGCATTGCCCCATCGGCAACGCATCGAGTCGCACGAGTGCATGGACGTGCAGACGATCCAGACGAGCGACGGTGGCGATTGCCTCTCCTTTTTCGATCCATTCGCCGGGCGAACGGCTAATTTCAAGCACCGTCCCAGCCAACGGGCTGGTGATCTCGAGATTGCGAAGTTGGTCATCAAGCATCGCGACATCGGCTTCCCGCATCTCAACTTCGACTTGGGCTTCGACACGTCGCTTCTTAGCCAACGCGACTTCTAATTCGCCACGTTCTACTGCAAGACGTAAACGGCGGAGATGGCTGAGCGGGATCGCGCCACTAACATCTTTCTGAATCGAACGGTTGGAATCCAGTTCGGCTTCGGCTTCGGCCAATGCCGTTTCCGCGTACCGAAGTTCAACATCGTCCATCGCGGTGCGCCGCGCATGATCGAGTCGCAGCGTCGAAGCCCGATGCCGAATTTTCAGCGATCGATCATCCAAGCGAGCGATGATGGCATTGCTGTCGATTGGTTCATTCAGCTTGACATTGACCGCCGCCACACGTCCCGATTCGACACTCGGAACATGCACTTCCTCGGCGAAACGGACGACACAATCGGTAACCTCAATCGTGCTGTTTTCCGCAGCCAAACTGCTGCCCAGCCATGTCAAACTGGTCAAAAGACACAGCGAGCGTGATACGAGAGTGATGATCTTCATGCTGCGTTTTCCGTGGGTTGGGAACGGGCCGACCAATACAATCCGATCGTGCTGCGAACCGCTTCAAACGCGTCATAGAACAGCACTCCGATCGCGGGTTTGGTTTCACAGCGAAACAGGACTCGCACCGGCGATCCCGAGACGGGGCCCGCACCAAACAGGGCGCCGATATCGTCACCGTTTTCGATACGCAGCACCACCGCTTTGGTGTCGGTGTCGTCTTTGACGTTACGCATCGATGGACCAAATTGCTGGACCACGGCGTTGTGATTGGGCGTTTCGCTACCATCGATCAAAACGGCGGTGCGAAGCGTTTCCGATTTCAGTGCCGAACGGACCGAGGCAATTCGTGAGAGCGGAACGCGAGCGTCCACCAACCAAGCCGTGTCCTCGCCGATCACCTCGAGCAGTTTGTCGCCTCGCACGACGGGCCGACCGAGCAAACGACGTCGGATTTGCCAACTGTCGACCACGCCATCTTCACTGGCACGCAATACCAACGATTCTTTGACTTGCCTCAATATCTGCAATTGATCGTCAATCGCTTGCAATTCCTCGGCAACCAAACTTCGCTCGCTCTGAATTTGTTCGCTGCGATCACGGTGCGATGCTGAATCCACCAGCGCCGTGGTGACGGCAGCTTGTTTTTGCAACAGGACGGCATGTCGTCCAAGCAACGTCGTGATCTGTTTTTCCAGTTCAGGATCGTGCATCGTCAACAGAGCTTGACCACGGCGGACACGATCACCATGGGAAACATGGATCTGTTTGACAATCGCACTGCGTGACGCAAACAGCGACTGAATTTTTTCGGGTCTCAGCGTGGCTGGCGTGGTAACCACCATTGGCACGGGCAGCAGTGCGACGACGGCAATCAGTGTCAACATTGCAATTGCAAACCCTCGCGCCAACCAATTTCCGCTGCGTTGGCTACGGCTTTGGTTTGCAAACGACACCAACCATTGGCCACCCGGGATCGCTTCAATACTTTTGCGATGGCGAATCGCAAGTCCGGCGTGTTTCGCTAACCGCTGCAGATCATTGGCCATACCATGGCAATCGATCGTCGAATCCGCGTTGGCTAGGCCGACCAAGCAGAGCGAATCGCAAGCTTCCGCGGCGACCACAACACGGGGCTGCAGCGGCGTGCTGGGTTTGTCGTCAGAATCGTCTGCTTCCAACACCACATAGGTTTCGGGAGTGTAAAACGATTCCGCTGTGGCAATCATCTGTTTCGCGGCGGCCCCGCGAATGTCGATTGTATTGACGTAGCTCACCGCACTCAGTTGGGCCACGTCATTGCGAAGATAACAGAGCCCGACGCGATCGAATCCAAATAGATCCGAAGCGGCGTCGACCACTCTCGCTTCGATCTTTTCACGACTCGTTAATCCGTGGATCGATGCAATCACGGCATCGACTTGTTCGCTTCGCTGTCGTCGGCGATGCAAGTCGCGAAGTTGATCGCTGCGTAAAAATTCGCCAGCAAGGTCGGCCATCTGAGCGACAAAACGCAAATAACCACGTTGGGTTGCAACGCCACATTCTTGTTCGAGAAAGACTTCGAGTAGGTACGATTCGCCCGTGTTGGCCGAATCGCACTGGATCGGAACCACGGCGGCGGGAAAGTCGGTTGGATTGGCGGGCACCTCGGGATCGGACGCGGCCGGAGTGGCCGGCACGACGACAGGCTGGGCTGCGTCGCTGACTTCCAACAGCATACGATCGTGGGCCGCCACCGAGCCCGCCGGAATCGAGCGGTCGGTGATCTCACCAATCCGGTGAACGACGCTAAGAACGGGTGTCGCAGCGGCGGCAGGAGTGTTCGATCCGGCTGCAATCCCGGCGTGATGCGCGGCAACCGGTTCACTGCGATCGATTTGCCATATCAAGACACCTTCGGCAGCCATCGCTCGTAGGATACGATCTGCCAACATGCCCAAAAATTCAGCACGCGATCGCTCGCTGCGGACCGCCAACGCGATCTCGCGAACCATCTCGGAAATCTCGCGTCGCGTTTCATCGACCAGCGATTCGGCGGCCCGTGGCCCGTTGGTCGCAGGCGCAGCCGCATGCGGGCGGAGCGGCGAGCTCGCAGGCGAAAAAACGAATGGAGCGTCCGACGTGGCCGAATTCACGAGATGGGCTTGGTTCGTAAACGGGTGGTTTGGTGAAGGGGAAACGTCACGATGTCGTCCCAAGGGATCCATCGACAACAACTCAGGTATCAAAACCAAGCGAATCGAGCAATGTGAATTGCGAATTGACGGCAAATCCTCGTTGCGGAGGGCTGACTCGCGTGGGGCAAATTGCCCCGGACTGATCATGAACCGATCTCGCGAAAGTCCGTAAAAGCTGGCGTAGAACCACCTAACCGAGCGGCTTGCGGCCGCTGGTATCCGATTTGCTACCCTTAAAATTCGTCTTGAAATCGGGGCGTCGTTTTCGCTACGGCGTTACCGCAACGTCCCTAAAATTTCCCGCCTTCATGGAAAAAACGAGAAACAATGTTTGAAGCCGATACCACGGAAAAAACCAACCGCGGAACTCCATCATTGGACTCGCAGCTGGTCGAGGAAATCCAGCGGCATGGCGAACCGATGCAGCGGTTGGCCAACGAGGTCGCCAAAACGCTGGTCGGACAACAGGTGCTCGTCCATCGTTTGTTGGTCGGACTTTTGACCGGCGGTCATTTGTTGATCGAAGGCGTTCCAGGGCTGGCCAAGACGACCGCCGTGGCGACGCTCTCGAAAGCGATCCATGCCAATTTCCAGCGGCTGCAATTCACCCCCGACCTGCTTCCGGCCGACTTGATCGGAACGCAAGTCTATCGACCGGCACAACAAGAATTTGTCGTCCAAAAAGGTCCGATCTTTGCCAATTTGATCCTCGCCGACGAAATCAACCGGGCTCCGGCAAAAGTGCAAAGTGCACTGCTCGAAGCGATGCAGGATCGCCAAGTCACGATCGGCAGCGAAACATTCCCGCTGCCTGATCCGTTCCTCGTGATGGCCACACAGAACCCAGTCGAGCAAGAGGGAACGTACCCGCTGCCCGAAGCTCAGATGGACCGTTTTATGATGAAGGTCGTCGTCGACTATCCGACTCGCGACGAAGAACTCGAGATTCTCAGCCGGATGTCGCGAACACGCCGTGTGGACGAAGTCGTAGCGGTCACCACGCCCGAAGAGATTGTCCGTGCTCGCGACCTTGTCGACCAAGTCTTTGTCGATCGACGCATTGCCGAGTACATCGTCGATTTGGTGATGGCGACACGTAAATGCGAGGCCTACGGTTTGCCGATCACCCAGTGGATCCAGTTCGGTGCGTCGCCACGTGCGACGATCAACTTGACATTGGCCGCCAAAGCGAACGCGTTCTTGCATCGCCGAGCCTACGTCACGCCTCAGGACGTCAAGGATATTGCGATGGATGTGCTGCGGCACCGTGTGATGATCACCTACGAAGCCGAAGCGGAAGAGAAAACAAGCGAACACATCGTACAAATGATTTTGGACGCAGTTGCGGTGCCGTAAGCCCGCTGATATTTCCGATGCCATAAACCCCGTAGTGGATCTTGCTAAAGATCCCATGCGGAAAGGATCTTCAGCTAGATCCACTGCATCAATCATGCGGACAGGATCTTTAGCAAGATCCACCACGTCAGCGATTGTTCCAACGCGGATCAATGGTTAACTCGCCCTCCGTTGACTTGTTTTGTAAGAGACCCAACAACCTTGATTCCTCCAGAAATCCTGAAAAAGATTCGTCGGATTCAAATCCGAACCTCCCACGTCGTGGACGATCTGCTGGCCGGCGGATGGCACTCGGCGTTCAAGGGGACCGGTATGGAGTTCGAGGAAGTCCGGCCGTATGCGATCGGCGACGACGTACGCAGCATCGACTGGAACGTCACGGCGCGGGCGGATCAACCCTACGTCAAACTGTTTCGCGAAGAACGAGAGATGTCGGTCCAGCTGCTGGTCGATATCAGTCCGTCGCAAGGATTTGGAACGCAATCGCAAACCAAACGTGAACTAGTTGCCGAACTCGGCGCGACCTTGGCCTTTTCTGCGATCAAAAACAATGACAAAGTTGGTTTAACGCTGTTTTCGGATCGCGTGGAAAAATCGATTCCACCTCGCAAAGGCACTCGTCACTGTTTGCGTTTGATCCGGGACCTGCTGTATTGCCACCCCGTGGGCAGCGGAACCAGTGTGACGTCGGCGATTGAGCATCTCAACCGCACGTCGCACCGAAAAATGGTCGTCTTTCTGATCAGCGATTTCCAAGACACTCATTGCGAAAACACGTTAAAGGTCGCTCGTCGTCGTCACGAGATCATCCCCGTCGTCGTCCGCGACGAGCGTGAAATGACGATGCCCAATATCGGATTGGTCCGGCTGCGTGATTTAGAAACCGGCCAATTGGTCACGATGGACACCAGCAGCGCCCGCGTGCGACGTGCCTACACCGATTCGGTACAGCAGCATTTCGAGAACCTCGAATCCTCCTTTCGACGCATGCGAATGCCCGCGATCTATCTCGAAACCGGACACGATTTTGTCCATCCACTGCAACAGTACTTCTATCATCGGGAGACACAGCGGTGAACGGATTGAATGCACGTGAATTCAGTACACGTAAACGGCAACCTCGTTTTTGCTTGCTTGCGGTCGCACGAGTAGCAATGTTCGCAATCGCGCTGATGATCGGATCATCGCCCCTCGATGCCGCTGAACACGACCGTCAAGTTGACGTCAACGCGACCGTCAATCGAACCGAGGCATTGCTGCTGGATCCGATCGAGTTGACGCTCACCGTGACTGCTCCCGTGGACGCGGAGATTACGTTTCCGCCAACGACCGAAACATTGGGGCCATTTGATGTCGTTGCGGTCGAGGATTTGCCGTCGATACCGGTGCTGGATGACGCCGATTCGTCAACGCGACGTTGGACGCGGCGAATGAAGTTGGAAACGATCGAAGTGGGCGAGCAGACGATTCCTGCGATCGAGATTCGTTATGTCCTTCGCGATGCCGCCAACTCGCAATCAGGCCTCGTTCGCAGCACACCGATTCCGATCCACATCAACAGCGTCTTAACGAGCGAGGATAACCCCACAGCATTTCGCCCGATGAAACCCGCGTTGCCGATTCCTTCGCAATCCGAATCGACACCGATTGGGTGGCCCGCGATCGCAGCCGGATTGATAGCCCTTGCCTTCGTTGCATTTCTGGTCAAACGGCGGATGCAAAAGCCCGTCACGCCCAAACAGTGGGCATCGCGACGCTTGGCCTCGCTGAAGCAGCGTTACGAGGTAGGACAAATCGATAACCGATCGGCCTACCTCGAACTTGCCGAGATCGCTCGCGATTTTGTCATCGCTCGCGAAGGCATGAACCCCACCGTGATGACGACCGACGAAGTCGTTCGCTTCGTGAGCACAAAGTCATCGCTTGCCAGTGAACATCAAAACCGTTTGAACGCATGGTTGATGGACGTTGAACAAACCAAATTCGCACCGCATCGGTTGGCGTCGGATGAAATCAAACCAAAGGTGCAAGACGCGACGAATTTCCTGCATGAATTGCTGGACCATTCGTCCGGTTCGCCAGTCGCGTCCGGCAGCAGGGAGGACGTGTGATGTTTGAAAGTCCTTGGTTCCTGTTGTTATTGGCTTTGGTACCGCTGCTTGGCTGGAGCATGTTTCGGCGACGACAATCGTGGTCGATTGGATTTAGCTCGACCCACAGCATCGCGGGGATTCGGCCAACGTGGCGTCAACGGTTGGCGTGGCTCCCTGAGTTCCTGACGCTGCTGGCGTTGGTTGCGATGATCATTGCCTTAGCGCGACCACGAGTGGGCCGCGAGCAAACCGTGATCGATTCCGAAGGGATCGCGATGGAAATGGTCGTTGACCGCAGCGGCAGCATGCAGGCGATGGATTTTAAGATCGATGGAAACCATGTCGATCGTTTGACCGCAATCAAAAACGTGGCCGCAAGCTTTGTCAAAGGAGACGAAGAGGAAGCCGATCAAGATGGAATCGCCGGCCGCGCCAGCGATTTGATTGGCTTGATCACGTTCGCTGGATTTGCCGATGCCATCACCCCCCCGACGCTGGATCATGCATTCCTACTTGAACAACTCAATCGAGCCGAGATTGTGACGCAGCGCCGCGAGGATGGGACCGCGATCGGCGATGCCATCAGTTTGGCGGTCGAAAAACTGCAGTCATTGGAAACGGGCGACAAAGAATCGGTTAAAAGCAAAGTCATTATCTTGATGACCGATGGCGAGAACACCGCGGGCGAGTTTGATCCGATCCAGGCCGCCGAGCTGGCCAAGACGATGGGAATCAAAATCTACACGATCGGGGTTGGTACCAAGGGACGAGCACCGTTTCCGTCGCGGCATCCCTTTACCGGCGAAGCGACCGTGCAGTGGATGAACGTCAACATCGACGAAGACACGCTGCGAAAAATCGCGGAAACCACCGGGGCCGAATACTTCAGGGCCACCGACACTCAGTCGCTCGAAGCGATCTACGAAGCGATCGATGAACTCGAGAAAACGAAGATCGAATCGCATCAATTCACGGACTACCGCGAATTGGCGGTCCAGCCGTTCACCTGGAACGCGATCACATTTCCACCGATTGCCCTTTGTGCATTGTGTTTGATCGCCGCCAGCGTGATGGTCAAGTATGTGCTGATTCGAGCGTGGGTGTAACGGCAAAACGCATGAGGATCCAAGCAATGGAAATTCAATATGGCAACCCTTTCGCACTGAACTGGCTGTGGCTAGCACTGGCGTGCGTCGTCGTGATCGTCTGGACTGCGGTGCGAATGCGAACGAAATTACGCCGCTTTGCGACCGCAAACTTCAGCTCACAATTGCTGCCACCGCACCATCGATTGCGTATTGCCGTACGCACGGTGCTGTTGCTGTTGACGTTCTTGTTTCTCACGATTGCACTGGTCGACATTCGTTGGGGCAAGGTGTGGCGAGAGGTTCCTCAAAAAGGAATCGAGGTCATGTTTGTGGTCGACGTATCTCGTTCAATGCTGGCCGAAGACGCGACGCCAAACCGGCTGAGCCGAGCCAAACAACAAATCAACGACATGCTCGATGTGATGGCGGGAGACCGCGTCGGATTGGTCGTGTTTGCCGGCGAAGTACGCCAAGTCGTGCCGATGACCAACCACTACGACGATTTTCGTCGCTCGCTGAAAGAGGTGGGAACGCATTCGATCCGCCGAGGTGGGTCGCGTTTAGGGGATGCGATTCGGGTGGCCAGCAAAGGATTCTTGAGCAAGACCAACGATCATAAAGCGATGGTGATTCTGACCGACGGTGAAGACCAAGAGAGTGAACCGCTGAAGGTTGCCAAACAAGTTCATCAGGACCAGGGCGTTCGTATCTTCACCATTGGATTGGGCAACATGAGCGAGGGTGCGAGGATTCCTGCAGGCACCAACGGCGATTCCAACTACGTGACTTACGACGGACAACAAGTCTGGTCGAAACTCGATGGGGCAATTCTGCAGGCGGTGGCAACCGAAACCAACGGAGCCTTCATTCCCGCCGAAACCAAACAAGTCGACATGGCGAGTGTTTATCACCAATACGTCGCCAAGGTGGAACAGCAACGATTTGAAACCGCCAAGATCAATCAGTACGAAGCCAGATTCCAGTGGTTTGTTGGTTTGGCACTGATCAGCTTCCTGTGCGAAGCCTTCATGACTTATTGGTTGCCGACATCCTCAGATGACCCAATGCAAGCGGGGGGACAAGCAATATGAATGTGATCAAGACTTACCTTCCAATCATGTTGATCGCAGCCGTGGTCAACACGATTGCTTTTGCCGACGAAGCCGTCCCTTCGGATGCGCAGCGTTACAACGAAGCCGTACAACAGTACGCCGCTGGTGAAACCGAGCGCGCAAGCGAAACGCTACTACAGCTCAGTGGATCGGATCACGACGAGATTGCGGCCCGGTCTCGCTACAACTTGGGAAATATCCGCTATGTCGAAGCGCTAAAGCAGCTCGAGCAAGAAGGGAACGACGGAATCAAGGTCGTCGGGTTGCTACAAGAGGCGATCAAACATTACCGCGGTGCGTTGGCGATTCACGCGGCGGACCAAGACGCCCGCGCGAATATCGAATTAGCCATGCAGTTGATTTCGCAAATTCAACAGCAACAGCAACAGCAACAGCAACAGCAAGCCGAGCAACCGCAGTCGCAGCAGCAAAACGAAAAACAGAAGTCGCAACAGGATCCGCAACAACAAACTGAGTCTGAAAGCAAACAATCCGAATCGAAACAAGAGTCGTCAGAGTCCAACGACTCGGATTCACAGGATGAATCGAAGTCCGAAAAATCCGAGACACAGCAATCCAAGCAAGCGGGTCAAGAAGGCGAATCAGAGTCAAATTCCGAAGCTCAGCCAAACCAGGACGAAAACCAAGGTCCAGCAGAGAACAATCCTTCACAATCCGACGCGGACGACGGCCCAAGCGAAACATCCGAATCCGCAAACAGCGACCCAAGCCAGTCCGGCGACTCGCAATCGATGCCGCCGGATGCGGATTCGGGTGCCGACAACCCTCCGGAAAATCCCGCCCCGGATCAGTCGTCGCCCCATCAACCCCAAAACAATGTCGCATCCGATGACAACCGCGATGCGGATCCGAGTGACGCGGAACCGCAACCGACCGAGGCGGCTGAATCGGATCCTTCAAAAACCGAAGGAGAGCTTTCTGCCGTCAACGGTCAAAACGAAAACGATGCGGCGAGCGAGGATGATCCTCAGAAACCAACCGCGATCGGCGTCATGACCAAGGACGAAGCCCAAAAAATGTTGCAAGCGATTCGCGATCGCGAGATGCTGCGACGCATGCAAACCGAACGTGAACAACGACGCCGACAAGTCCCTGTCGATAAGGATTGGTAAGCCATGAAAAACGTTACACCTCTTTTATTGATCGGTTTATCGCTCGCGTTTGTCTTGCTATGCAGTGGCAATGCCACCGCTGGCGACGTGCGTATCGGGATCTCGGCACAGGAAACCTATGTCGGGTATCCGGTGACACTGCAGATCGAGTTCAGCAATGTTGCTAAGCATGAAGCGCCCGAACTGCCCGAAGTCGATGGACTGAAGATTGAATCCACGGGGGCTCCCTCGCAAAGCACTCAAGTTTTCCGCATCAACGGGCGTCGATCCATCATCGAATCGTTCACCTATTCCTACGCCATCACCCCTGAACGTGCGGGTGAGTTTGTCATTCCGCCACTGACGGTGTCTTACGATGGCCGCAAACAATTGACCGAAAGCGTTCGGTTTTCGGCGACCAAAAGCGAAGTGGGCGATTTGGCTTTCGTCGAAATCACAGGCGATCGGCCTAGTGTTTATGTGGGTGAACCGATCCAGTTGACGCTTAGAATCTGGATCAAACCCTATCAAAACGAAGATTTCCGAGTGACGCTTTCCGAAGGCGATATGTGGAGATTGATCAGCCGACAAACCGATTGGGGCCCGTTCACCGATCGCATGAACGAATTGGCGGACAACAACCAGCGTCCCGGCGGCGAGCGGGTGCAACGTGAAAGTGACGATGGCACGACATCGACTTATTACTTGTACGAAATTGATGCCGAAATCTATCCGCAACACGCAGGATCGATCGATGGGTCCAACTGCCGAATCGTCATCCGCTACCCTACTGAACTGAAACGCTCACGAAGCCCGCTAGATGATTTTTTTGGTGATCAGTCTCCCTTTTCAGGCTCCGGCTTTTTCGATGATGCCCTCTCGTCGTTTGGCCCGCGACTGTCAATTTCGTCGGTTCGCCCCGTGATCGTTGATGCAAACGTTTCTCCGATTGAAATCAAACCCATTCCAAATCAAGGCCGTCCGGCGAATTATCGCGGGGCCGTCGGTGAGTATGAAATCTATACACAAGCCACGCCGACGACGGTAAACGCAGGCGATCCGATCACGCTGAATATTGCCATTCGCGGCGATGGCCCCATGGATCGTGTCCAACCGCCGCTGCTGAATGAACAGCAAACGCTGACCAAGAAATTCAAAGTGGCGGACGAATCGTTGGCGGGATTTGTTGACGGAAACCAAAAGCTGTTTACCACCACGATTCGCCCGCTTTCGGAATCCGTGAGCGAGATTCCGGCGATCGAGTTCAGCTTTTTCGATCCTCGCAAAGAGAAATTTGTCACCGTTCAAAGCAAACCGATTCCCGTCGAGGTTTCCGCAGCCGAGACATTGTCTTTTGACAAAATCGTTGCCAACCCCGATCTACCCCGCGACGATGCGGAACGATCCGACAACGATCCGGTGGCCATGGTCCCAGCCATCTATCCTGCCGACGACTTACTCGATTCGCAATCAACTCGCACCACGTGGAATCCATTAGTTTTGACCGCGATTGCGCTGCCTCCGTTTGCGTTCGCGTTTTCGTTATTGTTCGCACGCCGAGGCGTCGTTGCCTCGGGCGTTCGTTCGCTGATGCCGCTAAAACATTTCGAAAACGCCTGTGCGGCCGCCACCTCGCCTCGCGAGTTAAGCTTGGCGATGCGTGAGTTCTTGGCGTCGTATTGGAAGCTCGATCAAGCCAGCGAAATGGTGGTGGTGGGGCAATTGCGGCGAAATGGAAATCGCGAACTCGCAGTGCGACTGGAGAGCTGGTTTGATCGATGTCGGCGAGCCGAGCACGGTGTTTTGTTTTCCGAGTTGGCAACCGAAGATCCTCGCAGTTTGCCGAATTTGAAGCGTGAAGCGAGCCAGATCGCTGAAGCATGCGTGGACCGAAAAGCGAATCGGGCTGCGAAAACGATGCAGGCTCAGGCGGGCCGATCAAGCACCGTGCTGCGTTCATTGATCGGAATCGCAGTGGTGAGCTGCGGACTGACACAATCGGCGTCCGCTGAAGATGCCCCGTCATCCGGCGCAGTGTCGATGACTCGCCAGCAACAACATGCCGTTTTGAGTGAAGCGGACGGGCTGTACCATCGTGCCGCCGAAGCGATCACGAGTGATCCCGAACAAGCGAATGCGAATTTTGCTGCTGCGGCCGCCAAGTACCAAATCGTCGTTGATTCAGGGGTCCAGAACGCCAAGCTGTTCTACAACCTTGGAAACAGCTATCGCATGAGCGGATCAAAGGGCATGGCGGTGGCCTCTTATCGGCAAGCGATTTTGCTCGCTCCGGATAACCCTGTATTTGCAGCAGCACTTCGTCAAACGCTGCACGAGATCAACTCGGCCAATGCCACCTCTGAAACCTCCTTCGACGCGCGAAGCATCACGCGTCAATCCGTAACGATTCTCTTTTCACACGTGCCACGGTCCTGGGTGTTGTGGAGTGGGATTGCCGTTTGGGCGGTTGCCTGGTTGATGCTGGTCCAGCGAGGTTTTCCGCAACTATGGTTCGGGGATCATCGCATCGGACGAGCTTGGCCGGTGGGATTGATTCTATGTTCGCTGGTCCTCGCCGGATCGGTAGCCGCCCACGACTGGACGCTTCGCAACCCGCAAGCGGCAACCGTGGTGGTGGCCAAGGCGAACATGCACTTGTCCGACGATGCGACTTCACCGGAGGTCGGCAGACCGCTCGCCGAAGCAAGCGAAGTGATCGTGAGCAAACGCCGAGGCGACTGGGTCAAAGTCACCTCGATGGACCAGCGTTCCGGATGGCTACGAAGCGACGAAATCCGCTAGTTGGCTGGGAGTCCCCCGTCGCGAAAGTCGTCAAGACTTTCGTTGTTGCGTAGTGGATCTTGCTAAAGATCCCTCCACAAACATCCACAACCATTTCGCATCAACGTTCATCAATGAGCCGCTCGCGCGTGAGCGGCCGGGTCCCGCGCACTACCCGGTGCCTAACGGCCCACACTGCGATTGACATTTTGATTGTTAAGGGGCACGGCAAGCGGTCGGGATAGGCCGGAGGCCGATACCTTGTCTGCCGTGACCGTAAGGCTGGACCGTTAAAACGTTGGGCTTGTCGTGATTTTTGATTGCGCAATTTTTCTGCCACCTCTCCACCAACTTCGTCGGTGGAGAGGTAACTGCAAGTTTAGGCCGGAAGAAAAACTCCCCCTAGGATCCGACAATACTAAGCTGTAGCAGCCTAACGTAAGACCACGGTTACGTTGTTTTGACCAACAAAGGCCAGCGGCCGACACCTCCAACGCAAACTTGTGTCGTCCTCCGGCCTAAAGAATCAAGTCACGGCCGCTTGCCCCAGGCTCGCTCACTTGTAACTTTTCAGAAGCTTTTTATCGACACAAGTCGATGGATCCCTTAATTTGGTACCCATGTCGATTAGACATCGAGTTGGTACGCACGAGAACCAACATGAGATGGACCACGAAAGCGATCTTCAAGACACGACAATGATGAAAACGGTACTCTGCTCGTTATCCGCATGGCTGTTGGTGGTCACGACATTTACTCCATACGAGATATTTGCCGCACCACCGATTGTCAAGGCAAAGGACGGGGCACTGGATGACGTGATGATCGATATCGAGCTTTCCGAACCGACGGTGATCAATGGTGACATCGTGTTTGCCAAGATCACCTTCTACAACTCAGGCGATGAAGCGGTCGATATGGAGTCGTTTGACCCGTATCGGCATATCGATGTTCACACTCAGGATGTGATTTGGAAGCCACATGCGATCGTAGGACACAAGGAATTGCGAAGCGAGTTTGAAAAATGGGGGCGAAACACTCGGCTCGAGCCAAAGCAATCCGACTGTCACGTGGTGATGGTGCGGATATTAGATTTAGAAAGGGATCGTCGTGACTCGACCATCGACCTGCACTTTCTGGTGCGAATTCTCGAGCCTACAACAGCGAACGAGCGAGGCGGATTGGTCTTAAGAAACCGTGCAGAAATCACCCCACCACCGCCACGACGCTTCAGTCGTATTGCGGGACGTATCATCGAAGTTCCAATCGCGGGGCACCTGCTTGCCCCGATCGACCGAAATCGTTTCGCGGAAGACAATGAAATCGGATGGTTGTTCGGTCAAATCCACGGCGGAACCAACAATTGGTTTCATAGGTATAGCGCTGAAAAAATGGATCCGTTCCCTGGGTTGCTTAACCAAGCGGTGTTTCCTCTTCCGGAACTCGACCGATGGCGAATCTATCGCGAACGGGACGTGAACCGTGACACTGTTCTTTTCCGCGTGATGTCGCTTTCGATCGCGTATGACGTCATGAACACGAGAGGATTGTCGCCGGAGAAGTTTTTCCAAATCCTGACTCGGTACATGCAGGATTCGCCACCAATCGAACAATGGTGGCTAAACGAACAAATGCGAGTTGATCTCGAAAAACGCGGCAAGTCGGCGCTCGCAGAACTTTTTGCAAACGAGAATGCTAAGCAGTCACTTTGTGAGCGGAAGGGTTTTGGTTCAAGTAGGAGAGGAACGAAGCCCAGTGATAAAATCCGAGCCAATTTTCAGCTCGCCGATGACCGCATTATTGATGGCGACGTGATGCTTGCCGAAATTACTGTGCGCAGTTTGCTCGATGAGGAAATCACCTATAAGAACCAAAAGATTGAGGATGCAATCATCGTCAACTTTCCCGCTGGAAAAAACGTTGAAAATCCCGTCGTAAATTACTACCGGGGTGATCCGGGGGTGAACGAGTTTGCAGCCTTTCAGCTCCGGCGGCTAAAAGAGGCAGTGAAGCGCCGGGCGATGATTCGACTCAACAACATGTTTCCTCGTGAAAACTACGAAAAAAATGACCAGCGATTCCACCTGATGGAAGTCGCCTTCAAGATGAAATTCCAAGCTGGCCGCATGCTGGATGAAGTTGAGATCACGGAGGCGACAAGCGTTGGTGAAATCAGTGGCATGGGGGCACGTGTTCCTGTTGACAGAGGTTTAAGAGCTCAAAAGGTCAAGCTCCCCTACGATAATGAGCAGAGAAGAATTGACGAAAATCTGTTCGCGCTAATTCACGGTGCATACAAGATCGGATATGGATTCCAGAAACAGTTTTTGCAAATTGAGAAAGTTCCGGGGCTTCTCGATTCGAATCGATTTCCTTTGGATTCGCTCGATCAATGGAAGATAATCCGAGAAAATATGAGGGACGGATCGACGCTCGCTCGATTGGTTGATGTTTCGTTAGCATTCGATGACCTGAATCGTCCCAGCAACGATTCAATCAGTGTTTTTGAAGGCATGGTTAAATTGATTGAAAAATCAAGCCGCATCGAAAGAGCTTGGTTATTCGATTCGCTCTACCATCAGCTTTGTTCCACAGATGGAGTGAGCACTGAAACCATCATCGCACTTGAGGAGTTGAAAACACAGTACCTGCAATCGACTGAGCAAGAAGAAGCAAAGCATCAAGACGAATGATTCTTCTACATTATCTCGCACGCACCGGCTGCACGCTGACCTCTCGCCGGAATTTGGCCAACCGCTCGCCGAAGAAAGCGAAGTAATTGGGATAGGCCGGAGGTCGATACATTGCCTGCCGTAGCCGTAAGGCCACGGTTACGTTGTTTTTGACCAACAAAGGCCAGCGGCCGACACCTCCGGCGTGAATTTGTGTCGGCCGCTGGCCTGTTGGCGACAAGTCGCCTTTTAAAACCGTTGGCTCACGCCAACGGCAGTTTATGTGTCGGCCTCCGGCCTAAAGAATCAAGTCACGGCTGCTGGCCTCAGACTCGCTCACCTGTAACTTTTCAAAACTTTTTAATCGACACGAGTCATCGGAGCCCTTAATTTGGTTCTCATGTCGATTAGGCATCGAGTTGGTACGCGTGAGAACCAACATGAGATGGACCACGAATGCGATCTTCAAGACACGACAATGATGAAAACGGTACTCTGCAACTTATCCGCATGGCTGTTGGTGGTCACGACATTTACGCCGCAAGAAACAAATGCCGCGCCACCGATCGCCAAGGCGAAAGACGTTGAATTTACGGTGACTTATTCAGCGGACACGCTCGCTGTCGGCGACATGCTCTATGCACAAATCTCGATCAAAAACATTACAAACACTCCTGTTCGGATTCGGAATTTTTTGTGTTTGGTCATTGTCGCAACGACGCCCCATGTGAGGGAATATGTTGAAAGTTATGGTGAGATTCCTGGTGGCGTAACCTTCCTGGAAATTGCGCCGAACGAGAGTTTCACATTCGAGCGTTGTTTGGACTTATACGGCAACGATCATCGCGACGATGGATCATTTGATCCATTTGATCCGACGCTGAGCGGACAGAAAATGACACTGACGGCCACTGCTTCGACCACGATTCACGGCGATGTTGGGAGGGAGGGCGTCACCGACTGGAGAAACCACGCACTGAAAGCAACCGATGAAATTACTTTTACATCGCCGTTAATGTCTCGGGAATCGTACGAGACGCTGATCAAGAACGCATCTCATAAAGCAATTCCCAACCCTTTTGTGACGATTTTTCCTCAAACCTTCCCAGCAGCGCCTATCTATTTGCATGCCCCAGAAATGACTTGCGTGTTTGCAACGCTTTGATGGACACATTGCCGGTCGCCGCTAGCTCACGACGCGCAGCGATGATCTTTTTAGCGGTTAATGAGTTCGCCCAAACAAAACGCATCAACGTCGAGTACAAGGCATTGATGCAAATTACTGCTGCACTTCAAAATTGCTCTGAAGTGGAGCGTAGTTTTTGGTTATCGACGATCATTCATGAACTTGAATCCGAAACTCTCCAGCTCCAAAAGGGTGTGCCAAAGGAAAAAGCGGAGTTGTTTCGCAAACACTTTGACAAAAGCCCGAGTTCATAACTTCGTAGCAAACGCGATCGAGGTTCAAACCGAGAGTGTGTCGCCCGCTGGGCTATGTTTCCCCACCTCCACTAGCCGGTGACTCACGCCACCGGCAGAGGGCGTGTCGGCCTCCGGACTGTAATCATTGTTACTAAATCAGCAGTCACTAACAGCAGTCACTAAGTCAGGTGAGGGGGCGACCGCGCAACATTGCGTGTAAGTGGCCTCGACTTGCTCGGTCGGCCCTCACCCGAGCATCGCTGAAGGCTCTGCTCGACCTCTCCCAAACTGCGTTTGGGAGAGGTGACAGCACGCTCGCGATACGCCGGATTTCTCTCCGCAGCCATTCAGTCCGCAGCCATTCAGTAGGTGCAGAGGTGGCCGTCAAGCTGCGTTCGCCGATAAACCATCTGGTCCACTTAAAACGTATGAATCGCGCGTTCGGCGACGGCCAATGCGGCTTCGTGGACGATTTCGGACATCGTTGGATGCGCGTGGCAGGTGCGAGCGATATCTTCGCTGCTCGCTCCGAACTCCATCGCAGTGGCCGCTTCGGCGATCATGTCGCCAGCTCGGGCACCGATGATGTGCACGCCCAGGACGCGGTCGGTTGCCGCATCGGCCAGAATCTTGACGCGGCCTTCGGGTTCGCCCAGCGTGCGAGCACGTCCGTTGGCACCAAACGGGCAGACGCCCTTTTTGTACTCGATGCCAGCTTCCTTCAACTGCTCTTCGGTTTGTCCCACCATCGCGATCTCAGGATGAGTATACACGATCGCCGGAATCACGTCGTAGTTAATGTGACTCTTAATGCCAACCATGCGTTCGACACACACGATCGCTTCTTCCATCGCCTTGTGCGCCAACATCGCGCCACCAATACAGTCGCCGATCGCATAGACGCCTTCGAGTGACGTTTGGAATTCTTCGTTGACACTGATGAAGCCTCGCTTGTCGGTTTCCAATCCGATCGATTCGAGTCCGATGTTGTCGGTGGCGGGGGTGCGTCCGGTCGCCAACAACACGCGGTCCGCACGCAGAGCTTCGCCATCTTTGATTTGCACCACACACTCATCCCCGTCGCGTTTGGCGGAATCAACAAAGGTGCTGGTGCGAATATCGAGTCCTTGCCGTTTGAAGGTGCGATGCGCCAATTGGGCGATCTCGCCGTCGATACCAGGCATGATGCGGTCCAAGGCTTCCAGCACGATCACTTCGCTGCCTAGCCGATTCCACACGGCACTCATTTCCAAACCGATGTAACCGCCACCGATCACGATCAATCGCTTGGGAACGTCGGGAAACGAGAGTGCGGTGGTGCTGTTGCCGATGCGGTCGCCATCCTCTTCGATAAAACTGAGCTTGGCAGGACGACTGCCGGCACAGATCAGCACCTGGTCGGCTTGCACCAAAACCGGTTCATCGCCGTCGACTTGAATCGTTTCGTGGTCTTTGAATTTGCCGCGGCCGCGATAGGGAGTGACGCCCCGCTTTTTGAATAGCATGTCGATGCCGCCGGTCAGCGTGTCGACGATCTTTTTCTTGCGAGCCATCATGGCGTCGAGGTCGAATTCCAGTCCGCCGACTTTGATCCCATGTTCGCTGAATTTGTGTTTGGCATCCTCGTACAGATGGCTCGATTCGAGCAGCGCTTTGCTGGGGATACATCCGACCCGCACACACGTCCCACCGAATTGAGCGTTCTCGTCGATACAGGCAACATCGATTCCAAGTTGGGCGGCACGGATTGCGGCGACGTATCCTGCAGGACCACCACCAAGCACCACTAATTCATGTCGAACGGTTTTCATGTTTCTGTTTGCAGGCAAAGGTTGAAGTGAAATTAGAGGGAATTTTGTTGATTGATCGAGATTCCCAAGGCCTACAGTTTGGCAAACAACACGCTAGTTCGGCTACCGGGCTAAGTTTGGGATCTTAACGGGCATTGCGTTTTCATTTTGTGCCGCGGGTCCGCTAGGATCTGTGGGACCTTATACTTAGTGGCTCCGTTATCCTTAGCAGGCTTGATCCTTAGCGGGCTTGCCGAACGAGGCTGAACCGGCACAATTGGCAACTACCGTCCCCACCCATTCCCTGTTCTGCTCAGCCGAGCCTCACCTTGCCCAAACAAAAACTCCGTGCGATCGCTGGGCCTGCGTTTGCATGCCTGCTGTTTCTGTTGGCGATCAAATTGCTTTGGCGCGAAGCACATGAGGTAACCTGGGACGACTTTAAGGCCGGTTTTACGGGCGTCCCGACAATTTATCTCGGAATCGCAGCCTTTCTGATCGCGCTGAACTACGGTTTGCTGATCGCCTACGATTTGTTGGCGCTGCGTTACATCTGCCGATCGCTGCCGCTACGCCGTGTCGCGTTGGTCTCGTTTATGGGATTCACGCTTGGCAACAATTTGGGCACCTTTATGGCCGGCGCCCCGATTCGTTACCGTTTCTATTCCCGATGGGGGTTAACGGCACGTCAAATCGTGGTTTTGATCTCGATTTGTGGTTTGACGTTCTGGAGCGGGCTGTGGTTTTTGGGTGGGATCGTGCTGGTCTCGGTGCCAATTGAATTGCCCGCCTCGGTCGAATTGCCGTTTGGCACCCGGACGCTCGGCGTCATTTTGCTCTGCCTTGCGTTTGGCTACGCGCTGGTGTGCTGGCTGTGGCACAAACCATGGCCGATTGGCGAGTTGCATTTGCGTCCCCCCGCATTGGGATTGATGTCGGTGCAAGCTTCGGTGGCCGCGGTCGATTTGCTGATCTCCGCCACCGCGTTGTATCTGGTCCTTCCCGTCGACGCGGCAGTGCCATTCGCGCAAGTCCTAGCCGCCTACCTGGTCGCGATCGCCATCTCGCTGATGACCCAGGTCCCCGGCGGGCTCGGCGTGTTGGAAGTGATTTTGGTGACGCTGCTCAAAGGAACAGTGGGCGATTCGGTGCTCGCGTCCGTGCTGATCTTCCGGATTCTGTACTATGTGCTGCCGTTGATCTTCGGGATGATCACGCTGGTGGCTCACGAGATCTTCAGCGGGGCGGTAGAAGCACGGCAAGCCCGCTGACGTGCCAACAACAACGCAGCAAGCGGTCCGGTTGCAGCGTATAAATCGTTCCAATGAGACCGAAGGTTTTGCTCTGGACTGCTAAAACTTTGGGGTTAACGTAATTTGATGTTGCGCGGCTTTTCTGCCACCTCTCCACCAACTTCGTTGGGGGAGAGGTCGAACGGAGCCTTCAGCGACGTTCGGGTGAGGGGGCTGACCGAGCAAGTCGATGGCGACGAGAACGCCGTTTGCACCGAAATTGCTCGGGCGATAGCGCGGTCGCCCCCTCACCCGAGCAACGCCTTTAGGGCGTGCTCGACCTCTCCCCCGACTTCGTCGGTGGAGAGGTGACTGAAGTAAAGGCCGAAAGAAAAATTCCACCTAATATCCGACGTCAACACCAAAGATTTAGCGGCCCAGCGCTGGCCGCGGATCCGGTGTGTACGTTTCTTGGGGCGTTTTGTTGGACACCAAATTTTGTTGAACAACGGAACGGTGGCTAGCGCCAAAGCCGCTAACGATCACTCTTGCAGGGACCGCTCCGGCGTAAACAATACGCCGCTTCGTTTGAACCATAACAGGAACGAACGAAAGTCTTGACGGGCTGTTGATTTAATGAAGTTTCCTGCGGCATGGGTGTATGATGGACTTTCTAGTCCGTCAATGGCGTATTCGACGGACTAGGAAGTCCATCGTACGACTAAAACAACAAGCCGCCCGCGACTTCCGCTACGGCTGACGCGCCCAAATCATTTTTTTACTTCACCAGATTCGCGTGAATCTTGCTCAGTTCGCTTGCGGGGATTTTTAAAACCCGGCGGTCGTACGTCATCAACCCATTGATCTCGCCTTCCACATCAGTGGTTTGCGTGTACACGCCTCCGGCGATTCCGTTGGATTCCAACTCTTCGAGTCGTCGCATCGATTCGATATAGCGATCCTTGAATTCCTGCAGCGTTTTTGGCAATCCACCGTAGCCCCAATTGTCGCGATTGGCATCCCACAGATGTCCCTGGACGGGATAACCATGTCCGCCAAACTCGCCAACCACCTTGATGTAATCGTCAAATCGTTTGTCGGCTAAAGGGAAATTGGGATGTGGATAGGCATGATGGTCCGCAATGTCACCGATCGGCCAAAAGTTACCGCCGCTGGCGATATTGACCAAACGTGACGGATCCCGCTTGACCGTCCACTTGCCGACCTCCATCGTGCGATGTTGCCCCCACGCTTCGTTGAACGGCACCCACACGACAATGCTGGGGTGATTTTCGAGGTCGTCAATCATCCGCTCAATCTCGTTCATGTACTGATCGTGATCGGCATCGGACCAATCGGCATCTTGTGGGTTTGCCCGCATTCGCGTCCACGGGGGGCCTTTGCCGCCGCTGGGTTGATCCTGCCAAACCATCATGCCAATGCGGTCACAGTGGTAATAGTAACGCCGGGGTTCCACTTTGATGTGTTTACGGATCATGTTGAATCCCGAGTCCTTGAGAACTTCGATGTCATACAACATGCCTTCGTCCGAAGGAGGTGTCAGCAACCCATCCGGCCACCAGCCTTGGTCAAGTGGTCCAAGATGAAAAACAGTCTCACCATTCAGTGTGAATCGATGATGTCCATCCTTATCCACCGTTCGTCCCACTTCGCGGATGCCGACATACGATTGAACTTCGTCGATCGCATTACCAGATGCATCGAGCACCACGACGCTGAGGTCATATAAATGCGGCGAATCGGGTGACCACAGTTTTGCGTCACTGACGTCGGTGATGAAAACACCGTCCGTATTAAACGTTTTGGAAGAAATCAGTTGGTCGCCGTCGGCGAGACTAATCCGAACCTTTTCACCGGCAACCGGTTTTCCAGCCAAATCGACCTTGACGGTCACCTTGGCTTGGTCCGGCGAATCGGTAATCGCCGAGTGAATTTTCAGATCATCAATGTGACGCTGCGCGACCGTTTCGAGCCACACGGTTTGCCAAATCCCCGAGACTTGGGTGTACCAAATTCCGTGCGCATGGATGACTTGCTTGCCACGAATTTGCGATCCTTCGGTTTCGTCTTCGACACGAACGACCAGCTGATTTTCGCCCGACTTTGCCGCATCGGTGATGTCCAGCGAAAATGGGTTGCTGCCGCCAACGTGTTTACCCACCGAGGTTCCATTGACAAAAACTTCACAGCGATAATCGACCGCTTCGAAATTTAGCTTCAACCGCTCGCCTTGCGTCACATCGGCTTGGAACGTGCGATGGTACCACAACGCTTCGGAATCACTCAGCAACCGCTGGACACCCGACAACCGTGATTCGATCGCAAAGGGCACCAGGATCTCGCCGTCCCATTTTTGAGGGGTTTCGATTTGATCCACGCCGGTGATTGCGTAATCCCAGTGGCCGTTCAAGTTGGTCCAACTTGGGTTTTGCAATCGGGGTCGCGCCAACGCAGGACGAGGATACTCGGTCCATGCGTTCTCTGTGGTCACCTGCTCGCCCCATTTGGTGATCAAGTCCGACTTGAAGGGGATCGTATTTCGTTTTGGCTTGGGGAGTTTGGGGAGATGGTTGGCATCAATCAAGTGCACGTCGATCGATTGGCCGCCCGTGGTTTGGTGGCAGTGCACCGCAATCAGATTGCTGCCTTTTTTGATGACCGCCGCCGCATCGGCGTCCAACGGAAACACTTTGTGGTGGTCGATGTAACCGGTCACGGCCAGCACTTTTTTGCCGTTGAGATAGACTTCGGCATCTTCGTCGTGATGCATATAGATCGCGGGCTGCGCGGGAACCGCATCGAGTTCAACCGATTGTCGCAACCAGATATCATCGGTATTCCACTGGGTGGAAACTCGCGCCCCGGGCGTGGACCGCGTTCCGAATCCGCCGACGCCTTGCGCCCATCGAGAATCATCAAACCCGACCTCGTACCAATGAGCTCGTGGTTTTTTGGTGGTGAACCGCCACGACGTCTCCTGCAGAGTGCTGCTACTGCTGGTAGGCGAATCTGCCAGCGACCGCGTCTGCGGAAACCATCCGCCGAGCATGACAAAGATCATCACCGCTGCGATGGTCCAACCTGTCAGCGAGCATCGTGGACGCGTCTGAGGCAGGCGGCCGCTACCGAATGAAGATTGATTTAGCACGGAGAATTCCTCGCTTGTTGGGGATGGAGGCGATTGATCGAATTCAGAAGAAGGGCGTTCGGAAACAGTAGAAACCGCAACCAGACGACACAGACAAAATAGCTCAACTCGCCCGATTGGTAAATGAGCTTTATTGCTCCGCAATTTGCTATTTTGCGACTTCCGACTCGCAAGATAGCTTAGCCACCGGCGTTCAACGAGAGTAATCCAGGGCGATTGGGACAAAGAAACGCGGCTTTTTCTCGTGAAATCGCCCGCCCGCTTGCTCATCGAACAGCAGGATCTATCATGTCCGCCACACGAATTCCTTTCGCTTCCCAATCAACTTTTAGAAAGCACCATCCCCATGAAGGTCAACGAATATTTCGACGGCAAAGTCAAATCGATCGGTTTCGAGAACAGCGAAGGCCGCGTGACGTCCGGCGTGATGGCGGTCGGCGAGTATGAATTTGGCACGAGCGAGAAGGAATTGATGAAGGTCGTCTCAGGCGAACTGAAAGTCAAACTGCCTGGGTCAAGCGAGTTTGCATCGTACAAAACCGGCAGCGAGTTCCGCGTCGATGCCAACCAGAAATTTCAGTTGAAGGTCGACGAAGCCACCGCCTACCTCTGCTTCTACAGCTAGGCAGGGCGGTGCTGGGGAACAGAGAGGTGACAAAACGTTGCCGCCGTTTGCCAGTCGCCCTCAGTAGATCCGAGCAAACGACCGGGCCGTTGGCCCTAACATTCATAGGTTTTCTTCGTCCCAGCCCGTTGGGCTGGGCTAGGTAAACTTCCGGGGCTTTGCCCCTAAATACAATCTCGGAACCTCAGAACTTACGCTTCGGGTAGCGATTTTTCTAAGTCGGACGCTCTCTTACGGCCCACGCCTCACAGCTGCGATTCAGCTGTCATACGGCCAATTGCGACTTGCGGTGCACCCATGTGTAGACACAGGGGACCAAGATCAGGGTCAGGATCGTCGATACGATCATGCCGCCCAGCAAGGCCCGAGCTAAGGGGATCATCGCTTCGTTGCCCGGTGACAGCTGAAATGCCAATGGCAACATCGATGCAACCAGAGTCAGTGAGGTCATCAGAATTGGACGCAGTCGCACTTGCGCAGCCGACATCGCGGCGTCGTACGGCGACAATCCATCCGCGCGGCGACGATTAGCAAACTCGACCAACAGAATCGAGTTGTTGACGACCACGCCGATCATCATCAACGTGCCCATTAACGATTGAATGTTGATGTAGGTGTCTGTCAAATACAGAACCGCCAACACGCCGCCGATCCCTAGTGGAACCGCCAACATGATGATCAACGGATCAAGAAACGAGCGGAACTGGGCCATCAACACGAGATAGACCAACAGTGCGGCGACGGCCAATCCCATCCCCAGCAGACTCATTCCCGATCGCATCTTTTCCACCGGGCCTCGCAACGTCACCGACACGCCGTTGGCGAATTCCATCTCTGCCAATGTCGCTTCGATATCCGCGGCGACCGAGCCCAGATCGCGTCCGGACACATTGACGTGCACGTCATTGACGCGAGCGATATTGTAATGAGCGATCTCGCCCGGAATGGTGACACGTTTGACCGTGGCGATGTTCGACAATGGAATCGTGATCGGCCCATCCGCGGTATTCAGTGACAACGGAATGTTGCGAACGTCGTCCAGCGATTCAAAATCATTCGACTCGTATTGCACGCCCATGAAAAAGTCGGTGCCCGATTTGGGATCGATCCAAATCGTCGGTGCATAGCCCACGCTCGACCCCAGCGCGGTCAGAACCGTCTGAGCGACTTCCTCTTGATCGACGCCCAAATACTTTGCTCGCGTGCGGTCCACTTGCACATCAAATTGTGGATAGTCAAGCGATTGAGCGATCTGCACGTCAGCGGTGCCTGCGATCGGCCGGACCGCTTCGACAATCCGCTCGGCGGCCTCGCGGCATTGGCCCAATGTTCCCGCCGAAACTTGAACGCTGATCGGCGTCGGCACGCCTTCGTTCAGTGCCATGTTCACAATGCCACCGGAAACAAACAGAAATTGTTCCAGCGGGTATTCATCCACAAATTTCTCACGCAACGCGTTGATGTAAGTGTCCGTGCTGGTGGAACGACCGTCCTGTTTCAAGTTGACGATGACGTACGCCGTGTCGGGGCCCGAATTGGAACTGAGCACGGTCGAGAACCCCGCTCCCTTTCCAACCGGCAACCCGATATTGGAGATCAGCGTTTCAATTTGTTCTTCGGGAATGGTTTGCTTGATCGATTCTTCGATGCGAGCCACCAACTTCTCGGTTTCATCCAGTGCGGTGCCTGGCAACGTTTTGAGTCGAATTTCAAACGAGCCTGCATCCACCGCCGGGAACAACTCGGTTCCGATTGACGGCAACAACAGGAACGTGGCTCCGACCCCCACAACGATCACCAACGACGTCACTGCAGGCACCTTCATTGCCATGCCAAGCAACCGACCGTACAAACCGTGTGGCTTGTCTTCGTCCTCGTCACCGGAGGAATCACGATTTCGGTCACGCATGCGATTGCGAACCAGCGTCGCACAGAAGGCCGGGACCACGGTCAATGCCAACACGTACGATGCCCCGATCGTGAACGTTGCCGCAAGCGAAAGTGGCGTGAACAGGTACTTGATCATGCCGGTCAAAAAGACCGCGGGCAAAAATACGGCGAGCGTGGTCACGGTACCAGCCAAAATCGCTCCGGAAACCTCGTCGGTCCCTTCGCGCGCCGCCTTCATCGGCGATTTGCCCATGCGTTGGTGCCGGATCACGTTTTCCACGACCACGATCCCGGCATCGACCACGGTCCCAATCGCCAACGCAATCCCGCCGAGCGTCATCACGTTGATCGTTTGACCGGTAAAGGCGAACCCAAGTGCCCCGATCAAGATCGCTAACAGAATCGTGGTGACAATGATCAGCGTGGGCACGATCCGGCGCAGAAAGACAAACACGACAATCGCAACCAACAGGGCTCCCAAGCCAACCTGCGTCATCAAGTTCGACATTGCGTTACGAATGTAGCTCGATTGATCCGAAACCAGCGTGACTTCGGTCGCTTCGGGAATGTCGCCGCGTTCCTTCATCTTCGGAATTTCCGACGCGATGCCTTCGTAAATACGGTCGACCACAGCGATCGTGTTTTCGCCCGGCTCACGCAGCAGCGGGCAATAGACACTGCGTTTTCCGTTGACGCGAACGATGTTGTATTGCAGCGCCGCGTCGTCAACAACGCGAGCGACATCGCGAATGAAGACGGGACGCCCCTCGCGAACCGAAATCGGAATTGCTTCGATTTCTTCGGTCGTTGGCAACGTGTTACGTGGTTGCACCTGATAATCGGTGCCGCCCATCCGCGCGGTTCCCGCCGCCAACACCAAGTTCGACTTTTTCATCGCTTCGACCACATCGACCGCGCTGACGTGATACGCCATCAGTTTTGCAGGATCGACATAGACCATCATTTGACGGAATTTGCCGCCAAACGGATGCGGAATCTGGACCCCCTTGAGGCCACCCATTTTATTGCGAACGGCGTAATAGCCGATCGTATACAGTTCCGATTCACTCAGCCCCTCTCCGGCAATGGCCGCCAACACGACGGGCAGGTTTGCCGGTTCGCTACGCAGCGTGAACGGCCACTCGATACCTGGCGGCAAGTGAAACATGTCACTCGCTTCGAGGTTGACGATGTCGTTCATCGCCGAACTGGGGTCGGCACCGGGCTGGAAGAAAACCTTGATGACCGCGGCCCCGGGGACCGTGCGTGATTCTTGATGTTCGATCTTCCCTGCCAACGTCAATGCACGCTCGACACGCGAGCTGACCGATTTTTCCATGTCCAAGGTGGGCAAGCCTGGATAGGAAAAGAAGCTGACGACGACGGGCTTTTTGAAGTCCGGCAGAATGTCGATCGTGATTCCCGGAATCACCGATGCGCCCAGGACGCACAACGCGATCGTGGCCGCTAAAACAGCAAACCGGTTTTTTAGCGAAAAGTTAGTCAATCCCATGGAGCGAAATCTCAAGTGATAAAGCGGGCGGAGCGTCAGACGTCTCGACGCCGTTTTCAAAGGGTCTATGCAGAAAAAAGGAATGCAGTCGCGGCAATCGCAGCTGCGGGATGAAGCGAAAAACTAGTTCGTCAGGACGCTTACCTTTTGGCCATTTGTAAATCGGCTCAGGTGGGCATCAATCACGCGTTGGCCTGCTTCGACCCCCGACAGCACCTCGATTGAATTGCCATCGTCCATCCCCATCGTGATCGGAGCGATCGAAACCGTTTCGTCTTGATCCACCACGTACACGTACGCATTGCCCGACTCTTCAAAACGAATCGCGCGAGCGGGCAACATGTTGGCGGCCGCTTTAGTCGAAAGATGGATCGAGGCTTGGCCGAACATACCAGGCAACAGCTTGCCGTCGGGATTGTCGATCTCGGCTTCGACCATCATCGTGCGAGTGCTTGGGTCGAGACTACCGGATCGTCGTGTGACGGTCGCCGTAATCGGGGATTCCGCCGTAAACGAAGGAAAGGTCAATGTGATTTCGTCGCCTTGATTGACGAGCGGTGCGTCGGTTTCAGGGACGGGAACGCGAATACGGACCTTATCGATCTGGCTGAGCACAAACAACGGTTTGCCGCTACCGACCTCACTCGCTTCGCGAACCAGATCGCCAGGCTGGACAAAGCGGTCGGTGATCACGCCGGAAAAGGGAGCTCGGATGACCGCGTAGGACAACAACACATCGAGTTCATCGAGTTGTCGCCGCGTGATTTCGGTTTCCGCGCGAGCCGCTTCCCTATCCGCTTTGGCAGATGCCACTTGCGACTGCGCCACCGCGACTTCGGCTTCGGCGGATTGCACCGACGACATGACCGCTTCCTTGCGGGCCTGTTCCGAATCTCGTTTCAGTCGCACTTCATCCAACATGCGATTTTGTAGTGATCCACGCTGGACCAAATCTTCGGTGCGATTGAACTCCGCTGACGACGCCGCCAGCGAAGCTTCGGCACTATTGAGTTGTGACTTGGCTTCGGCCAATTTAGCTTCGGACGATCGCACTTGAGCCGTGGCCAGATCGATGCCTGCTTGAGCCCGCTGTTCCTCTGCGACCAACCGCCGGATTCTCGCCTCGATCACCTCGCGTTGTTTCTGCATCTCCGGCACATCGATCGTCGCCAGCTCGGCGCCCGCGTTGACGTAATCGCCGATGTCCGCTTTCAATTCCTTTACAAAGCCCGAGATTTTGGCCCGCAACTCGGCTCGAAAGTAAGCGTGCACCGATGCGGGTTGCAGCGTTGTGCGTTGGACTTCGGTGGGGGCAACCTCGACCGTCTTGACTCGGGTCACGTGGAGCGTTTCGTCCTTTTTCGCGACGCCCGGTTTGGAATCAGGCGAACAGCCCGCGGTCACAACCAAGACGCCCATAACGCCGAGCCAAGCCAAACAGCAGCGGTGGAAAGGGTGATTCATTCAAGTTTCTCGTTTTCAGTTCGACGCACTCCCAAGGAGTGCCACCGTGTAGATTCATTCAAAAGCGGTTCTTTGCCCCTCGCTTGGCAGGTCACGATCCGCACAATCGGTACGACCGGTACCAGCGAACAAGCTTCGCAGAGGCAATCATTCATCATAGTTTGCACAACGCGTGTTTTCGATGGCGGCTAACTTCGATTCCCGCAGTTCAACGCCGTCATCCGTCATTATCTGCACTCTCGTTTGCCGAAGCACTTTCCATGTGACCGTTGCGTTTGGAGTAACAAGCACAACGCGAATGTGGATACGGCTACGGACTTAGCGATAAAGGAGGGCAGGATGCCCCGACTCATGATCACTCTTGACCTGATGGGCCTAGTGGGCCTGATGGGGCTGACGGGCTGTGCAGGCAACCAATACTTGACGCAAAATCCAACGCCCACTCGACTCGATCATGCCGTCGCCACGAGCGCGCCGGTCGCACCGATCAGCAAAACGGTCGATGCAGGATTGGCTGAATCCGTCCCCGCCGTTTCAGAGGAGGTGCGTCCCGTCAATCACCAAAAAGTCTCGGTGAAGCCATCGGGGGGTGAAGATCCGTCACGCCACGGAACCTTGACGATCGACGGACGTCAATACGAGCTAAAGCTCGTCGAGTCGAAGCCGAACGAGATCGCAACCGCAGATCTGTCGTTGACCGCCTTCGAAGACGGTCCGGTCGTGAACGTGCCCGTCGAACCCGCTGCACCAATGGCGTTTCCCATCGACGAGGATGTCCAATATTTCGAAGGCGCGATCCCGCAAGGCGACTTTGCCGGCCAACCCATGACCTCAACCTCTCATTCGATCGACTTGAATTTGCCATCGGCGTTGGCCATGGTCGGCGGCCAGCATCCAGTGGTCGGATTCGCCCAGTGGCGGGTCCAAGAAGCCTATGCCCAACTCGCTCGCGCCGAAGTGCTGTGGTTGCCATCGATCCAGGCCGGCTTTGGTTTTCACCGTCATGATGGCAATTATCAGGCCAGCGACGGGACAATCGTTGACATCAATCGTAACTCGTTCCAATACGGACTGGGCACCGGCGCCACCGGGGCTGGCACGACGCCGCGTCCCGGATTGGTCGCCCAATTCCATCTAGCCGACGCAATCTTTCTGCCCGAGATCGCTGAACGTACCGTCTCGGCACGCCACCACGCGGCCGCTGCGGCAATGAACGAACAATTGCGATCGACCGCCGTCGCCTACACCGAATTGGTCAACGCCTACCAAGATGCCAGCATCCTGGAATCGTCGCGTCAACGGACCGCAGAGCTGTTCAAAATCACCAACGACTTTGCCAAGGCGGGGGAAGGACTGCAAGCCGATGCGGACCGGATCAACACCGAGTTGGCGATGGTCGACAACCGCATGATCGCAGCCCGTGAACGAATCGCGGTGGCGTCGGCGCGGTTGGCGCAAACACTCAGTCTGGATGGAGCCACTCCGATCCAACCGTTGGATGTGACGGCGGTGCCAATCGATTTGGTGTCTCTGGAAATGGACAAGGCGTCGCTGATCAGCACAGGACTCAATTCGCGTCCCGAACTGAAGGAATCCAAATCGCTTGTGGCCGCCGCCTGCGAAGCGTATCGCCGTGAAAAGTACGCTCCGTTTGTCCCCAGCGTGTTGCTAGGTTTCAGCACCGGCGGCTTCGGCGGCGGGCTTGGCAACAACCTTGACAACGTGGACGGCCGCTACGATTTGGACGCCGTTATGACGTGGGAAGTCCGTAACCTCGGGTTCGGCGAGCGAGCGGCTCGTCGCGAGTCGTCCGCACGCGTTCAACAAGCAAGGTTCGAAAAATTGAGGGTGATGGATCAAGTCGCTCGCGAGATTTCGGAAGCGTATTCGCAGATTCAGTTCCGTCGTGAACAGATCGTGGTAACTGAGCGAGCGATTGGATCGGCCGAAGATTCCTACAATCGAAACTTGGAACGGATCCGAGATGGTCAAGGGTTACCGCTAGAAGTATTGCAGTCGGTTCAAGCACTTGAAACCGCTCGCCGAGCATACTTGCAAGCGATCATCGACCACAACCAAGCCCAATTTCAATTGCAATGGGCACTCGGTTGGCCGGTGACCGCGCCGGCCCCCACGGCAATGGGAATGTAAAGAAGCCGCAATGCCATTCCGGCCCCTCTACTTTTGGGCTTGGCGGCTAGCTTTTCTAAAGGCTAAATCCGCAGTCACTTTGCCCTTAAAGAAGAGACTGTGATTCGAGTTAGCCGTATTGGCCAACGCTGTGAAGCATTTTTCCTTACTAGGGTTTGTGCTAATTTGGCGTAGCGGAAGTCGTCAAGACTTTCGTTTCCATGACGTATGCCCCCCGAAACTCTTGACGAGTTCCGCTACGAAATACAAAGCCGTATTTGCCTGCTCAAAATGGTTCATTGCTGGAGCCGAAAGTCTTCGCGACTTTCGCTACGCAGCGGTTACCACGATCGCACTAGCCTTGCAACATGCGTGCTCGGGCCATCGCATCTTCGGCTTTGGTGATGTACTGCTGCTCTTGAGTGCCTGCCCATGCGCGTTGGTAGGTGACGCTCAGCGCGGTGAAGTTGAACGGATCTTCGGGCTCCAATTCGCATGCTTTTTCGGCATGCTGGATCGCCAAATCATGCTGGCCTGTTTTGGTGTAAACGCGGGCCTGGGCGAGATGAGCGAGCACGAAGGTATCGTCTTCGTTGATGATTTCGGTCAAACCAGCGATGGCTTCTTCGAACTTTTCATCATCGATCAGTTTTTCGACTTCGTTGTACTTTTTATGGACGTCCGACATATTTGCATTCCTGGTAGGGGTTTCGGTGGGCGGTGTGAAAGCCACGAAAACATTCGACCGCGAGGGGGGTTTTACCAGTTTTTTGGACTCGCGCCACCTCGGGGAACCCGGCGGAATTCTCGTTCTGTAGCGACGCTCGCCAGAGCGTGGTTGGTTGCCACGCAAATGCGAATAGCTACCTTCTGGCGAAGGTAGCTACCCAAATATGCTTCCCAGCGTTGCCTGTCAGAAGAGGGCGACGGAACCGGAATGCAGAACATCGCGGGTGGCGATCGTTAGGCTTGATAGAACACTTTAAGCCACTTTTTCGCCATCAACGCATGGCCAGCAAGCGTCGGATGGACGCCATCGGCGGCCCAGTACTGGGGCGGAGCCAGGTCGACCGCTTCGTCAAACATCGTCTGAAACGGCACAAAATCGAGCTTCATATTGTCGGCCAACTTTTTCGCGACCGCACGACGCTCGTCGAACTCGGGGAACCATTTGTCGTTGATCGCACCGCATCGCAATACGAATGGTTCACAGATGATGATGCGAGTCTTTGGCAGTGCCGCCTGCGTCTGCTGCAGCAGCGCCTCGTATCCGGTTTCGTAATCCGCGACCGTGCCGTCGTACCGTCCGTTCAACTTGTGCCAAATGTCATTCACGCCGATCAGGATACTGAGCACATCGGGCTTCAAATCCAAGCAGTCCTTTTGCCAACGGGCCGCCAAATCAGGAACCTTGTGACCGCTGATTCCTCGATTGTGAATGGTCAATTTGGATTCGGGATGAGCACTCAAAAGCTCGCCCGCGATCAACACCGGGTACCCGTTGCCGAGGCCACGCGCGTTGTTGGTGGATTGTTTTTTGCGATCGCGTCCGGCGTCGGTGATCGAGTCGCCTTGGAACAAGATCGTGGTGTTCTCAGGCACCGAGGGGGTCGATTCTGCCGCCATCACTGTCTGCTGCGACGCGGTCAACATCGCCCCGGCACCGGCGGCAGCCAACGAAGCACGGATCAAATCACGACGACCTAGTTTTGTATTCATGGTGTGAACTCTGAGGAAGGAATCAAGCGGGGAAAGGTCCGAGATGGACGTCATTGTAACTGCTGCGAGAGCATCCGTCCGTTGGCATGCCCCGCGATCACGGCAGCGTAATAAATCGGCAGCGAATAGTTGGGCACAAAATTCCCCAAGGCGCCGCCCACGTACGTTCCATACGCCGGATACAGGATGCGATTCGCTTCGATCAACGCCGGCACATCCTGTTTCTGCTCCAAATAAGCGAACACGTCTTGCGATGCCAACGTTTCGTGCCATAGCGGAACGAACAGATAAGCGGCCGCGTACGTGCCTTGATAGGTTCGACGTGTGAAATCCTTGGCGTGAGCCGCTTCATGCAGTGCCACGGCGGGAATGTCGCTGTACAGGTGAATCGTTTGGGTGAACGGGTTAAAATGATCACCCCCGATGATGCGTCCAGGCAGAATCGTCTCTCCCGCCACCGACAACGTGCCCAACGTGTAACGCCATGGCCATGCCACCGTCTTGTTCTGCGTTAGCCGCTTCCAATCTTTTAGCGGTGCGTATTGGTTCACACGCACCTTCACATGCGGCAGATTGTTTTGCTCGAGGTAATCGGCCGTCGCCAATATCGTCTCTTCCGAAATCTTGTGGCGATCCACGCGGCGGTCCCAAAGCAAGATCTTGTCCGGAATCCCCACGACCCAACCGATCCCATCGATTACCGGTTGCGGCTGGCCAATTTCGAATTGAGGATCATTGCTTTGCACCAATTCCGGAGCAATCTGTTGGCTGGCGACCGGAATCGGAATCGGCGCAAGCACCTTGCAACCGGCAAGCGGGATCAACAGCAATGCGACCGCTAGAAAACGAATGGAGTGTAGTCCGCCGCCAACTTTGGATTGTCCCGACCTATTCATCGATTCCGTTCCTGAAAATGTTGCCAGCCGCAGCGTTTTGTGGGGTGAAGCTATTGGTTGTCGATGTATCGTCGCTGACGGTCTGGCTATCCGACCAATGCGTTCGCAATGCTTCGCAACGTGGAGAGGGGGGGAGTGATGCGAGCGATGTTCGTTAACGTTTCTCGGCATCACCGCGAGGCGTCCATTTGGCAATCACGCCCGACTCGGCGACTTTGACTCGTCCCTTGCAACGCATTTCGTCCCCTTCGGATCGCAACCGCACGTGCACGATCACTTCGTCACTTTGCGGTTCGACATCCTGCCAGATCACGGGGACATGGAATCCACTTAAGGGACGCGAACGGATCAGTTCGGAAACCTCTTCCGCAGAAAACTCCCAGCGGCCGATCTTCGCTTCGGACGGCTCACGAGCAGGGTCGAGAATCACGATCGACATTTCTGCATCGATCTCGAAATCCTCGAGATTGACGGTCTTGCCGTAATGATCCAGCGCGTTGATGACCAAGTACAGTCCGTCGACTTCGTGGTCGTTGTCGGATTGATGCCCGCCCGACAAACCGGTGTGCAGCTCGAGCGTTTCGGGAGCCGAAATTTCTTCCTGAGTTGCCTTGGCCGCATCGGGCAAAATGATTTGTCCCGGCGGCTTGGGTTTCCCTTTGCCGTTGGATGATGGCGGCGGCAAAATTTCGCCAGGTTCAATCGGTGAAACTTCGGTGTCAGATTTTCCTGGCGGTTCGGGAACGCCCACCGGTGGCGGCAACATCCGCGGGGCGGGATCGACCAACGGTTGGTTCCGCTTGTTTCCGCTGCGTGAGGATCCATCGCTGATGGGGCCATCAGTATGGGGGCGTTCACCGCCACTCGGTTCGTCGGTAAACGGATTGTTCAACCGGTCCATCGGAACCGCTTGGCCCGGATCGATCAACGAATCGCCAAAGTCGGATTCCATATCGAACGAGTCGATTGAATCGGGCGGCCCGTACATCGCCCCATTTGATAGGGGCTTATCCGACAGAGGATCAGGACTCGGGATCGGCGGTCCGTAGTCGGATTGCGATTTGCTGCGATGATGCGGATCGGCGGTACCAGACGAAACCCGGCTCTTCATGCGTTCAAGTTCGTCACGCAACTTGCGATTTTCATAGTCCGCTTCGTACAGCTGGTCTTCGAGGATTCGAACTTCGTTGGCAATCCGCTGCTGATACAAATCCTTGTGCGCTCGGCCTTGGCATCCGGCCAGAAGCGTCATCCCCGCAAGCGAGAGAACCATCACACAAACGAAACGAGCCGGATTGGAGCGACCAATCGCAGCGAGATCTTTCGTTTGGACAGCAGGGCAAATCACAGTGGTCGTCTGACTTCTTCGAATCGTTTTTCGGAGGGATCGTGGCAGTTCGGGAGCTGCAGCCATCGCGGCGCACTCCCACCACAAAACTCGATTAACAGCCAGACGGCACTCAGGTCAACGTCGGTTTCACGGCGCCAGCGGCCTGGAGGAAGCGCAAACGAATTGCTTGCATTCAGAATTGACGGGCGGCAAGTTAAGGAAAAACGGTCGCTCGGCGCTCCAAACCGTTGGCGTGTACCGCCGAACGACGGTCACTTTGGCTCGTTCATTCCTCGAGAGACCGACTCACGTTGCGTGAGAACGATGGCACGTCGTAACCGCTTTCCCGCAGCCGTCTTCGAGCGTTTTGGTGCGCCGTTGCTCGTTCATTCTCGTCACCGAATCCAATGCTATCGTCTCGGTAAATGAACGTCGGATCCGCTTGAATTTCGTTGAATCCCACCGTGCGTGGATCGATTTGATGACGATACAGCAGCATTGCCATCGCGACATCACCCACCTGCGAGCGAATTTTGGTTTTCCGCGAGGGGATCATCCGCCACACGTGCGCGGTTCGCTTGTCGGCAAGTCGCGATGCCAAAACCGAATCGATTTCCAAACTGCTGTCAGCAAATTGGGGATGGGATGCACTGAGCACGCCGGCGGCCAAAATGGCGGTGGTTTGCCAGGGGGCGGGCGAATCGGGGTCGTGCAAAATGCAGCGGCACAGCTCCATTGCCAGTGAATCGCAACGGTAACGCATCGCGATTCGCAATTGATCGCACACGCTCCCTAGATCGCGATGCCGGAGCAGCCAATGATGAATCAACCGCCGGACCAATTCGTCATCTTCATCGTTCCCCAGACAGGGGCCGACTCCCGAATGCGCAAGTGACATCATCAACCGCGACGACGGATATGCGGTCGCCGTAGGCTCGAGGATCGATTCGGCAAACAAAACGAGAGCCCAGCGATCGAGATCGTGATTGGCGGCCGGATAACGCGACACACTCGCGTCCACTGGCCTCATTCGCAACCCTCCGGCGACATGGTGTTGCTGGTGAATCAGATGTTCGATTTGTCGCTGATGGCCGAGGTAAAGCCGGGCATAAAATTGGCGACTTGCGAAATCATTCCCCACCAGTTCGGAGAACGCTCGCCAACCAACCAGATCGACGTCACTCGGATTGATTTTGGGATTCAACAGTTGTCGGAACTGAGCGTCCACCGCCGCTTGATCAATTTGCTGCAGCAGTCGAAGCGATTGAATTTGCACCTCTAGCGATGGGTGATCCAGCCCGCGTCGAAGTTGCTCTTGGACGGCCCGACGCTGGGGTAGTGGGTAATCGACGTTGGTGGCGGCATCGAGCAATCGCAGAGCGGCATGCTGGCGAGTCTCGAAACTTTCCGCATCGAGCGCCCGGATCATGGTGGAAATCGGGATCGTGGCAAGAATCACCGTGGGTCCCTTGAAGGCGTGATTTTCCGTAGCAGCGGCGGTACCGACGCCGGCAATCAGCCCTAAGAGGGCCCGGCAGGGCAACAGCGCAAAGATTCGCCGACGACGATTCCCGTTTCGCTCGGGCATCGCGATCTCAGGCGGCGGCAGATGGGTAGAATCGACAACCATGCCTCCACGTTAATTCGCCGCCAGCAAAACAAGCATGTTTCGCCGGGAAGTGGGGGCAGAGACAGCGAGGGGGTTTCGGTTAAACTCTACGACCGGCACATTTAGAACTGCGTTCCTTCTCGTCGAAAACAGCCATGCAAATCATTTGTTTTGAAGATGCCCGCGTGAACCAGTTGGTTCCCATCGTCCAAGCACGCCCCGCCTATGCGGTGACGTGTGCAAGTTTGCGGTTGGTCGATCGATTGAAACAACTGGTCGCCGGCCCGCTGCAGGGCAGCTCACTATCAGGTTCGGTGCGGTCTTATTTGACATTGATCCAAAAACTGGACTACGAGCTCGAATCGGTCGAACAGGCCCTTGGTGGTTCAAAATGGCCAAGTGATGACGACGGGTTGCTAATCGTTAACGCTCGGATGGTCCCTCGGGTGGCGCTAGACGACGTGTTGGTCACGCTTGCCGGTGAAACCGAATCGTGCTGCGTCGTCGATCCCGAAGACGGATCGGTGCTGATCGCCCGCTGGACCGCCGCAGACTTGGCAGCAAAGCAAGCGGAATACGCCACCGATTCACGACAAAGTGTGGTGGAATTTCTGACCGAGCAATCGCTGTCGCTTCCCAAGCGATCGGCCGAAGCGTCCGCGTTCCATTGGCCTCACGACGTCGTCGCGTGGCACATGAAAGAGATGCGTGAATCGATCGAGTGGCGGATTGCTCATGGCAATTACAAACAAACCGCCGATGGCGTGTTCGTGGGCGAAGGCGTCTCGGTCGGCCAATACGCGGCGATCAACACCGACGATGGCCCGATCCTGCTAGAGAACAATGTCAAAGTTGGACCGTTCTGCTACCTCGAAGGCCCGCTGTATGCCGGCCAGGGCACTCGCGTGATCGAACACTCTGCGATCAAGGACGGCGTCTCGCTCGGGCATACTGTCAAAATCGGCGGCGAAGTTGAAGCCTCGGTGATCGAACCTTACACCAACAAACAGCATCATGGTTTTCTAGGACACAGTTACCTCGGCAGCTGGATCAATCTCGGTGCAGGAACCTGCAACAGCGACCTGAAAAACACCTATGGCACCATCAACATCGAATACGGTGAAACCAAAATTGCCACCGGGATGCAGTTCCTCGGTTGCTTCATCGGCGACTATTCAAAATCGGCGATCAACACCAGTATCTTTACCGGCAAAGTGATCGGGGTGTGCAGCATGTTGTACGGTTTTGTCACCTCGAATGTCCCCAGCTTCGTCAACTACGCTCGTCTGTTTGGTCAAACCGCGTTGCTGCCCGCCGATGTCATGATCAGCACGCAAGCACGCATGTTTGCCAGACGTAACGTGACCCAGCGTGAGTGCGACAAGCAATTGATCCTGGACATGTACGCTCAATCCGAAGCAGAACGCGAAGCCACCGACCAATACACTCTGTAAGATTGTTTTGTCCGTTTGCTTCGCAGGTTCACATTAAGTGATCCGATGGCGCTACAAACACCTCCCGCACCATTACAACATTCACCCGTATCGTTTTTCAAATTAGAGACCCGAATATGACCCTCCGCGTTGGAATCGTTGGCGCCACCGGCTACACCGCACTGGAAGTCGCTCGATTGCTGTTGGCTCACCCCGAAGCCGAGTTGGTGGCAGCAACAAGTCGCGCCGAAGACGGCAAATCGATCGCGGAAATTCACCCGAGTTTGGCGGGTCGTTGCGATGTGCCGATCGAGACATTGGATCCCGCCGAACTGGCGAAAAAATGCGATGTCGTGATGTGTTGTTTGCCTCATGGTGCGTCGGCCGAGACCTGCAAACAGCTGATCGACCATAACGTCCGAGTGATCGATTTCAGCGCCGATTTTCGTTTGTCGTCCCAGGCAACTTATGAAAAATGGTACGGCGTCGATCATCCTTGGCCCGAACGAATCGGAAAAACAGTATACGGATTACCCGAATTTTATGCCGAGCAAATTCGCGACGCCGACCTCGTGGCCAACCCAGGCTGTTATCCCACCTCGGCGATCCTGCCGCTCGCTCCGTTGATTGCCAAGCAATTGATCGAAGCGAATGACATCATCGTGGATAGTAAGAGTGGCGTCAGCGGTGCCGGCCGAAGCGCCAAAGTGGGAACGTTGTACTGCGAAGTGAACGAATCGATTGCGGCATACGGCGTCGGCAGCCATCGTCATCAACCTGAAATGGCCGACTTGGTGCACCGAATCGGCGGGCAAGAAATTTCGCTCGTGTTTACGCCTCACTTGACGCCGATGGATCGCGGAATTCTGTCGACGATCTACGTACGACCACGCGGCGGCAATGCAAAACAAGTGATGGAGTGTTGGAGAGAGCAATACGCGGATTGTCCGTTTGTCACTCCCGTCGATCACCTGCCCGCGACGAAACATGTCGCCGGGACCAATCACGTTCAATTGACCGCCCGGGACGCCGGTGATCGCATCGTGCTGGTGTGCGCGATCGACAATTTGACCAAAGGGGCCAGTGGTGCGGCGATCCAAAACATGAACGTCATGTTTGGGCTACCGCAAACTGCGGGACTGTAGCCTGCAAGCACCACGGACGCCGTTGGTTCATCTTGCGTCAAACGGGGGATTTGCGTAGTTTCAGCCGCTTGGTGATTCCATTTCATTCAAGGATTCGAGCGATGTCACGTTTTTTGGCCGGCATGGTATGCGGAGCGGTTTTGTTATTTGTAGCGATGCACTACCACGTCGTGCGGGGCAAAGAAGGTGTGTTTCTGGTGCCTAAGATCAGCAACAACCTATCGAACGTTTACGTCGACATTCGTGATTTCCGCTTGAGCGATTGGCAAGAACACAAATCGCTGGCCGCCGCAATGGTCAAGAACAACCGTTCCGATCTACTCGAAGACGCCTCGCTGAACGGCTTCCGCACGCACGTCAGCAGCCTGGTCGACGGATTGTTCGAGTAATCAAAGCGATTTTGAACTCTGCGTCGTCGCTGACCAAATCATCCTGTCACCAATTCAGCAATCAGTACGATGCTAGCATCATTTCTTGCGAAATGACTCTTCACGCCGAGGGCCTCGATTTCGTATACCTGAGCGATCCATTTCCCGAGTTTCTCGCTCTTGATGCTAGCAATGAACAAAAAAATCGCATGGTTGATTGGCACCGCTATTGGCTTGCTGTTCACCATCACCCGTTTCACGCTGCGTTTTCATTACCACAACGACCAACGTGACTCGCTGAGATCCAGTGGCGTGGGACACATCTATGCATCGCTGCATGCCCATCAGATCGCCGGATCGATGGCGGCCGAGCGAGGTACGGTCGCAATGGTCTCGCGATCAACCGATGGTGAAATTGTCGTTCCGCTGCTTCGATTTTGTGGTCACGAACCGGTGCGTGGCAGCAGCGGTGGAGCTCGCAAAGGAGGGACGACCGCACTGAATCAAATGATTCGGCTGGTCAGCGAGGGTCGTGTTGCGACGTTGGCAGTCGACGGCCCCAATGGGCCTCGCGGCCGAGTGCATGGCGGGGCAGCGATGTTAAGTGCAAAAACGACGGCGGCGGTACTGCCGTCGATCGTCATTCCGCGACAACGATACATTCTGAAGACCACTTGGGATCGACTTCAATTCCCAGTGCCATTCACTCGTGTCGACGCCTACTTTGGCGATCCGATGCATCCTTTGGCGGGCGAAACCGTCGACGCGTTTACGCTGCGGATCGAACGCGAACTACACCGTTTGGAACGCAAGTACGATCCTAGCGAAGCAGAATTCCTGGCCGTCCGGGACGAACCGACCCAGCAACGCGCCGCCTGACGCTCGGTGCTGCTAAATGAACGATTGCAGCTACAATCCCAGATGGTGGACACGACCATCCGAACCGATGGAAACCTTTATCGATGTATTGGCGAGCGTCGCTACTGTGCCTTTAGCAGTTCATGTTAAGCTTGGTGCTGCAAGGTTTCTGATGGCAGCGGTACTGCGGTCGCGGCGATACGCTCATTCGCTTGGTCAAGACAGCGTTTAAATTTGGCAGCCAAGTTTCGGACATGCGGTTCGAGCATCATGGAATCGTGATCGCCGCTGACCTCATAAACTTCGATCTTGCCTTGAATATGCGGTCCCCAGTGATTCAGTGGGTCTCGGAATTGTCGATCATGAGTCAACAATCGACCGCCCCATAATCGATGGGCGACTTCCAGTGGCGGTCGGAACAGACAGACGTCACCGGCATACGGTTGGGTCGTGTATCGTTCGTTTGCCTTCAAAAACGCATCGCCCACAAGTGCAGACCGGAATTGCGCATCATTGGGATTGTTTTGCAATGCCAAACGCTCTTCTTCTTGCCGCAACAAACTCTCTTGCCACTGCGAACGTTGTTGAGCATGGTACGAGAAGTAACCCCAACGATGTCGCCGGATCAAATCGAGATGGATTTTCAGTTTGTCCATCCTTGTTAGCGAGGGACGTTCCACCGCCGGCGTGTCGAGTAGACCCAAAAACGCGACCTGTTCGCCCGCCGCGACCAACTGCTGAGCCATCTCATAGGCCGAGACGCCTCCTCCGGAAAACCCACTCAAAAAGTAGGGGCCGGTGGGTTGCACTTGACGAAGCTCGTTGAGGTAATCACGCGCCATCTCAGCGAACGATTCATGAGGCGCATCGTCGCCGATCAATCCTTTGGACTGAATCCCATAAACGCGTTGATCATCGCCCAACCGATTCGCCAAATAGCGAAGGTTCAGCACGTTGCCGAACATACCTGCGACGACAAACAGCGGCGGCTTGACCGCATTGGCCGGCAGATGCAGTGGGACAAGAAAGCGGAACGAGATTGGTTGACACGTATTGGCTTGGGAAACTTCCGAATTCCCGCTGGCTTGATCAATCATCGTAGCGAGCGTGGTGATCGTCGGCGCCTCGAACAAACTGCTTAGTGGCAACTCGACCCCATGCAATTTGCGAATCTTGCTGAACAACCGCACGGCCAACAACGAGTGTCCCCCGAGATCAAAGAAGTTGTCATCGCGACCAATTTGATCAATCCCCAATAGGTCCGCCCACAGGCTTGCCAGCGATTTTTCGGTGCGTGTCTGCGGCGGCGTGTACCCTGTCTCGAGCGTAGGCCGTGAAAATTTGATGGCGGATTCTGGCGAGGACACGCCCAAATCATTGATTCGATGCCGAAGCTCTTCCAAATCGATTGGCGACACCGCTACTTGCGATACGTCGCTGTTTTCTAGCAGCCATTGGCAAACCAGTTGGCCTTCCTCGGGGCGAATTCCTAACCGGTATGATTCGTCGAAAATCGCCTCCGAATCACTCAGCGCAGTTTGTGTGGGGGTCACGGTCGCGGCCGAACCAGCGTTTCCGAACTCAACGGTATCCACCGGACGCATCTGTAACCGTTCGATTTCGACGATCACGTTGTCGTTTGGATCGGTCACACGAATGTCGAGTGAAATGACGTCGGATTTCGTCAACGACGATTCTGATAATGTGATGTAGCTGCGAACCGTTTCGGGAAGCTTCCCATACACCTTGGCTGCGGCGTAGCCAATCGGGACATAGAGACCGGATTCAGCGTGATAGTCACTCGACAGCGGCAATCCGAATCCCGTCGCCATATCCAACAACGCGGGATGAAGCGGATGCGTTGCTAAATCGTCATGAAATTCACTGGGAATCGATAGCGACGCATGGGCTTGTCCATCCGTGTAACGCAAGCAGTCGTAACAATCCCATCGCGGGCCAAAGCGAAGCATCTGGGCTTGCCGCGTGATCAGTGACGACGGCGAATTTCGTGGGTTGGCCGCTTGGTCACAGCAACAACATGACGACGAGGGGGTCAGCGATTCGGATTTCGGCGAAACGGTGTCGCCGATATTCCACTGGCCCATCGCGTTTAAATCCCACTGGCTTTGCGTGAGGCAGCGGCTTTCGATGGCAAACGAGTTTGGTGAACCGGAGGTGTCCATCCGGACTCGAATCTCGACTGCGGCATCATCATCGACGACGCAGGGACTCAAGAAATTCATGTTGCGGACGTGTACCGAATTGGAACCCGAGATCTCACGCGCCGCCGCAACGACCAATTCCAAATACGCTGTGCCTGGCAACACCGCTTTCCCATTAGCGGTCCGATGTTCATCGAGTTCCCAGTGCTGGGCTGCAGATCGCCTCGTATTGAAAACGGTTTGCCCGCTGGTTTCATCAACTCGCCGAGTGTCAAACAAAGGATGATTCGCAGACGTCGCCGCGGCGGCGCTGGAATCTTCGCTGGGGTGATCACCACCACCGTGCATCCGGTCGAATGCCGCTGCGCCCATTCCGACGTCACGCCACACACCCCAATTGATCGAGACAATGCGGGGTGCCGTTGATTCGGCGGACTTGGCTTCGGCGAACGCATTCAAGAATTCGTTGGCGCCGACGTAAGCGGATTGGCCTGCCGGGCCGAGATACGTGCTGGTCGATGAACACAGCACCAGAAAATCCAGCGACTCATGATCCAAAAACGGTTCGAGCAACTGCGTACCGTGGACCTTGGCCGCCATCGCATTTTGGATCGAATCCACTGTGGCGGTGGCGATCAAGTCATCATCCAACTCGCCTGCGGTGTGAAAGATGCCCGAGATTTTTGGAAACTGTTTCTTGACGTCGGTCAACACGGTTTGCATCTCAGCCGGATGAGCAACGTCGGCGGTCACCACCATGACTTTGGAACCGAACGACTCGAGTTGCTGGACAAATCGTTGTCGCGACTCGTGTCGGCTCCCTTGCGAACGTCCGTTTGCATTCGGTGACGACAGCGATGTCCGAGACAGCAGCACCAAATTTGCTTGGTATTTCGAGGCAAGCAGCGTCGCCAAACTGCGCCCCATGCCGCCAAATCCGCCCGTGATCAAATACGTGCCCCCCTTCCGCAGCAAGAGATTTGGCGAAGGATGATCAAGCCGGACCGGTTCAAGTGTCTTTTCAAACACCTTGCCGCCGCGGATCGCACGCACTTCGCCAAACGATGGCATCGCCGATTCGCGAATCAATAATTCCGCGATCGCCGATCGCTGTTGCTCCGATCCCGGCAGCGGAATGTCGATCGCCACCGTTTGCAAATGGGTGTATTCACGTGGGGCAACGCGAATCGGGCCGATCGCAGTCGCTTTCTCGGGATACTCAATGGCGTCCCCATCGACCGATTGCATGCCGTTGGCAACCATCACGAGCGAGCACGGGGCGTCCACGATGATGTCTGCCATCGCTTGAATCGTCAGCGTCAATCCAATGATCCCCTCTTCCTGGATTCGCATGGCAAACGTTGATCCCGGACGGCAACTCGAATCCTTAGTGATCGGCCATAGGTAGACGATCCGATCGGGAACAAAATCGTTTTGAGAAAGCTCGGCAGCAAGTTGAACGTATTGGTCGCGTCCAAGTTCGGGAACAATCACAAATTCCGATTGCGACACCGAATGAAAGATGTCTCCGCGGCGAACAACGGCAACCGTGTCACCACGGTCTCGCAGTTGGTTCACCATCGCTTGGCCGATGCCCGCATCGTCGATAAAGATCAACCATGACTTAGCCGAAGAACTTGCTTCAGCCTGGGGTAAAGCGGTACGTTCACGCCACTTCGGTTGGTAAAACCATTGACGAAAATCTTCGTTCTTCTGCAGCGGTTTTCGCACACGCTTGTTAGATGGAACCGATTCGTCGCTCGCATCGATCCAATAACGATCTTGTTGAAAAGCATAAGTCGGCAGACTGACTCGTCTGCGAGTCTCTGCTGCCCATTGGCTTTTCAAATCGATTGGCAAACCCGCAGCCCACAACCGAGCGTACGTCGACCGAAAAAACGTGGTATCATCGATCACTTCATCAGCGTGTCGCAGCGACGACAACACCGTCCGCTTGGGTGCGATCGAAGGGTGCTGTTTCGCTAGCGCACTCAGAATCTTTCCAGGCCCCACTTCGACAAACACGCTCGACGCATCACTGGCAACCGTTTCGAGACACTTGGAAAACTGAACGGTATGCCGCAGTTGTTCGCACCAATAATCGGCCGAGACCGCTTCGGCGTCGGTAATCCACGTGCCCGTTCGATTCGAAACAAACGGAATCTTAGCTGGGCTGAGCCGAACAGTTTCTAGAAACGCACGAAACTCGGGCAGCACCGGATCAAGCAGTCGTGAATGTGCGGCGATGCGAATGGGAATCCGCTTGCTTTCCACATCGAGCGTTTTGATTCGTTCCGCGAACTCGGCGATGGCACAATCGGTCCCCGACACCACGCACATCGACGGCCCATTTTCAACGGCCAAATCAAGCGACTCGCCCATTAGTTCCGTGACCTCGGATGCAGGCAACGCCACCGTCATCATGCCTCCGGCGGGGACACGTTGCAGCAGTTGGCCACGCAGCACCACCCATCGTAACGCGTCCTCGAAATCGATCACTCCGGCAAGACAGGCCGCGGTGTTTTCGCCCATGCTGTGACCGATTAGCGCCGTCGGATTCACGCCGTAAGAGATCCACAACTGTGCAGTCGCGATCTCCCAAAGAAAGATGGCGGGCAATTGGATGCCCGGCTGTTCGAGCTGCCGTTTTTTGTCGGTATCGGCAACGTCGCTGTCAAAGATCAGCTGCCGCAGGTCGACGCCGATCAACGGGGCGAGCGTATCGCAACCGCGGTCGATCCATTGCCGGAAAACCGGTTCATGATCGTACAACCCGCGGCCCATTTGCAGGTACTGGGCACCGCCACCAGGAAACATGAAGGTGTACGAATTCTGCTTTGTATCGGCATGGCTTGTGAAAACATGCCGCGTGTCGCGGGTACGCAGTGTCTCGATTGCCTGTTGACGATCTCGACTAACGAAAACGCGTCGATGTTCAAACGCTTCGCGTCCGACGCACAGCGTGTAGGCGACATCCGCGAGATCGAGATCAGGGTTTTGCTCGAGATGATCGGCAAGTCGGTCGCATTGTTCATCGAGCGAACGAGGGTTGCGAGCCGAGAGCGTCATGATTTGTTCGGGACGCTCGGGCGGAGTCGTTTGGATCGCCGGCGGAGCTTGCTCGAGGATCACGTTCGCATTGGTCCCGCCGACACCAAGCGAATTGACCATCGCACGACGCGGCGAATCGAGGGCATCCCAAGACGCTCGAGTTTGCGAGACACGAAACGGGCTGTTGGTGAAATCGATGGCCGTATTGGCGGATTCAAAGTCAACGCTCGGCGGAATCTCGCCATGATAAATCGCCATCGCCGCGGCAATAAAACTGGCCACCCCCGAAGCGGTATCGAGATGCCCGATGTTGGGTTTGACCGAACTGATCGCACAAAATCCACGGCGCTCGGTGGTTTCACGAAATGCGGCCGACAGCGCGGCGATTTCAATCGGATCCCCAATCGGAGTCCCGGTACCGTGAGCCGCGACATAGCCGATTGATTCTGCATCGACTTCGGCAATCGCCAACGCTTCGGACGCCGCAGCGGATTGTTGATCGACACTCGGTGCAAGATAGCCAGCTTTGTTCGCGCCGTCATTGTTGATTGCTGAACCGCGGATCACGGCATAGATGCGATCGCCATCGTCGACCGCGTCCTCGAGTCGCCGCAGCACCACCGCGGCGGCACCGCTGCCAAACACGGTGCCCATCGCATTCTGGTCAAACGCTCGGCAATGACCATCGGGTGACAACACTTCTCCGCTGCGATAGTGATACCCCACACGATGTGGCAGTTCGATCGTCGAACCACCCGCAATCGCCAATTCGCATTCACCCGCCAACAAACTTTGCACAGCGCTGTGGATGGCCACCAACGAAGTCGAGCAAGCCGTTTGAATATTGACACTCGGTCCGGTCAAATTCAAACAATATGAAACGCGGGTCGTCAAGAAATCTTTGTCGTTGCCGGTATGACGAAGCAAGAACATGCCGACGGAATCTCGAATCGCCGAGTTCCGCAGCAAATTGAACATGAAATAGCTGTTCATGCCGCAACCGGCGAACACGCCAATCGATCCATCGAATCGGCTAGGCGGATGCGTACTGTCCTCGAGTGCTTCCCAACAACACTGCAAAAATTTGCGATGTTGAGGATCCATGATCGCCGCTTCTTTCGGAGAAAACCCAAAGAATTCGGCATCAAAGCGATCCATATCCTCAAGCGGCGCCCCCGAGCGAACGTAGTGGGGATCGTCCAAGTCACTCGGTGGAACACCAGCTTGCCGCAACTCATCCGCACTGTAGTCGCGAATCGAGCGAACTCCGTCTCGCAGATTCTTCCAAAAGCTTGGAGCCGAGTTTGCGTCGGGAAAACGCAGACCGATGCCGACGACGGCGATCGCATTTTCGGGAAGCGTCATGTGGATCGCTCCCCGCGCCGCTTGCTAAGCAGTGCTTTGCGACGTGACGCTCGTGATTGTCCGGCCGAAACACGCGACATTGGCGGCGAATCGTCGCTCGGTCGCGTGGTCATGGCATCAATGTGCCGCGACAACGTGCGGATCGTGGGAAAACGAAACAGGTCGGTGATCACGATCGACGCACTCATTTGGTCTTTGACCATCCGGTGGGCCCGGACGGCCAGCAGCGAATGGCCGCCAAGATCAAAGAAATTGTCATCCAGTTGGATCGAATCAAGTTGCAACGTTTCACACCAAATCGTTTCAAGTTTCTGCTGTGTCGCGTCCAGGTTCACTGCCTCGGTCAATTTTCGTGCTGACGAAGGCACTTCGTCGCGAATGGACCGGGGCAGCGACTTGCGATCGATTTTACCATTGGGCGTGAGCGGAAACTCGTCCAAACAAACCCAGCGTGATGGGATCATGTGGGACGGCAGCGTTTTACGAAGCGAGTCTCGCAGCGTCGTTTTTATTTCTTCACTTGGCACCGCCGAATTGACGCTGCTATCGCGAAGCACCACGTAGGCCACCAATTCGACGGCCGGCGTCGCATCTGGATCCGCAATCACAACGCTTTGACGAACAAGGGGATTCGAATCGATTGCGTTTTCGATTTCGCCCAATTCGATCCGGTGGCCGCGGATTTTCAGCTGGAAATCGGATCGACCGAGGAATTCAATCTCACCTTCGGCGTTCCAGCGGGCGAGGTCACCGGTGTTGTACATTCGACCGCCATCGACGTCCGAAAAAGGATCGGGCCGGAAACGCTCGGCCGTCAGTTCGTCTTGCCGCAAATACCCCGCCGCAACACCGTCTCCGCCAATCCAAAGATTCCCGGCAACGCCATCGGGCAGCGGCTGCAAAAATTCATCCAGAATGTAGATCCAGGTATTCGCAATCGGCTTGCCGATCGAACCGGCAAACTTGGCGTCCCGGTCAATCACTTTGCTGGTCGACCAGACGGTGGTTTCGGTGGGTCCATAGACGTTCACCAACCGCGCCGACGCAGTTTCTGTGAAGATTTGGTCGGCAAGCTGAGCGGGCAGTGCTTCGCCGCCAAGCATCAAATGGGGAATCGAAGTGATTGCAATACGCGAATCATCGTCTTCGAACAACATTTGGGCCATCGACGGAGTGCATTGAAAATGCGTGACACCATGCTGACGAACCAAATCGAGCATCGATTCGGTTGCGACCGAGGGTGACGCAATTTCGCTTTGCGCACGTCGCCGCAGCGTGTCGAGGTCCTTTAGATGGTCGTAAGCCACATCCGCAGCGACTCCGAAATCGATCAAGCAAGCAATCTCGGTGACGCCCGCGTCGCTTAACTGCCGGACCAAGTCGAGACATTTCTCTGGGGTTCCAAACAGACCACTGGACTGAAAATATCGCTCAAACGAAAACGCCAATAAGTCGTCCATCTCCGCATCGCTGATCTTATCGAGATCCAATTCGGCAACCGTCGTCCCATCGGTTCGTTTTTTGAACGCGGCCCAGGTATGCGAGAATCCTTTTAGCAAACTTGCCGACGTTCGCAGGTATTCGATCAACGGTTTTCGAACGAGTTCGCGGACTTCGTCGTTCGAATCGCCGACAAATGTATGCACCATCACCGTGACTTCGCCGGGTCCCGCGTGGCCGGCCTTGGCTCGCGCGTCACGATACGCATCAATTCGCGAGGCCAATTCTTCGGTCGATTGCCCCAGCAGATGTGTCAGAATGTTGGCACCAATTGAACCTGCCATCCGGAACGTGGCTTCGTTACCGGCGGTGGTGACCCAAACCGGCAACTCGTTCTGCAACGGCCGCGGGTACGTTTGAATCGCGACTTTGTTGCCATCATGTCCATCAAACTCCACCGTCTCGCCACGCCACAACCGACGCACCACGTCGATGTTTTCCAACATGACGGCTTTGGCGTTGGCATAGTTTTCCGGAGCAAAAATGAAGTCGTTGGGCTGCCATCCCGAAGCAAACGAAATACCAACGCGTCCCTTCGAGATCTGATCCACGACCGACCATTCTTCGGCCACGCGAGCCGGATGATGCAGTGGCAACACAACGCTGCCCGAACGAATTTGGATGCGGTTCGTGATGGCGGCGACCGCCGCGCTGGTCACGGAGGGGTTGGGATACAATCCACCAAAATCATGAAAATGACGTTCGGGAGTCCAAACCGATGAAAAATCGTGCTCGTCCGCAAAACGAGCCCCTTCTAATAACAGTTGATAGGGCGACTCGCTCTGGTTCGCACTGCTGGAAAAATAAAACAAACCAAAGTCAATCGGTTTTGTGTTGCTGTGCAGCTTGGCCGTTGAAGCCAGACGCGAGGGCGTATCATGCAAGACAACCTTGAACCCGCGCGACAACGTCCACAACAATTCCAACACCGAGATGTCAAACGACAAACTCGTGACGGCAAGCCAAGTGCCCGGAGGATCGTGCGGAATCAATTCATCCATGGCAGCGAAAAAATTGATCACGTTCTGGTGCGTGACCATCACCCCTTTGGGCCGACCGGTTGAACCCGAGGTGTAGATAACGTACGCGAGCTCCGAAGACCTGCTTGCGGAGTCCGGTGTTGTTGGGTTTTCGATTTCTCCTTGCGACGCGGCGACGTCCCCAATGTCAATCGTTTCGGTTTGACCTTGGGGAACACGGACACGGCTGAGACGATCGACCAGGATGCAGCGTAACCCCGCATCTTCAATCATCAATGCAATACGACGCGGGGGAAATTCGAGGTCGAGTGGCACGTAGGCGGCACCGGTCTTCATCACCGCAATCATCGCCGCCACCATGCCGAGGCTTCGCGTGGTGGCGATCCCCACAAGATCCCCCTCACCAATCCGCTTGGACTGAAAGATCGCGGCAAGCCGATCGACTTCCGCGGCAAGCTGCTGATAGGTCCACTGCTGCGTTCCATCGACCAGCGCGATTGCCAGGGGCGTTCGGCGTGCCTGCGACTGAATCGCTCGATCGATCGTTTCGCGATGATCATAGTCACGCGTCGTGCGGTTCCGCTCGAGCAAAATTTGCTGTGTTTCGAGCTTGCTCAGTAGCGAGAGGTTTCGAACCGGCTGAGAGTTCTCGGGTTCGCATCCCGCGATAAAAAGTGGCAAACGAGACAGCAGTTGTCCCCTTCGATCGTCGAGCTGCTGTGGGCGATAGCGAAGCACAGCGGAGGAGCCATCGGACGTCACCCACAACGAGAGTGGCGAATTGCAGCGTGAAGTTTGGGCGAGCGAATCGACGACATGCACGCTGGCCGTATCGTCTAATGGAGTATCGAGGATTGCGGGATATCGCAGTGGCAAATCGACCGCATAAAAACCGTGTCGCTGAATCAATCCGCGTTCCGTTCGGATGTTCTCTCGATGACTTGCAAACGATTCATACGGATTCATCTCGATTTTCAGCGGTCGATGCGCCGCAAACACCTCTGCGGCAACCGGCGACGAATCGTCATACGCGACGTCAAAATTTTTGTTGCCGCTGACACGACTTAAAAACAAAGCGAACGCAGCAATGATGTCGTCGATCTCCCACCCCTCAGGGACCGAAATCGGCAGTTTTGTTTCCGCGGTTGATTCATGATCGGTTTGACTCGCGTCTCGCAACATGCCTAACGGTCGCACGTTGGCCAGTCGTTCGATCCAAAATGATTGGTGCTTGGCGGCGGACGCAGCGGCACCGTTGATGGCATTTTGCTGAGACTCGGTTAACGCATCAAGCAACTCGCCTGCAACAAACGCATCCGCCACACGCTTGTCATTGGACCCCGCCTCGTCCAATCGGCTGAGGTTTCCAAGCCGAAGGTTCGTCGTTTGGGTTGCCACGACGATTGCATCCGATTCCACCGCGACGATGGTTCCCGGCGTGGCCATCGATGACTCGTTCAACACCTCGGCTGTGCGTGTTATCCACCATTGGTCGCGATAGCGGATTTTCGGTAGCGCGAGCGGGTTCTCGAAGCGATCACCAAAGTCCAAGGCGCGTACGACGGCGGCGCAAGCGATCGCCGAAGCCGAGGTGTCGATCCAGCCTTCGCAGGGGAATCGTTGGTCTCGTGAAAAATAACTTCGCTGCTGCAAATTTTGCGGAGTGGGACAGAACGATCGATCCAATATCTGATCGATCAATGTGTCAAACGAATTGGTGGCCGCTTCGAAGCATTTCGTGTTCAGCGTAAGCGACGTTTCATCCTTGGCGATCTCGATCGGAACTTGCAGAACGATGTCGCCGGTGTCGGGTTGATCGGTCAACACGTGCCAAGTGATTCCGTGTCGTGGTTCGTTCGCCGCGATGGCCCACGCGGTGGAATTCAGCCCGGCATAACTCGGCAGATAGGAATCATGAAAGTTAATGGCCATTCGTTTGGCCAAAGCAATCACGTCACGAGGGATCATCTGCAGGTAGGTGATGCTGAGCAGAAAATCGAACGGCGCCGCTTCGACCGCAGCATCGGCCAGGGCGTGGGAATTTGATCGAGGATCCACACACGCGATCCGCTGATCGCGAGCCCATTGCAACACATCAGGGTGGGATGACGCGACCGCCGCAATCTGGAATCCACGTGCCAAAAGCGTTTCGGCACACTGGACGACAAGAAACCGATCTCCCAATAGAAAAGCCGAGTGCGGTTGGGTCATATGAATCAATGATGCAAGCGTAACTCTGGAGGCAAACGTATCCCCCCATTAGCATACTAGAGTTTTCTTCTCTAATAGAAGCCTTGCAACGACTTCGCCCAAATTTATCCGGTTTGGACGCAATTTCGGCAGTTAGAATGCAATTGCAGCCGGATATCTCGGACATCGATCCTTCGCGGTTCGCCGAGTTAGGTGTGATAGGTTTTCTGGAAGCGAAACCTATAGGTGAATTTCAACTGCCCCGTCGCGAAACCCAAGGTGTTTTTCGCGACATCCAACCATTTGATCGCTTGGACAGCCCAGTCCATCGTGTGCTATGACGGTTCGAATTAAGGGCGGCGCTGTGGTGTGTACAAACAGCAATCCGCCGGACACACATCGTGCCACGGCCCCAGGTCGCCGAGGGCGCGTCGCATCGGATCGTCGGACAACCTTTCCTGAACGAGCTCGCGAATCATGCTGACAAACTTTGGCGACACTCCGGCCGTGGCCGCGCGTGCCATCTTGATCCCACGTGACTTGCAAAGTTCCGCAGCTTCTTCGTCCAAATCAAACAGCACCTCCATATGATCGCTTACAAACCCGATCGGCATCACGACCAACGAACCCAGTGGCGATGAATCGTCAAGTTCCGTGATCGCATCACACACGTCGGGTTCGAGCCAAGGTTGCTGGGGTGGACCACTGCGGCTTTGGTAGACCAATTTCCACTGGTCGGCACCAGCCATCTCGGCCACCAAACAGCACGCCTCGTTCAACTGGCGTTCATAGTCACAATGATCGGACATCGAATACGGGATACTGTGAGCCGTAAACAACACTTGAGTTGTCATGAGGTCGGCATCAATCGATTGGGCGGCTGCACGCAGATTTTCGGCCAACGTTTCGATGAACAGCGGATGGTTGAATCCCATTCGCACTTTTTCGACCGCCGGCGCACCTTCGCCGACCGCTTGCTGTGCCGCGATGATGTTTTCACGATACTGCCGACAACCGCTGTAGGAACTAAACATGCTAGTAAAGAAAGCGAGCGAGCGTTTGCAGCCGTCGTCTCGCATCTGCCGCAGCGTGTGCTCAAAATACGGAGCCCAATTGCGATTGCCCCAATAGACCGGCAAGTCAATTCCACTCTCTTCGAATTCGGCCTTGATTGCCGCAAGCAGCTGACGGTTCTGTTCGTTGATCGGACTGACGCCGCCGAAATGTTGATAGTGCTCGACGACTTCCATCATCCGTTCCCGCGGCACATTCTTACCACGCAAGACATTCTCTAAAAAAGGAATGACGTCGTCGGGGCCTTCGGGACCACCAAAGGAAACGAGCAAGAACGAGTCATACGGTGGCATTGTGTCAGACATACAGCAGCGAGGCTTCGAGAGGGAGCAAGTCTTCGAGTGGAGCAACAGGCGATCAAACGAATCGGGCGATCATCGCTCCTGAACTTTAGAAGATTGGCAAGCATGTGTCGATAACGCAGCCACCCCATCATTCCCCCTCCCAGCTTGCGTCGGGAGGGTCGGAAAACGAGCCTTCAGCGAGTTTTCCGGCGAGGGGTGGCTACTTCTTTCTTGCACCATCTACCCAACCGTACTGCGTCCCCACCCAAAGCCCGCCGGCGCCAACATTTGACTTTGCCAAAGAAGAGCGGATTCCCAATTCACCCTCCCAGCTTGCGTCGGGAGGGTCGGAAAAGAGCCTTCAGCGAGTTTTCCGGGGAGGGTGGCTACTTCTTTCTTGCACCATCTACCCAACCGTACTGCGTCCCCACCCCGAAGCCCGCCGGCGCCGACTCGGACCTCCCACAGATAAGGGTGAATCACAATTTCCCCTCTGCAAACCAAAGCCGCCCGGGCAAGCCAACTTATTGTTTTGCGGGCTGGCGAACGATGGTCGACGCCGACGCCGTGGCCCAGGTCTGCTCACCTGCAACCAAACAACGCACCGTCAACGGGCCGCTAACGTCCGTCGGCAGCACAAACACGCACTGATGCGTTTGATTGGCGGTGACCGGCTGCGTCAGCGAAGCGATCGAGGTTTCGTTTGGATCGTCGTCGCCCGAAGCGGATCCCAACGGTCGATCGAGCGTCATGGTCAATTCCCCATCGATCGAACAAGTCGACTCGATCGTGATCGTTTCACCGGGGTTGTAGCCCGGAGCGACTTTGATATCGACCGGTTCCGGCGGATGCAAACGCAGCGTCGGATCGCCGAGCAAATTGTACAACCGAACATGCTCGCGACGTTCATCCACCAAGTCGGTTCCCGCAGGGCTAATCAATGCCGCAAGCGAATCGATCATCATTTGTGTCGCCGATCGATCGTTGGATGTTTCTCGCTGCATTTGCACCAGGGTTCTCAGCCACGCGTCCCCCAGCCGAGCTTCTTTCTGGTGATAGACGCCATCGATCAATCCCAGCGCGGCCGTCGCGTTGCCGTACGGCATCGTCACGCGAGTCCCTGCAATCACCGCAATCGGACCTCCGTCGGCCAGCAACATTCGTTCGGCAAAACAATCCTCAGGGGCGTCGATCGCTCCGGTGTAACATGCCAACAACAATGCAATGGGTGAAGCCGCACCACCACAGTTCAATTGCCCGACGCTATCGCAATCGAGTACCGGTTGCCCTTCCGCGTTGGATGGAACTCGGTCGAGATGAGTGACTTGGCCATGACCTGCGTACACCCAAAACCGAGCGCCGCGGTTGTAGTTTTCGATCACCGCTTCGGTAAACGATTTGGCTTTCGGAAAGAATCGATGATCGGGGCTGGCGTAAGCCACGGTGGTGCGAGTTTCCGCGGGCAGGACTCCCGTCAGGATCGTTCGCGTGACCGATTCGATTGCGGTGTCAATCATCCCACCAAAGCCGCCGATGCCACCGACCAATTGCAGATTGCCTCGCCATAGCCCAAAGTCCGAATTCTGTTCATAGCGGATGATCCGCTGGACAAGCGATTTCAATTCCGATTCCGCTTTGACTGGAAATCGGCCCACGACCGCTTCGGGAACCCCGTCGCCATCAAAATCGCCAAATGGCATGTCGCTTGATAACGTCGCGGTCGAGCCGTATTTGGCGGTCACCGTGGTCGCGCAGTAGGTGGTCGGAATTTCAAGCAGCGGATTGCAAGTGGTTCCAATTGACGGGGCATCCCCCACCAACAATACATACCGAGTCGACGGATCGGCCGAAGCCTGTATCGCCGCCTGCAACGACTTGGCATCGGGTTGATTTTCAACGATCGACACACTCAATCCGTCGCGTTGGCGATGATCGATCCAATCACGCAATTGACCGCGATAGGTGGGGGGACAGACCGCCAAAATATCGGCCGCCATCAACACCGGTCGTTCTGCGAATCCACTTCCGAGGGCCAGCAGCAAGGCGGAAAGTGAAAAAAAGGCTTTTCGAGAGAACATACCGGCCATTTTAGAAAGGGATAGAGATCAGCTAAGCTGCGTTCCTGGTCGTACGGCTCAATTGTAAAGTGCGACAGCCGTCCTTATCTCAACGAATCCAAGTTTTTTACGCTAGATCAATGTCCGACGACGTCACGACGCCTCGCAAAAAAATCGCCATTACCGTCGGAGACGTTGCCGGAATTGGCCCCGAAATCGCCTTAAAATGCGTTTCATCAACCGAAATCACTGCTATCTGTACCCCCATCCTGTTTGGGCCCAAGGCGGTGCTAGAGCGAGCCGCCAACCAATTTGATTTGCCGATGCCCTCGGTGGTGGACCTGCCGCTTGCTAATCTTGACGCCCTGGTCCCGGGGCAATTCAGTGCCGATACCGGACGCGCGTCGTTTGAAGCGGTGTGTGCCGCGATCGATGCGACGCGAGACCAGCAAACCGCGGCGATCGTCACCGGCCCGATCCAAAAGGAAGCTTGGCACGACGCCGGAATCGAGTTTCCGGGACACACCGAATTGCTGGCGGCACGAACCGGCACCCATGATTTTTCGATGATGTTGACCAGTGAAGCGATCTCGTGTGTGCTAGCCACCATCCATATCCCGCTGGCCGACGTGCCCACGTCGTTAACGAGTCAAGGGATACTTCGCGCGATCCGAATGGGGGCCGACGCACTGCAGCGACGATTGAAACGCCCGCCGCGGATTGCGGTGTGCGGGTTGAATCCGCACGCCGGCGAGAACGGATTGTTCAGCCACGGCGAAGAATCGCAGATCATTGAACCGGCGATCAATCAAGCTCGCCAAGAAGGACACGAGGTGATCGGCCCCTTGCCCCCGGATACCGCATTCACGCCGGCAATGCGAAACAAGATCGATGTCTACGTCTGCATGTATCACGATCAAGGCTTGATACCGCTGAAGGCGCTCGCATTTGATGATGCCGTCAACGTTACACTGGGGCTTCCCATCGTGCGGACGAGCGTCGACCACGGCACCGCCATGAACTTGGCTTGGAAAGGGATTGCGAATCATACCAGCATGATGTCGGCGATCCGCATGGCGGCCGATCTTTGTAGCGGCTAGAAAGAGCAAGGGATATCGAGTTTGTGGCACCTGATTTTGAGGTAGCGGATTTAATGCCAGACGATGACGAGTCGGCAAGTGAGACAATTGCGACTGCGGAACCATTGACCGAAGGTCCTCGGGCAAGCTGGTGGCCGGCAGTCGAAGTGATCGCGGTGGTCGCGTTGTTTTTCATCTACGCCGCCGATGCACCGCCGATGGTGAACGAAGCTCACTATTTGGTGAAGGCCAAGAATTTCTGGCAACCCGATTGGTGTGCAAACGATTTGTTTACGGCATCGGGCAAGGCGCACACGACCTTCTATTTTGCCTTTGGTTGGCCGACGCTCTTTGTGTCACTTGAAGCCACCGCGTGGATCGGCCGCTTCGTCGGTTGGACCTTGATCGCCATCGGGCTGTATCGATTGACCACCGCACTGATTCCGCTGCAATTTGCCACGCTGGGGGTGGCAGTCGCGTGGATCGCGGCAATCGAGTACGGAAACCTCGCAGGCGAATGGGTGATTGGCGGGATCGAAGCCAAGGTGCCCGCGTACGGATTCGTCCTGGCAGCGCTCGCAGAATTGGTGTACCGACGCTGGAACCGTGTTTGGATCCTGCTGGGAATCGCCTCGGCATTTCACGTGCTCTCGGGCGGATGGTCCGTTGTTGCAGCCGCCATCGCGTGGCTGTTCTGCGAACGGCTGCGCGCTCGAGAAGATCGCAAGGCGTTTTTTACCCCCGCACTATTTCTTGGGGGCGCGATCGCATTGATCGGAGTGCTACCGGCATTGTGGTTGACGATGGATGGCGGGGCCGTGGACTCGGTGCGAGTCGCCCGGATCTATACCTTCTATCGATTGCCACATCATTTGTTGCCATCGAATTTTCAGTTTCATTGGTATGTGCGGCACGCGGTATTGCTGATCGCCGCCATCACACTTGCCTGGATCACGCGTCGGCCCATTCATGCTGAAACCCGTGACCACGAAGGCTGGAATCGTTTCCGCGCGTTTGCGATCGGTGCAATTTTGATTGCCGTGTTCGGATTGTTCCTAGGCGGGCTGAAAGCGTACGCCCCCGATCTGGCGGCCAAATTGCTGCGGTATTACTGGTTCCGGCTATCCGATGCCGTGGTCGCTTTGTGGTTTGCCCTTCTGTTGTTGCGTTGTGTCGCTCTGCGTCGCGAATCAAAAGCGATCTGGATCTCGGGGGTCGCAGGACTGGCGGTTTGTTTGGTTTTGGTGGGAATCAGCAGTTTCGAACGAATGAGATTGGCAGTCCCACCTTCGGCCAGCAATGCGACGTTGGGCTGGGACGTCAACGCCTCGCCCGCCAAACAACAGCAAGTGTTTGAGGATTGGCTAAAGGTATGCGATTGGGTTCGCTTGGCCACCGATCGTGATGAAGTGTTTTTGACGCCGCGTCATCAGCAAAGCTTTAAATGGTACGCCGAACGAGCGGAGGTGGTGAATTGGAAGGACGTGCCTCAGGATTCGAAAAGCTTGGATCAGTGGTACACGCGTTTTCGCGAGATCTATCCGGAGCGGCTCAGTACGATTCGCGTCACGATCCACTATCAATCGTTGCTCGACTACCGCAAGAAGTATGGTGTGAACTACATCATCGTCGATCGACGGATCACAGGCCAACACATGCCGTTGGTCCGCGTCTATCCGCTCGCAGAGCACGAGAACAAAACTTACGCGGTCTACGAGTTGCCGTACGCGATGCCATGATCGCGGCATCCCTCGACGTCGCAATATTGACGAGAAAATGCATTTCTTCGGGTGGCGATCCGATTAAACTGGTCGGTTTGGCATCGCAACATCATTTTGCCAAATAACCCGCGAAATCCGCGAAAACACGCTAATTTTGACATTATCGTTTTTGTATCCACAACATCGTTTCGACACCCAGCTAAATGAGGCCTCTCAGTGAATCGGATGATCACATGCGTGCTGCTTTGCATGATCACAGCCCCGTTATTGGCGGAAGATTGGAATCCCAATGACGATACGTTTGATCCCAATCTTCAATCGGTTGTGATCGGCGACCGATCGTGGATCGGTGATCCATCACCGTTCGTCCACTCGGAATCGTCTCGAACCGGTTACACGTACGTGAACGCGACCGATTACGAAGGCATGGATCCGGCGTTGCAGGTCTCGCTGATGGTGCCGCTGCAGCCGGGCGAAACAGTACCGGCCGCAGGCGGGATGTTGATGATGACCCCAAACCAAGCGAAGGCGTTGGTGAAAGCCATCGAAGGAAAAATTGCCGAAGGATCCACAGACAAACAGCAACGCGTTCCGATCGCAACTTCGATCCAAGGCCCCGACTGGGGACTAAAGTCGAAGTCGCAGGCAGAAACAAAATTCATTGAACTCGAGAACAAAACCAAGGACAAAGTGGACACCTATCGCTTCTCGATCAACGCGTCGAAGCTGCTAGGAGCGATCAAGCACTCGCTCAAAAAACTTGAATTTCCTTCAGAGCAATAGTCTATTGACTGCCTCACTGCAGCAATGAGGCGGCTCCATGCTGTGATGTTTGCGTCGGTTCGGTCGCGGTAACCGCAATTGCAACCGGCGCCCTTCTTTTCAAAAGCGAGCGGCAGTTAAGGCGACCGACGACTCGCTAGAGACGCCACCTGCCTTGGGATCGGCTCGAGCGAATCGCCAGCGTCCAATCCGCGATTACGAAAAACCGAAGCGAATGGCACTTTTGTGCTTGTTTTGGCAAAAACGTTAAGGTACCCCTCCTTTCTCGGGGATACAGTTGGCCTCACAAGTCAGCACTTCGGCGTCCAAATCCACCTTAAAGCCAAATGGTGGACGTTTCTATCGAATACCCAATGAGCTCGTCTGAGCGGTTTCGGTCGTAGCGCACCAGCACATCGAGCAAGGTGGATGGGCTGATTTCTGACGTGCCTTGCGTTTTGTCGTTATCGGGCAAGGCAAATCTATTCGCGTTCCGCTTATTGGAACAAACTCTTTTCAAAAGGAGATGCATATGCGCGTCGACTCTCGAAAGAAAGGCTTCACACTCGTGGAGCTGCTCGTTGTGATCGCCATTATTGGTGTACTTGTTGGACTGTTGCTTCCCGCAGTCCAAGCCGCCCGTGAAGCCGCCCGCCGGATGAGTTGTAGCAACAACTTCAAACAGATCGGCTTGGCGTTACACAATTACCATTCCGCTTACAAACAATTACCGGACCACGGCGGGGGGACGACCGTCGCCACCGGTGGTAATCGTGTCGGTGGAAGCGCCGCAGCGGTTCCCAAAGTTTCCAACTTTCTGGAACTCAGCTGGCTCGTTGGGGTGACTCCTTTCATGGAGCAGCAAGCACTTTGGGAACAGATTTCTAATCCACTCAAAGATCCAAAGACGGGAGCGTTGTGGCCGCCGATGGGGCCGAACCCACGCATGGATATCGCAAACTTCAATGCTTCCTACTATGCGCCGTGGATGACCGAGATTCCAGGATTGCGATGCCCCAGCGATCCTGGTGTCGGTTTGCCGGCGAAAGGCCGCACCAACTACCTCGGCTGTGTTGGCGATTCGGCACGCTATATCAACGGTGGCGTCAACGATCGCGGCGTGGACACCAATGCGGCCGGAGCCCGAGCGGCATGCCGCGGCTTTTTCAAACATCGCCGAAAAAGTCGATTTCGTGACGTCCTCGATGGACTTTCCAACACGATTTGTGCGGGCGAAATTGCAACCGACTTAGGCGACAACGATGTTCGTACACGTGGCAATCAACAGACCGGTGGCAGCGTCTCGCTTGCCAATGGTAACACCCGATGCGACAGCAAGGTGGATCCCGAACGTCCTGGGTTCTGGAAAACACCGCCGTCCGCAGGATTTGAAACCGCCGGCGGTATTCCACGAGCCGAGCAGCGACGTGGATACGAATGGTCGATGAGCCGCGGAATTTGGGGGATGCTAAACACCATCAAACCGCCAAATTCGTATCTCTGTGCTGACAGCAACAATTTCAACGACGGGATCTACCCGCCCAGCAGTCGTCACCAAGGCGGTGTGCATGTTTTGATGGGCGATGGGGCTGTCAAATTCGTCACCGACTCGATCGAAGCAGGCGACCAAACGAGTGCCCACGTTAGCAACGAGAGCAACCGATTGCCCGCTGGTTCGAAGAGCCCGTTTGGGTTGTGGGGAAGTCTTGGAACCCGCGCCAGCAAAGAGATCATCGACGAAGACTTCTAGTCGTTCACCTTTCCTTATTGGATCCCCTGTCCTCCTTCCCAAGCGAGACCGTTTGGGAGGGAGGATGCATCAACTCGAAATCGTTTTAGGAGTTTTTAAACATGTCAAAATCTTGGATGCTACTTTCACTGTTCACGTTCGCATTGGTCGTTAACGCTGGTTGCAGTGCCGATTCGGGAGCCCCATCGGAGGTGGCCGAACTCGACGAACTCGAGCAATACATTGCCGAGAACCCATCGGCGGCCGAAGAAGGCAGTGACTCGCCCATCGATGGTTCCGACTGAGTCACGGGCCCAATGAAAGAATAGAATGAAATGGACAGAGCATGATGCAGCGATTCCGCGTCTCGAAAAACATGCTCTGTCCCGCTCAGGGACCGCGGCCCCTAAGCGGGACGAGAAGTCAGCCCCGTGCCAATTCAGATTGCGTGAATTTGATTGGTGCAAATTCACGCAATCGATTTTCAACGGTGCGAATCAGGACTCGTCGATTGAACGCAGCAAATCTCGTAGAGCCTTTCCTGTCATCACCAAATCGACGCTGCCCGATCCCATCACACGAAGTCCATCGTCAGTCATTCCACTGACCGGCACATCCACGCTCACCTGATTGTCGGAATCATCCAAGATCAATGCGTCTCGATAGCGATCAACTAAGTCTGTTTCACGTAGCTTAAAGTCAACGATCAGGTCGAGATCCCCATCGCCATCCACATCACGCAATTGAAATCCGCTTGCGGATGCGGAAGCCCACACCACGGTGGAGGCGTCAATCAAAGTTGCGTCCAATTGGTTGGTGGAATGTATCACCACACTCACCGTTTTGTTGCCTTTGTCGGCTGAATTTAAATTCAAGTGACTCTTCGGGATTTCAACATCCGCATGGAATACCGTTTGCTCGACCGCGCCAATATCAACCGCATTTCCTTGGACGCGATCCGCACCTCGTTGATCCGTGGCAATCAACTCGACCAATGCATCAACACCACCATCCACGACGGGACTACCCGGCAACGGAGCATGGGTCAGCGTCGCTCCTCCGTTGTCTTGCAACGAGCCGAGTTGTGGATCAAGCGGTGACGCTTGAGTTCCGGTTTGATCTTGCCCAGACCCAACCAAGTCGACGTTGTCAGCTTCTCCAAAGAAGTTCCCTCCTAATGTGGTCGCGGTACCCGCCACATCACTCGCAAGTCGGTCATCCTCGGATCCATCGTTTGAATCGCCCCTCGTGTTCTCAGCAACAATGGAGTTTCCGAAGTTCAGCTTGCTCGACAGCGACGTCACTCCACCGGCGTTACCTCCGTGGTTCTCGACAATGGTCACATTTCGAATATTGAGATCTTCTCGGACGACTCGTGAATTCATCCCACCTACAATCACCCCGTTATTGCCAGAGATGGTCGTGTTGCTGATGTTGCCGCCGATCGAAGCCAAGTACATGCCACCAGCATTGCCGCCATCATTTTCGTAAATCGTCGTATTTGAAAGCTCAATGTGACCATTGCCATGATAAATCCCAGCCGCCCCCGCTCCGATGCCAGGCCCCTCGCGAAGCGCAACATTATGGGCGATCGTCGAGTCCGTGACGGTCATGGTTGGAAATCCTTCGGGGGTCGAAAACCCTGTGTAGGAATGAAGCCCCGCTGTGCCTCGGGCAACATTACCTTCGACAAGGACGTTTGCGAATGTTGAGTTAGCGGATCCGAAAATTGCCACTCCACCCCCGTGCCGGAACACATCAGGAGCAATTTGATTTCCCGTAACCTCGGTGTTGGAAATGTACACCTCGGACATGAAGTTGTAGTTCACCGAACTCCATGCCCAAACCTCGATGCCTCCACCGTTACCACGCGTCTGGTTACGTGAAACCACGGAATTGGTGATCACGATCGGCGCGGCGGTACTGGGCAAAACCCCAATCCCGCCGCCACCACTAGTTGAATTCGAAAAGATACTGCCGTTCTCGGTCGCGGTGACCTGATCAATTAAAACACCATCCGCATCCACGATCTTGATGCCATGCACCTCGTTGCCGTTAACCAAAGTGTCCGTAATGGTCACGTCGGAAGAACCGGATAGATGAATACCGGTCAGTAGATTGTCGGTCATCTCACCACCGCCAATCGAAGGCGACTGATTGTTGCGTCCCCAAACACCATGATGACCGTTACCCGACATCACCCCACCACGAAGGGTTGGCGATTCACTGTCCTCTATCGAGATCCCGCTGTAACCGTTTCCTGAATATTCCCCATCGTTGATCGAGATTAAATTGATCTGCCAGACCCGAACCCCGTTGAATCGGTTGTCCGTCGCTTGCACATTTTCAAGAACGACATCTCCGGTGGCATTACGAGAATAAATCCCGTTAGCGTTGTTGTTCGCTGAAATTGTATTTTCCACCGTCAGATTGTCCGGATAGTCAACAATCTCACTTGACACATCATCTCTCAATTCGGCAGACCACAAACCTTGGAAGTTGTTTTCAAGCAGACTGTTGCGAACCACTAAATCACCGTTTTGATGAACAATTCCGCTATTCCGGCGTGACCCCTGGACATGCACGTTGTCGACGGTGACGTCGGCCTCGCTGACAACGCGAATCCCAGCCAGTTCTGTTCCTTCAAACTTCAAATCTTGGATCGTCAGTTCAATTGCAGCATCGACTAAAAGACCTGGGCCCTCAGCCGATGTCCACAAAACATCCGTTGCGTTGCCGGTTGCTCCTCGCAACACGATGGGTGAATCGTCGGTGCCATGGCTTTGCAATGAGACAGACTCGTTGTAAGCACCTCCTGCCGCCCTTGGTGCAATGATGACTTCATCAGCGCCAGTGCTTTGCATCGCTGCCTGAATTCCCTCGGTGATACTCGCAAAAGGGGATTGCGCAGTACCATCATTACCTGCCGCGCCAAATTCAGCGTCCACATAGAATGTCGTGAGCATCGCCCGCGTCTCTAAACTCTCTGCCAACAACCGTCGTCGCCGCCGAGATTTAAGCGTGTCACGCTTCTGGTTCACAAACAACATTTTGATTCCTTTTCCATGAGTCCAACGACATGAACGTAGGCGGAAAACCAAATTATGGCGGGCCATCCGCCAATAGCCCTGCAAGATCGTACCGTTTCACCTCCTTCGCGGTCAAACAAAAGAGCCGGAGATAGCGAAGGAGACTGCGAAGGCTCTCAGTAGCCAGCTTCCGCTGGCGGTAGCGGACATGACTTTGATGTAACGCTATAGACTTAAAAACTGCATAGAATTCGAGGCGTGCCAGACGGTGTGCCGCGCGACGAGCGAATACGCCCCGTGCTGGACGGGCCCACGATAATGGAGACAAGACGAGGTGGACACTTGTCAATTCTCGATCAATGCGTCGAGAAATCTGCCAGCGGGACTGCAACATTCGGTCTCAAACTTGAATCGAAGACGGACCATTAGCCAGAGCATCGACAACAATGCTTTTCAAACTCACGGACTAGCTTGCGGACGATCGTGCTCGCTTCTTGAAAATAAGGCGTTACGTGTGTCTTCTCACATCCCCTAGGCTCGTGGGCGTCACCTGACGATTCTGACGCAATCTTCATCGCCCCCACGATAGCGTCTAATTCGAGTATGATTTCGGATCATGGGTCGCGTGTTCGCGATACGTTCATCGGTTTTCGGCGGCGACCTGGCGTTTTTTTCACTCGCCCATTGGATGCGGAAACGGTTGGATGGTTACCGAAGTCACTCATCAATCTTGGTTTAGCCGTATCGTCGGGTCGATCAAAGGCATCGTCATCGGCGGGCTGCTGTTTTTGATTTCGTTTCCGCTGCTGTTTTGGAACGAAGGACGCGCCGTCCGTACCGCCAAGGGACTCAAGGAAGGTGCCGGAGCGGTGGTCCGCGTGAATGCGGATTCCCCCGATCCGTCGCATGATGGCCACTTCGTTCATGTCAGCGGTAAAGCCCATTCGTCGGAACGGTTGACCGACGACGCGTTCGCCATCACGCTGGAGGGGATTCGACTGAACCGACACGTCGAAATGTACCAATGGATGGAGGACGAGGATCGAAAAACCAAAAAGAAAGTCGGCGGCGGAACGACGACCACAACGACGTACAGCTACGAAAAAGTCTGGGCCGATCATCGGATTGATTCGGCAGACTTCAAAGAGTCCGGACGCAACAATCCGCCACACATGCCGTTTCAGAATCGTTCCGTTCAGGCCAGCAACGTCGTTTTGGGTGGATATCGCTTGCCCGATTCGTTGGTCAACCAGATCGATCTCTCAGAGCCTCTTTCGTTTACCAAGGCGTCGCTGCCTGCCGAGATCCGCGATCACGCTATCCTGCGAAACGACGGTCCCAATGGTTCGCCACGGCTGTATTGGCCCGCGAACAAACCACTTGCGTCCGCTGAAAGCAGCCGATCGGTTAACTCAGGTCCAAACGATCCGCATGACCCGACGGTGGAAACGCAGTCAGAGCCTGCCAACGCAGGAACTCAAGCCGATGTCGTCACGAGCGACACCCCTACGATTGGCGACGTGCGGATCTGATTCAGCTCGACACCGAATACCGACGTTAGCGTGATGGCCAAACAATTCGGTGAAACGTTCGAACCCTATGCGACTCACGCGGGCACCGAACTGAACATGTTGTCGGTGGGCGTGGTCAGCCCCGAAGCGATGATCGCCCGCGCCGAAGCCGACAATGCCAATCTGACCTGGATACTACGCGGAGTCGGCGTGATCTTGATGTTCTTCGGAGTTCTAATGGGGATGAAACCACTCGCGGTCTTGGGGGACGTGATCCCGCTATTGGGCAGCATCGTGGCGTTTGGAACCACGTTCGTGGCTGCGGGGATTGCGATTAGTCTTTCGTTGGTCACGATTGCGACCGCATGGATCGTCTATCGACCGCTGCTGGGAATCGGGTTGATGGCCGTGGCGATCGCGATCATTGCCTTTTTGGTGATACGATCGAAACGAAAACCCGAAGTGCTCGCTCCCGGCGTGTTTGAAGTCGTCCCCTAGAAAACTGCAAAAGCGGCACTCCCCAAAAGTTTTGGGGGACATGCCTGATCGCAGGAGAGTCTTGACGACTGCCGACTATGAAGTCCGAGGTTGGCAGTCCGCTAAAAATCGGTCGGCTCGGTGGCGTTCGCTACGACAGGCATGACGTGCTTTAACCGCAGAGACCGAAGCAACCGCACGGTTTAAAGCCGCAGGACACTATTTGCCGCGAGACGCCGAAAACAGCATCCTTGCAGCGTGCTAGGCTTTATCAAAGTTGTTAGGCTTAAAAGAGGGCTGACGCGGCGATCAAGCTCGGGTTTGCAGGCCAAATTTTCAGGCCAAATGCTGCGTCCCCAAATCAGGGCGTTCGATCGGCCAAGGTTGCTGGATAAAACACGATGGGATTAACGTACTTCAAGCGATTTCGGATGGAGTTTGATCTCACCGGCCCCATGATCGACGAAGTGGCAACACCAGCGGGCTACGAATTGGTTCCCTTTTCGGACGATCTCCTTCGCGATCATGCGACGGCAAAGTACCGCAGTTTCCGCGAAGAGCTTGACGCCAACGTCTTCCCCTGTTTGGCCCGACGCGATGGCTGTTTGAGTCTGATGCGAGAGATTACTGGGCGGATCAGCTTTGTCCCCGAAGCGACTTGGTTGGTCCATTTCCGCCCAACTCGCTCCACCCGCGCCGAACCCGTCGGCACGATCCAAGGTTTGCAGTTGGAAGGCTGGGGCGCGATCCAAAACGTCGGTGTTTCCCCCGAGCATCGCGGTCGTGGGCTCGGTTCCATCTTGTTGGCGCGTGCCGCCGAAGGATTTCGCGCCGCCGGGTTATCGCAAATGCACCTTGAAGTGACGACCGACAATACCGCGGCAGTGCGACTGTACGAGCGACTGGGATTCCGCCGAGCCCAAGTGGTTTACAAGGCGGCCGAAGTCGCCGGCGTGTAGCCAAGCAACCGTTTCGGGTTGTCCCGCATCCAAGCATCCACCTCGGCTGCGGTCGCGGCAAGATCTCGCATCAAGATCTCACGCATCCGCGGCAGCGTCGTTGCACATCCGGCAAAGTGCGTCCGGCATGCCGCCCACGCAGCGCCATCGTCATCGACATAGACCGTTTGTCCGGCCAATTGGTATTCGCCCGGCCCAAGCCCCGCTGCGGCGATCGCGTCGCTGACGATCACCACGTTTTCGCTTGGCATGCAGCGCAAATAGTTTCGCAGTGCAAATGTCGGAACGTGATGTCCGTCGGCAACGAAGCTAATCATCAAGCGATCCGAACGGCTCAAAACCCGTTGAATGATATTGTCATGCCGATGCAATTGACTCGGACATCCATTCCCCAGATGCGTGTAAAGCTCGAGCCCTGCGTCGATACAACGGTCCAGCTCGACTAGCGACGCATCGCTATGCCCAGCGGCGACGACCACGCTGCGGTCCCGCAAGAAACGCGTCACGGTAGCGTCCGAATCCATTTCCGGCGCCAGCGTCACCAATCGCACATACCCTTTGCCCGCATCCAACAATCGTCCGGCCGCCTCGATCGTGGCAAGCTGGACGGCGTGCTTGGGATGCGCTCCAACAAAACCGTCCACCGGGCTGATAAAGGGGCCTTCGACATGAATCCCCGCAATCTGTTTACGAATTTCGGGGACCGAATCAATCCAATCGGCGATGCGAGCGATTCGCGATACCATTTGATCCATCGGCGCGGTGATGATGGTCGCCAAGGTTTGCTCGACTCCATCACAAGCCAATTCGGTACAGGCAGCAACGAAGTCGGATTCGTGCAAATCATCGGAATTAAAGTCAACTCCCGCATAGCCGTTGACTTGCAAGTCGATAAAGCCGCTCACGTGATCGGTTCCAATTCGTTCCGAGTTTCTTCACTCAATTGATTTGCCGCCGCCTTGTCGATGATCAGCGTCGTGCCTTCATGCTGCTTTAAAATACTGGCAGGCACCATCGGGTCGATTCCGCCCTCGAGCGTTTGGCGAACCGCTGTGGCTTTTTGAGCATCGGGGACGCTACAAAAAATTCGTTTCGCTTTGAGGATCTGGTGCACCGACATGCTGATCGCCTCGGTTGGCACGTCGCTGAGCGAGGGGAACCACCCTTCGCCGACTTGTTGCATGCGGCATGCTTCATCGAGTTTGACGATCAAGTACGGATCAGTGGTTTCAAAATCGGCAGGCGGATCATTGAACGCCAAGTGTGCATTTTCACCGATGCCGACCAAAGCGAGATCGATGGTCGTTTTTTGAAGCGCCGAACCGATCGTGGCAATCGTTTGCTTGGGGTCTTGGTCACCATACAGAAAATTGAATTGCGAAATCGGCACGTGGTCGACAAAACGCTCTTTCAAATAGCGGCAAAACGACGCCGGGTGATCGGCGGACAAACCAATGTATTCATCCAGATGAAATCCGGTGACACTGCCCCAATCGATGTCGGGTTGTTTGACCAATTCGCCCAACACTTCGAATTGTGACGCTCCGGTGGCGATCACAATGGTGGCGTGTCCCTGTTGTTGGATTGCGGTTCGGATCACTTCGGCAGCCTGTTTGGCAACCCAGTGGCCCATGGCAGTTCGATCAGCGGCTAAAATCGTACGCATCTTCACTTTGACGTTGAGGTGGGGTTCGGACGGGTGGGATCAGACGGGGTGCAGCAAATGGGGTGCAGCAAAAATTCCGGGTGCAGGAAAACTTCGTTTGGGCTTCCAGCAGTGGAAATCGCATTGGAAATGATAGTCAGATCCACGGATCTTAGGGCGACGAAATGCTGGCGACCCCAAATCTCTATAGATATTGACTATAACATGTTGCTGCGGGCCAGAAGGACTGGCCGACTTCATGGCACTTTTGGTAACCGATTGTGGTAGATCATAGCGAAACATACACGGCTGATGCGAGTGACGCCCCAATTTCCGCGTCGGCCCCGAAAAATTGGTTCAGCTGGTTGACTCGAGTCGGGCCGGCGATTGTCGTCGCAGCCGTCGTTCTCGGTCCCGGCAGCATCGTTAGCGCCAGCCGTGTGGGCTGCGAATACGGGCTCGATTTGCTGTGGGTGGTGCCGTTTGCCGGGCTGCTGATGATCGGCATGACGATGGCCTCGATGATGATCGGCGTGTGCAACCGGAAAACGCTCTGCCAAAGTGTGGCGGACACCTTTGGTCGGCCGGCCGCATGGATCGTAGGCGGTTCGCTAATGATTGCGATCACCCTTTTCCAAGCGTCCAATAATAATGCGATGCTGATGGCGGCGGGAGGTTTTGTTGGCCCCTCGACGCTAGACAACCTCAGCCCCCTAGCGAAAACATCGCTACTGCTAATCGTCAATCTATTGATTATCGCGATCGTTGTGTTGGGACGGCGTGATCTCTATCGATTGGTCGAACGGATGATGGCAGTCTTGGTCGGGATGATGGTGGTCGCGTTTGGATTGAGCATGATCGCGTCGCAACCATCGATCAGCGAGATCGGCATGGGGTTGATCCCCAAGCTTGCAGCCAGTGGCGAGACAAATTCGCCTGGCGATACCGCTGCGGCCGTTTCTTGGCTAAGCATCGGAGCGATGATCGCGACGACGTTTTCGGTGGCGGGCGCATTCTATCAGTCGTACCAAGTCAAAGAGAAAGGATGGACGCAAGCGGATTTGCGAGTCGGGCTGGTCGACAGTTTTGTCGGCATTGCCTCGCTCGCGCTGATCACCGGAATGATTTTTGTAACCGCCGCGACAGCGCTGCATGGTGTGATCGACCCCAGCGAGTTGAAAGACGCCAGCATGGTTGCAATGTCGCTGGAGCCCATGTTTGGCACGTGGGCAAAAATCGTCTTTTCGCTGGGAATTTTTGCGGGCGCGGCAAGCTCGTTTCTCGTCAATGCGCTCATTGGCGGCGTGGTGTTTTGCGACGCCATCGGACTGAGCAGCAAAATGTCTTCCACAAGCGTCCGCACCTCGACCATCGTGGCACTGTTGTTGGGATGGCTGGTAGCCAGCACGGTGACGATCACGGGGATCGACTTGGTCAGCTTTATTGTCATCGCCCAGGCGTTGACGGTGCTCTGTTTCCCAATCCTGGCGATCGTGATCGTTTGGCAGTTACAAAAGCTTGCCGTCCGCGTGCCAATTGCCATCAAAGTGCTCAGCTGGCTTGGTCTCATCGTGGTGCTGGCGTTGTCAGCCCGCACCTTGTGGGGGCTATTGTCGTAGCGATTAAAAAGGCGACTCAACAACGGCGCGTCCCTCCCAACGTGGTGGCAGCGTCCTCGGGTACTCGGTAGCACCGCTTTTTGGGGATAAGGCGTCGCAATTTTGGGGGCAGCGACGCCACTTCGCATCCCCACCAACGGCGGGCGGTACGAAGGGCAAGATTTAAAAGTTTTCCGGCTAATAAATCGGTCCGCCGTTCGTTACCATCACGTTGACGCACCTTTTCAAGCTACCCCCAACGCGCGAGCTTTCTCTTGTCGTACCGCATCTCTAACTTTCAAAAGTTCGGTTTTGCCAGCGTTTTTGTCCTCCTGTTTGCCACGCTGCTGTGGGCGGCCGAGCCCAACGAGGCCACCTGGAAGGAGGTTCAGGACGCCATCAATCAGGGGCTACCCAAAACGGCCGTGGAAAAGTTGGAACCGATCATCAGCAAAGCCAAGGCCGAAAAAGATTACGACGAAGCGATCAAGGCAATTGGGATGAAAATCTCGCTCGAAGGCACGATTCAGGGAAATCGTCCGGAAGAAAAAATTGCTCACATGAAGGCCGAAATCGAGCAGGCGCCCGCCGCGATGCAACCGATGATGCAGGCGATTGTCGCTCATTGGTACTGGCACTTTTTCCAGCAAAACCGCTGGCGGTTCATGCAGCGGACGCAGACCGAAGCCCCCGTTAGCGACGACATCAACACGTGGGATTTGCCGCGGATCTTGGAGGTCACCGCTGAGCAATTTGACAAGGCACTCGACGACACCGATGTGCTTCAAAACACGCCGATCGCTGACTATGACGAATTGATCGAAAAAGGAACGGCACCGGACGACTATCGCCCCACGCTTTGGGATTTCCTCGTCTTCGAAGCACTCGAGTTCTATTCGGCCGCCGAACAAGCCGGTGCACGCAGCGAAGATGCTTTTGACTTGCAAGCCGACAGTCCCGTTTTTGCTGCCGCCAATGACTTTATGAATTGGACTCCGGCAACCGAGGACACCGATTCGCCCAAGTTCAAAGCGATCCAGTTGTACCAGCAACTCTTGAAATTTCACCGCGACGACACGGATCAATCGGCGTTCATCGACGCCGACCTGCACCGACTCGAATTCGCCTACAACCAAGCCTTTGGCGAAGAGAAGGCGGCACGTTACAAGGCGGCACTGAAACGGTTTGCCGACGAACATGCATCGCACGTGATTTCGGCACGTGCCCTACACAACTTGGCCTCCGTCGTGCACGGTGAAAACGACTTGGTCAATGCCAAAGAAATCGCCGAGCAAGGCTTGGCTCGTCATCCCAACAGCATCGGTGGAAACCGCTGTTACAACCTGATCAAGCAAATCGAAGCCCCCTCGGCATCGATCACGACCGAACGTGTGTGGAACGCTCCGTGGCCGACCGTGGATGTTCGCTACCGCAACGTCGAGAAAGTGTACTTTCGATTAGTGACGTTTGATTTCGACGAATTCGTGAATTCAAATCGTTACCAACCGATGCAACTCAATCGTGCTCAGCAGGCCGCCTTGATGAACCAAAAAGTCATCAAACGCTGGTCTGCGGATCTGCCAAAAACCGAGGACTATCAAGAACGCGTTGAACAAGTGAAGGTGCCCGAGGATATCCCGGCTGGATCGTATTTCTTGTACGCCAGCCACCGCGAGGATTTCGCACACGACGACAACCAAGTCAGCATGGCCGAGGTTTGGGTCAGCCAGTTGGCGTTGGTGCTGCGAACCGCTAGCGGCACGGGAACGCTCGAAGGCTTTGTGCTGGACGCAAAAACCGGGGAACCACGCCAAGACGCGTCGGTCAAGATTTGGGCCAACGAGGGCAACCGCCGGGTGGCTTTGCCGACCGTCATCACCGACGCCAACGGCTTTTTCAAAACGAAAGCCAACAACCGCCACAATTTGATCCTGTTGGCGTCACATCGCGGGCAACGACTTTCGTCCAACCATGGCATTTCGGTTTATCAATCGAATAATCAAGAACGCACCCACCAACAGACCCAATTTTTTACCGACCGCACGTTGTACCGCCCAGGGCAAACGATTCGCTACAAAGGAATCAGTTTCTCGGTCAACCAAACCAGAAACAATTATCAAACGTTAGCGAATCAACAAGTGGTGGTGGTCTTCTCGGACGTCAACGGTAAAGAAATCGAGCGATTGACACACCGCACGAATGACTACGGCAGCTTTAGTGGCAGCGTGACCGCTCCGCGAGACCGCTTGATGGGGCAAATGTCACTGCGGGTCGATGGCGTCGCGCGTGGCCAAACCCAGTTTCGGGTCGAAGAATACAAACGTCCGAAATTTCAAGTCAAACTAGACGCCCCAAGTGCACCCGCCAAATTGGGCGAATCCGTTACCATCCCAGCCAAAGCGACCGCCTACACCGGAGCCGCGATTGATGACGCGTTGGTGTCGTGGCGTGTGGTCCGCGAAGTGCGCTATCCAATTTGGTGGACATGGTCGTCGCGTCGTCTGTGGTTCCCCCCACGACCACAGGGCAACCAAGAAATCGCTCATGGCACGACGCGTAGTGGTGCCGATGGATCGTTTGAAATCACGTTTGATGCCAAGCCCGATTTGTCGGTCCCCGAAGAAAGCGAGCCGACATTTCAGTTCACGGTTTACGCTGACGTAACCGATTCCACGGGCGAAACACGCTCGGATCAACGTTCGGTCCACGTTGGCTACACTGCACTTGCCGCCACGATGACAGCCGATGATTGGCAAACCAGTGACGAGCCAGTCGCGATTTCGATTACCACCAAAACGCTTGACGGTGATGGACAGTCCGCCGAGGGCACGGTGACGGTGTATCAATTGAAACAGCCAAGCGAAGTCGTCCGTCCGTCACTTGGTGGACATCACTATCAACCACTGCATCGAGCGGACTCGAAACCGGCACCTGATTTGTCGGACCTCAACACGTGGGAACTCGGTGACCAAGTTGCCAAACAAGACTTCCAAACCGACGGCGCCGGCAACGCCAAGTTGACATTCGATTTGACCGCAGGCCCGTACCGAGCCAAGCTCGAAACACGAGATCGGTTTGGCAAACAGGTCACCGCACTGCTACCGATCAAGGTACTTGACCCGCAGGCCAAGAAACTTGCGATCAAGATTCCTGATCTTTTCATGCAAGAAAAGAATTCGCTCGAACCGGGCGAAACGATGCGAGCGATCTGGGGCAGCGGCTATGAAACCGCCCGCGCGTTCATCGAAATTGAACATCGCGGCAAACTGCTAAAAAGTTATTGGACGCCTGCGAATTCGACTCAAGTTGTGATCGAACAACCGGTCAACGAATCGATGCGAGGCGGCTTTATCGTGCGAACGACGATGGTTCGCGAAAACCGAGCCTACTTCCATAACGAGCGAATCGAAGTGCCGTGGACGAACAAGGAGCTAGATATCCAGTGGGAGCACTTTGTTTCCAAACTGGATCCTGCTGCCAAAGAGACGTGGACCGCGATCATCAAAGGCCCCGACGCCGAACGTGCGGCCGCCGAGATGGTGGCGACGTTGTATGACGCGTCGCTCGATGCGTTCCAGCCGCACACGTGGATGCAGCGTTTCAACGTCTTCTACCAAGACTACTCGAGGATGCATTCCCAGTTCGAAAATTCGGCCGAATCGCTGCGTCAAATTTGGCACGGATGGCATCGCAATCAGCGGAACGGAAACTTGTCCTATCGCCACTATCCGTCGATGATCGTGGAAAATTTGTGGGGATACCAATTCCGAAACCAAAAGAAAGGGGGCATGCGATCACGAATGAGGACCGATAGTTTGGAGGCATTCGCAGCGCCTGCACCAATGTCGGCGGCCATGGATGCCGGGGCGATGATGGGCGAACCCGGAGGCCTCGGGGCCAAGTTGATGATGGAAGCTGACGCCGAGATGGCCGGAGGCGAGCGACAGGCTGCCCCGCAAGAGGGTGGCGATGGCCAGGACGCCGCCAACGTCGATCTCGAAAATGTTTCCGCACGCAAAAACCTGAACGAAACTGCGTTCTTCTTTCCTCATCTACTAGCCGGAGACGATGGTACTGTGCGGATGGAATTCACGATGCCCGAAGCCCTGACCGAATGGAAGTTCCTCGGTTTCGCTCATGACACGAAATTGCGCAGCGGCTTTCTAAGCGGCAAAACAGTGACGGCAAAAGACTTGATGGTCCAACCCAACCCACCTCGTTTTGTTCGTGAAGGCGACTTGATCGAATTTACGGTCAAGGTCAGCAACCAATCGCCAACGCAACAAACCGGACAGGTTCGTTTGTCGTTTGCCGATGCAAAGAGCACCCAAAATGTTGATACCAAACTCGGCAATGACACCGCGGTTCAATCGTTCACGATTGCCGCCGGCCAATCGCAATCGTTGTCGTGGAAGATCAGCGTGCCCGATGGAATCGGCTTCTTGACCTACAAGGCCATTGGATCTACCGGACGACTTTCCGATGGTGAAGAAGGTTATTTGCCAGTCCTGTCACGCCGTGTGTTGGTAACGGAATCGATTCCATTGCCGATCCGCGGCAAGCAGGTGAAGCAGTTTGATTTTGAAAAGCTGCTTCAATCCGGTAGCTCCGACTCGCTACAACATCAATCATTGACACTGCAGGTCGCATCGAATCCGTCATGGTACGCCGTGATGGCGCTGCCGTACTTGATGGAATATCCGTACGAGTGCAGCGAACAGGTATTCAACCGATTGTACGCCAACACGTTGGCCCAGCATATCGCCAACAGCGATCCCAAGATCGAGCGTGTGTTTGATCAGTGGCGAGGCACCGCGGCGCTGGACAGTCCGCTGGAAAAGAACGAAGAACTGAAAACGGTGATGCTCGAAGAAACCCCTTGGGTTCGCCAAGCGGAAAATGAAAGCCAGGCTCGTCGCAACGTCGGTATCCTGTTCGACAGCAATCGGCTGCAGGACGAAACGAAGCGGAACCTGTTTAAATTGACCGAGATGCAACTCGAAGACGGTTCGTGGCCTTGGTTCCCCGGCGGACGCGGCAATGACTTTATCACGTTGTACATCACAACGGGTTTTGGTCGGATACGACATTTAGGCGTGACCATCGATGCCCAACCTGCGATCCGGTCACTGACGCGGCTCGACGGCTGGGTGACCAAGCAGTACGAGGACATCAAACCAGAGAATCGCGACAAAAATCACCTGTCGACAACGATCGCGTTGTACTTGTATGGCCGAAGTTTCTTCTTGCAGGACCAGGCAATTGCAGCGGAACATCGTGAAGCGGTCAATTACTGGGTCAACCAAGCGAAAACGCATTGGTTGAAATTGGCGGTCCGGCAATCGCAAGCTCACATGGCGGTGGCACTGAAGCGATTTGGTGAAGCCGAAGCCGCGCAAGGCATTATGGCATCGATCAAAGAACGATCGGTCAGCGATGAAGAGCTTGGCATGTATTGGCGGGACACCGAATTGTCATGGTGGTGGTACCGTGCTCCGATCGAAACCCAAGCAATGATGATCGAAGCCTTTGACGAAGTGATGAACGATCACGAGGCGGTCGAAGCGTGTAAGGTTTGGCTGTTGAAACAGAAGCAAACGCGAGATTGGAAGACGACCAAAGCGACCGCGGACGCGATCTACGCATTGCTGCTGCGAGGCAGCGATCTGTTGGCGTCCGATGAATTGGTCCGCGTTGAACTTGGCGAGAAATTGATCGAGCCGGGAAATGTCGAAGCCGGAACCGGATTCTACGAGGCCCGCTTCGCTGCCGGCGAAGTCAAACCAGAACTTGGCAACGTCACCATGAAAAAAGTCGACGAAGGCGTGGCTTGGGGCAGTTTGCACTGGCAATACCTCGAAGACATCAGCAAAGTGACGCCTCACGAGGGCACGCCATTAACTCTGGAAAAGAAGCTGTTTGTCAAAAAGAACACCGCCGATGGTCCAACGCTGGTCGCAGTCGATGGGCCGGTCTCGGTGGGAGACGAGTTGGTCGTGCGAATCGTTTTGCGGACCGACCGCGATATGGAGTATGCTCATATGAAAGATTATCGCGGCAGCGGCACCGAGCCGGTGAACGTTTTATCTCAGTACAAATACCAAGATGGACTGGGGTATTACGAATCAACTCGTGATACGGCGACGCATTTCTTCATCGACTACTTGCCAAAGGGAACGTATGTGTTTGAGTACAGCACACGCGTCCAATTGAAAGGCGAGTACCAAACGGGATTTGCGAACATCGAGTGCATGTATGCTCCCGAATTCAACAGCCACAGCGAAAGCTTGCCCATTGTGGTCCAGTAGGTACCCCATGACGATATCAGAACCTAGCGAAATCGATGCTCACTTGGTCGCTCGGATTCGCGATGGCGATTCCGATGCTTGGCAAGCATTGATCGACCGTTACGAAGGCCGGTTGTTGGCGTACACCAACAGCCGGATTCGAGATCGAGCGGCGAGTGAGGATATTGTGCAAGAGGCCTTCGTGGGGTTCTTGATCAGTTTGCCCAACTACGACGGATCGAAACGGCTGGAAAGCTATCTGTTTTCGATTTGTGCTTACAAATTGACCGACCACCTGCGGCGCGAAGGTCGACGCCCTGCGTTGCAGCTGCATCGCCGTGCATCGGGTGACGGAACCAACATCGATTTCGCTGGCGGTGAACGTGTTGCCAGCTCGATTGCCCGCAGTGGCGAGCGAAAACAGATCGAACAGTCCGCGATTCGTGATGCGATCGCCGAGCAGATCCAGCGGTGGAAACAGGGCGAAAGCTGGTCCAAGCTCAAAGCGATCGAGCTGTTGTATGTCGTCGGATTGTCCAACAAGGCGGTGGCCGAGAAGACCGATTTGACCGAACAACAGGTCGCTAATTTCAAAAGCGATTTTCAGCTCCGTTTGCGTTCGATCATCAGCCGCATGAATCTCGACGCTGAAGTGTTCCCTGAATTGGCGGAGTGAGTTGGCTTACGCTTCGCAAAAGTAGCGCTGACTGGGCGTTCTCTGGGAGGGCGTCGAGTTTGAAATTTGCAGAAGTATTTGGCGGGCCGAAGGTTCAGTCATTTGCATAGCCCAGGCTAGACGTAGCGAGCTTGCGAGCGAAGCTTAGGTCTGGGGCTCTGCTCCTTCGCAACGGCCGAAACTCTTGGCGGCTTGTTGATTTAATGAAGTTTCCTGCGGCAAGGGGTGTATGATGGACTTTCTAGTCCGTCAATGGCGCATTCGACGGACGAGGAAGTCCATCGTACGACTAAAACAACAAGCCGTTGGCGAGTTTCGCTACATTGATTCCAACCTTCGCTACGGCTTTTCTGCGGCGTTTGGATCGATCGGAGACGACAGCAGATAGCCGGCCCAAAACAGCGGCTCTTCGCCGGTAACGTTTTCAAGATCCTTGTCGGCATGGGCCAACAGCGGCTCGGTCAACGGATCCAAGTCAGAGCGCCGCAACACCATCCGCGCCCGTCTCCACGCGTCGACCATTCCTGAAAACGGCAGCTCTTGTGAAAATTCGCGAAGCACAATCGCACTGGATTCGCCGCCCACGGCCCAGCGGCTGATCAACACATCATCCACACCTGCGATATTCAACGCACACAAGGTCATGAACAGATCGCGTCCATCCCCGAGTCGCGTCGCTTCGGCCTGCGAGCGGAAACCGGCCAATGCGATCGTCTTGGGCAACTGAGATGGCAATTGCAACCATGCTCCGAGCGATGCGTTGGGTTTTCCTGCCTCGTACGGCAACACGCTCATGGCAAACGGGTTGTTCATGTCCATCACGCTTGGCGCAGCGACGATCAAACTGTCCAAAACAAGCCCCAGCATCGTCGTCGGAGGCATCTCCGCCACAGGCAACAAGATCGATCCCGCTGCCGCATCGACGATCGATTCAGTGATTGCGGTGTTGACCTCCAAGTCACGTGGGGCAAAGAAACGATTGGCTGCAAGCCCCACCGCTCGACTCTTTTTGCGAACGGGCATGGGTCGGACCGCCAATCCAGGCGTTGCGGCGTAGCGGATACTCATCTTGTCGCCCAGGAATTCAGCGTCTTCACCATCAATGGGAAGCATGTCAAACGGCAGATACCACAGCGGTCCATCGGGCACGATCACCAAATCATCAATGTCAGTGCCCGCGAAAAAACTTGCGTCGGGAAACAAAAACTTCAACAACGTCGCAGCATCTTTTCGCCATGCGTTATCTTCGGGCAAACGCGCCCCACGCGTCTTGCCCACACCGATCGATCGCAACACGGATCCAATCATCGCGGGCAATCGTGACGTGTTGTTGTTGGTCCACGATTGTGTATTTCCGTTCAACGAAAACGTCGTGTACAAACGGTTGCCTACAAACGCAAACGTGACCAGCGCCGTTCGTTTCGGCAATCCTTGGATCGGTGCTTTTTCATCCACTCGTGGCGGGGCCAAACGTGGCAACGATCCACGCGAAAATGCGATCAGCGTCGCCAGCGATTCTTGTTGTTGCGCTAGTTTTTCAACCACCGAATCGTTGACCGTTTCCGCTGGCAAATTGGCATTGTCCAAAACCATCTGGCGAAGCCGCTTGAATTCGGCAGGACCTTGGTCGCGAAATTTCCTCTGATCATCGCTCAGCGTCTGCTCATCGGCACTGGCCAACACACGCACATGTGCGATCCGGCCCGCCAACGGCATCGTTTGCGAGAACCGTTCGGCGAGCAGGGTGTCGGTGCGGGCCAAAACTTTGACGCCATCGGTCTGCTCGGCCGCGATTGCAAGTCGCATTGCCAGCGCGGCCAATCGATCGATTGTCAAAAAGGTCATCGCGTCGACTGGATCACGCCGCCACAATCCGGGCGGCGGATCGTTGGTGAAGTACTCGAGAATCGCATCGCTTGTCGAGCCTCCGATTCGGGTTCCAAGCGACTGGCTTAGCAATGCAAATTGATACGTACTGGGCATCGAAACCAGCGTCCGATTGCGTACCCGATGCTGCTGGGCAAAGGTCCGCATCGATCCATACGCCTTGTCAACGACGCTATTCGATTTCAACCCAATTGCGTCACCGCGAGCCGCAGCCAATTTCGCAGCAACAAAGGCTCCGTACGCATCGATTCGAGGTTGCACCACGTCGCGACGGTCCGAAAGCGATTTGGCATGACCGATTGAGAGCGTCGCAGCATCGTAATCACGCGATTTGACAGCCGCATCCGCCGAGGCGACGAAACCGTGTACCGACGCGAGTCGTGATTTGCGGAGCATGGCATTGGCAGCCGTATCGGCAGCCGTGCGTACGACATTCGCCTCCTTGTCGCTGGCCACTCCAGCGGCCAATTGCAACGCCTCGCCGATCAGTTCGGGTTGCTCAAGCGCTGCAGCCACGTTCACGCACGCTAACGCCGCAGCAAGCGATCCTTCGGCGGTGTCGGACTCGGCTAACACCGATGCTTGAACCAGCAGCGCGATCGCCGACAATGGATGGGCTCCACCACTGGACAACGCGGACTTCGAAGCTTCGGGAAACGCACGCTTGTCGTCGTACGCCGCGAAACGAGCCGCACCGTGCAGTGCTCCGACCATCGTTTGCGCGACCGGTTGGGGGATCCCACCGACATTAGTGGACTCGGCCAATTCGTTGACAAAGTTGTCCTGCTCTGACAATGGCCCCAAGATGATCCGTCGACGATACGACGCGATCGCGAGCCCACGCATGATTTCGATGATGTCCATCGCACGCAGGTTGGGTTCTTCGATCACCCCGCCTTGGATCAACGTTTGCTCGGTCACCTGTTGCCCTGAACGGTACATGATCCGATCGGACGTTGGGATGCGTTTGATCGCCATCGCAGCCGGCCAAACTCCCGGCGGCGGGGACACTTGCACCCCGTCACGGACCGCTGACCGCCAATCGACTTTATTCAACCAACCGCGATAGCGAATCGCGACCTGCATCGCAGCATCAATGTTCTCGCGAGCTTGCGGTACGCTGCCCATGTGCCAATAACATTCCGCCAACATCGCATACACAGGAATTGAATCGATCCAACGCCCATTGATATCGCGGCGGGTGCTGCGGAGAGCCCCCTCAAAAGCGTCTAATGCATTTTCAAGATCGCCACTGCGGTAGATCTCCAGTGCAATGTAGTACTCCTGTGACGGATAGCGACCACCAGGCTCGATCCCCCCTAAGGTGCCAAAAGACCCTAAACCACTGCCTTGGGCGAAGGAGACTTGGGGTGTTAAAGACAACACACTGGCCGCCGCGATCAGGCAAGCGAGAACTCGCGTCAACATTGTTTTAGAAAAGTCCGTTCGAGGAAAATCAGAGTACGCCAAAACGTGGCTGGATTGAAAATCGCTCATGGGCATGGATTCGACGGCAAAGAGAGGGGGCGGAGCTGCGACGCGGGCGATCGGGAATTCGTTTCATGCTCCCACCATTCCATCCACATCGTGAAGCAACAGAAAACGATTCGCTCGATCGGATGTTATCCTAGGAGCTGATTGACGCGGCGTCGAATGATTTTCCGAAAGCGGACTCCCTCTCAGTATATTGTCCGCTGAAGGGGGCGAGGTTTTTGATTCTGATGCCGAGGAAGCTTCACACGATCGACATTTCCTTCACTTTGGCACCGAGCTATTTGCATGACGAACGAATCGTCCCGACCGAATCCTTACGCCCCTGCGGGGGTAATCGAATCAGAGTCGGACGACGCCCTTCATGATATCAATGGTGACCTGACCTCGGACGTCCGCCATCGGCTGCCGATTTGGCGAATTGCGATTCGCTGGACGTTTGTTTGTTCATTGAGTGCCATTCCAAGCTTTTTGTTTGGAATGGTTGTCACCAAGCACCAGCAAATCCCGGCGATGCTGGTTGGAATCGCCATTTTTTGTGCTTTGTACACCTGGTTGGATTGGCGGACGGCTCAGCAGGCGTGGCGGAACAAAAAGTCGCTAAAATGGACTCTAGGCATCATGTATGGAACGCGAGTCTTGATCTCGATCGCCGTGCCGATCGGGGGAATGCTTGATATCATTTGCGGAGTCGTCTCGACGTCGTTGGTAACAAAGATGACGGGATTCGAGTTCGAGCCGGGCGGGCCCGAGAGTGAAATCTCGACGTTTGGCGAGTCCTTTTTCCCTGTTTTGTTAACCACACTGATCCAAGGAGGCCTGATGAATGTCGTTCTGGCCATCTATGGGATCGTCGTTTTTGGCATTGTTTTGGCGATCCGGGCGATTTCGGGCAAGAACGAACCGCAGAGAGAAAAAACAATCGCAGTTGACCCATCTTCACTAAACTCGTAACTTGCGGATGTAACGGCATTTAGGTACGCGTTTTTGTAACGTGTGCCGCGATGATTGCATGGAGGCTTCCGGCTCGGTCCTGGATTTGCCACAACCTTCATGTTGACCCGCAAAAGTGTCATATTGACGCTCGCGCCGACGGATCAAACGTACACAGGTTCTGCTCTCGTGGTGGGCAATTTTTAGCCTGTGCTTTTGAGACGTGTTCATCCAGATACTGCGATTCCCCCGAATCGCACACGACCTTACCCCGACGAAAAATATGTCTTTCTTCGAACGACTTTTTGATATTTGTGGCGTTGTCTTCGGTGGCGCTTTCGGTGCTGTGGAACGCAGTATCACCTCGGTTTTCGGTTCTGCGAATGCTCGTCATGTCGCAAAACTACGCCAACGTGCCGAAGCGATCGGCGAGTTGGAACCCAAATACGAGGCGATGAGCGACGAAGAGCTCCGTCAACAAACCGAAAACTTTCGCAAACGACTCCGCGATGGTGAAACGCTCGACGATATTCTCGAAGAAGCCTTCGCGGTCTGTCGCGAAGGGGGCAAACGCTTCTTAGGCATGCGTCATTATGACGTCCAACTGATCGGCGGGATGGTGCTGCATAACGGCAACATCGCTGAAATGGTGACCGGGGAAGGTAAAACGTTGGTGGCAACGCTGCCGGCATACCTCAATGCAATCGAAGGCAAGGGCGTTCACGTCATCACGGTCAACGACTATTTGGCCCGTCGTGACATGGAATGGATGGCCCCGCTGTACATGAACCTAGGATTGACCGTTAACGCAATCCAATCCGGGATGTCGACGGCTGAAAAACAAGCTGCATACGCCTGTGACATCACTTACGGAACGAACAACGAGTTCGGATTCGATTACCTGCGTGACAACATGCGTCCCGCCGCCAAGGGTGACGACCGGTACCCAAAGGAAGCTCAACAGTGCCAAGGACCGCTGAACTACGCGATCATCGACGAAGTCGACAACATTCTGATCGATGAAGCCCGGACCCCGCTGATCATTAGCGGCCCGGCCGATTTGGATCTCGGCCGCTACGCCGATGCCGATCGCGTCGCGCGTCAACTGAAGAAGGAAGTCCATTTCACCGTCGATGAAAAACAACACAACGTCACGTTGACCGACGAAGGAGTTCGTGAGGCCGAGAAGCTAGCGGGAGTCGAAAGCTTCTACACCGCTGGCAATATGGAATGGCCGCACTTGATCGACAACGCGCTGAAAGCTCATTACCTATACAAATTGGACGTCAACTACGTCGTCAAAGATCGCCAAATTGTGATTGTCGACGAGTTCACCGGACGGTTGATGGAAGGTCGCCAATGGAGCGACGGACTGCACCAAGCGGTCGAAGCCAAAGAAGGCGTGCCGATCAAACAAGAAACACAAACCTTCGCCACCGCGTCGCTGCAAAACATCTTCAAGATGTACAAAAAGCTTTCCGGGATGACCGGGACGGCGATGACCGAAGCGACCGAGTTCATGAAGATTTACGGACTCGATGTCGTTGCGATTCCGACCAACCGCGAAATGAAGCGGATCGAACATCTCGATTTGATCTATCTGACCGAGAAAGACAAATTCAAAGCGCTTGCCGATGAGGTCGAACGAGCTCACAAGTGGGACGTGATCAATCTGAAGGATGGCAACGAGGTTTGGGGGAAAATCCAAAAGAGCGACGACAACGAAGTCGTGATCATCGCCAAGGGAGAAAAGAATCCCGAGACCTATGCGATGAGCAAGATCGAATCGATCGAACGCAGTGGACGGCCGGTCTTGATCGGTACCGTCAGCATCGAAAAGAGCGAGCGGTTGTCCGAATTGCTCGAACGCCGTGGAATCAAGCACGACGTTTTGAATGCGAAAAACCACGGTCGTGAAGCTGAGATTGTTTCGCAAGCAGGTCGTATCAACGCCGTGACGATCGCAACGAACATGGCCGGTCGTGGTACCGACATCGTGCTCGGGGGCAATCCGGAAACGATGGCGTGGGCACAATTGCAACACAAATACCCCACCCGGCTGGAAGTGCCCGACGACGAGTGGAACGCCTTGGTCGAAGAGATCGATGCACGCGAAAAAATGAGCGAAGAAGGCGACGTGGTTCGCGACTTGGGCGGTTTGTACGTGCTCGGGACCGAACGTCACGAATCCCGCCGAATCGACTTGCAACTTCGCGGTCGTTGTGGACGTCAAGGCGACCCGGGGTCGAGCCGATTCTTTCTGTCGTTGGAAGACGATTTGATGCGGATCTTTGCTGGCGATTTTGTCAAAAGCATGATGGAACGCCTGGGCATGAAAGAGGGCGAAGCGATCGAACATTCGATGGTGACTCGCCGCATTGCCTCGGCTCAGAAAAAGGTCGAAGAACGCAACTACGAAATTCGCAAGAGCTTGCTTGACTATGACGAAGTGATGGACGAACAACGCAAACGCGTCTATCGCTATCGCCAAAACTTGCTCGACGGCCATAGTTCTCGCAACATGATCCTGGATCTGATTCGGGCTCAGATCGAAAAATTCGTCAACACCTTCCTCGACCCCAACTACGGCGTCGACACGTTCGCTGCGTATGCCGGCAGCCAGCTTGATTGCCAACTCGAGTCACGCGATTTCCAAAATATGGATTTCGAGATGGCCAAGACGTATGCGGTCGACCAAGCCGAACGTGCAGCGGAAGTCACGGTTCACGAGATCATCGAAGAAAATCTTCCTCAAGCGATGGAAGATGAGTGGAATTGGAAGGCGCTGACCAATTGGGCCAACACCCGGCTTGGCACCAATTACCAAGAACACCAATTGAAAAACATGGATCGTGATGAACTCACCGACGAACTGATCCAAAAAGCCCACGAGCGAATCGGGACGGTCGATCTGACGGAAGGCGAACCGTTCTTGGATGCCGACTTTGGTCTGCGAACGATGTGTGCGTGGATGCGTCACAAATTCGGAATCGAAACGACCCCGGACGAATTCCGCGACGTCGAAGATCTGCGTCAAGTCAGCGAGTCGCTGTACAAGCGAGCCGAAGAAGCCTACACGCAGAAGGAATCCGAATACCCCGTCATTGCCGGCATTTCTCGCTTCACTGAGAAGCAAGGTGCCCAAATCTCGCTCGACCGCGAAGGATTGGTCGATTGGGTACAACATCGATTTGGTGCCCAACTGACGCCCGACGAAGTACGACTGAACCGCGACGACTTGAAGGCACAACTTGTTGAATTCAGTCGCAAGGCCGGCGGTGCTGCGAAAGAGAAAAATGAGATCGCACAGCGAAAACTGAACGAGTTGTTCGGGAAAGCTGGAAAAGACACTACGGCGGCAGTTGCCTCCGGGAAAAATGGCAGTCTCGAAGAATTTGCGGATTGGTTGAAAAACGAATTCAACTACCGGGCGATCAAGGAAGACTTGTTGCGAATGAACCGCCAAGAATTGTCGTTGGCGGTCGATGGTGCGGTGGACGACCGCTTCTATCCTGAAATGCGGCGGATGGAACGCCAGATTTTGCTAAGCATTGTGGACGAAGCTTGGAAGAATCACCTGTTGACGATGGACCATTTGCGCAGCAGCGTGGGACTGAAAGGCTACGCCCAACTTGACCCCAAAGTCGAATACAAACGCGAAGGCATGCGGTTGTTCGATGCGATGTGGGAATCGATCGGCGAGCGCGTGACCGATCTGATCTTCCGTATGGAATCGTTCAACGAGGAATTCATCCGCAGCACATGGGTCGAAGCGACCACCAGTCGCACCGATCCGAGTGCAGCCAGCCCGCCACGCCAAGAAATCGATTCCCCTGCTCAACGAGCGGCTCAATCGAGCAACCAGGACAATGAATCGCGTCCTGACCCGGTGCGTCACTCCGAACCGCGTGTCGGTCGCAACGATCCCTGCCCGTGTGGTAGTGGCAAAAAGTATAAATCGTGCTGCATGCGAAAAAGCGGTCCGGTAGTCTAGTTTTTTTAGTCGCTAGTTTTTTGTCCATTCGGAAAGGATTCCGATGTTCGCTAATCTGCTCTACGCCGCCGCGTTGCTACTGCTTTCGCCGGTGATTATCTATCGGATGCTGCGGCATGGTCGCTATCGGCGTGGTGTCCGCGAAAAACTTTGGGGCATCTCCAAGACGCACGCCCAGTCGTTGACCGCAGGCAAGTCCGCGGTTTGGCTGCACGCCGTCAGCGTTGGCGAAGTCAATCTGATTAGCGGACTGGTCAAACGTCTCGAGGCGACCCATCCCGAGCATCAAGTCGTTGTGTCCACGTCGACCGACACCGGATACGACTTGGCTGTGAAGCTGTACGGTGCCGATCGGGTTTTCTTTTGCCCGTTGGATTTCAGCTGGGCCGTATCTCGCACGCTGCGAAATTTGATGCCCGAAATGCTCGTGCTAGCTGAACTGGAACTGTGGCCTAATTTGATCCGCATTGCGACTGACCGCGGTTGTCCGGTGATGGTGGCCAACGCGAGGCTGAGTCAACGCAGTGCAGCGGGATACCAGCGATTTGCCTTCCTGACTCAATCAACGTTTGCCAGACTCGCTTGGGTTGGTGCGCAAAACGAACAGGCGGCTCAGCGGTTTGCGGCATGCGGAACGGCGGCTGAGCGGATCGAGGTGACCGGATCGATCAAATTCGACAATGCGCCGAGTAACCGAGACACCGTCGAAGTCCAATCCCGAATTCAATGGGCAGGCGTCGATCCGTGGAATCGAGTCTGGGTGGTCGGCAGCACCCAACCCGGCGAAGAAATCATGGCGATTAAAATTTTCAAGTCGTTGATTGCCGAGCATCCGGAGTTGCGGTTGGTATTGGTGCCGCGTCACGTCGAACGCTTTGACGCCGTGGCAACGTTGGTGAGCAACGCGGGACTGAATGTCCATCGACGTTCGATCGATCCGTCGCTTGATCAAGCGAGTTGGTCGGCGGGTACCGTGATTCTTGTCGATACGATTGGCGAGCTGCGACATTGGTGGGGCGTCAGCCACATCGCCACCGTCGGCGGCAGCTTTGGTACGCGGGGTGGCCAAAACATGCTTGAACCCGGTGCTTACGGTAGCGCCGTGTCCTTCGGTCCCGACACCAAGAATTTCAAAGAGATCGCCAATCAATTGATTGACGCGGGCGGAGCCGTCCGCGTCGCCGACGCAGCACAGTTGCGTGAATTTGTCGAGCGATGTTTGACGGACATTCCTAGCGCCGATGCATTGGGGCGAGCCGCACGCCGGGTGATCTCAGAGCATCAAGGGGCAACGCAGAGAACAGTCAGTGCACTGCGGCGACAATTGCATCGACCGCAGCAGCAACGACATGCGGCATAGAGCCTGCGATCGAGCGTCGACGTTTGCCGTGATTTTAGGCCGGATCACAGCGGAGTGAAAATCCGGCACGGCGGCAGCGTCAAATTTATGCTCGGCTTTGCGTCCGTTTCTTAAGGTTCGTCGCTAACGTTGTTCTTGGACGACTTCACGTCCATTTCGAGTTCCCAGTGCGTGCCAAATTGTCTTGTCGATGGAATCAGTGACCGACGAGATACTACCGTCCAACTTGGCAGCATTCACTAGCCCGGTGTGATGGCTTCGCGACGTAATCATGGCATAGGTTGGATTGCCGGCGATCCCATCCTTGCCTTCCTGCCATGAATTGAAGTCCATTTCTTCATAGACTTGCCCGCTCTCGATGTACTGCACTTTGCTGTTTGGCGTCATCGTCACGGTGAACCCGGTGTGATGGACTCGGCCGTCAGGCCATTCGGTATGCCCAGTGTTCTTGAATTGGGCACCGCTGGCCACCATGGTCTCGGCTTCGCTTTGATTGGTCGGAATGGTCGTTGAAGCCGGACCACCATTTCGGTTGTAGGGCGTCCACGCTTTCACTTCGGCGGCCAGCAACGTATGACTTGTTCCATCCAAGCAATCACGGAAACTCAACAACGAGTTCGGATAGAACATTCCATCTCCGCCTTGGCGATCGGTCGGATTAAAGACAAACCAACGACCGAAGTTGAAACCGTAGGTCGTTGGATACAGCGACGGTCGGTTGTCATCAAACACTCGAACTTCGTCGGCACCTGGGTCACTCGGGCACGCGTAGGTTGGAATTTTCAAACCATCGATTGAAAGCTGGTTGTCCCAAGCCAACGAGAGATCCACCGAATCATAAACGTTACCTTGCTCGAGGTACGGCAGAATGCGACCGTGAACGCCCCATGATCCGTTGTTTCCTGTGCTGGTGACGCTGAGATCCACGATTGCCGAGGGAGGAAATTTTCTGAACGCGCTTTGGTAATTGTGGCAAGCCAGTGCGATTTGCTTGAGATGATTGCTGCATTGCATCCGCCGCGCGGCTTCACGAGCCGCCTGGACCGCCGGAAGCAGCAATCCAACCAACACGCCAATGATTGCGATAACAACAAGAAGTTCAACAAGAGTAAAGGCGGTTCGTTTGGCAAGCATTAACTTCGTTTTCTTGATTCCAAGGTGGCTAATTTGCTGAATGTGATTCATCTGCTTTGGGTGTCGGCATTGGCCGTCGCGGATCGCATTTGCAGAAACTGTGCCAAATGGTCTCGGCTCGTAAACCCAACAGAACTTGCAGTAGGCTAGGATGTCGCGGGTCGAGTGTGACGCATCTTTCAGCACCCCCGGCGTATTTTTCGCCACCGCGCAGACTCCCACGTAAACCAGTGTCCTCCCACCGAACCGAGCAGACTGACGCGATGGTACGAGTAGCCTAAAACGCTAACATCGCAGTCCCGCCCCACCGCCCTCCATCAGGGACAGCGTACTCACTCAGGGACTACTCGGTCAGGGACAGAGCTTTTTGACACGCTCGGGGACCACGCTCGGGGACAGAGCATTACGTAGGGCACACGGGGCCAGTCGGATCGAGGGCACCAACCAATTGGGGACAGAGCTCTATCGATAGGGGTCGACCTTCGTTAGCAGGGGACAGCGTTAGCAGGGGACCGTTAGCAGGGGACAGAGCCCGATCGTTGGGGGTTGACTTTTGATCAGGCCAGGCGAACGATTCATCATTGGCCCTTGGCTCGGTTCCTCCTGACTGACACGGAGGTGTGTGATGGTTCGCCTTGCACGCTCGGAAGTCTTCGATCCCGACGAAATTGCCATCGCTCACACCTGTAGTCGGACCGTACGGCGATGCTTCTTGATGGGCGATGATCCCTTTACCGGGAAAAATTTCGATCATCGCAAAATGTGGATCGAACAGCACTTGATGCACTTCGCCCAAAATTTCAGTGTAGATCTCCTTGGGTATAGTTTGCTATCAAATCATATGCATTTGATTCTACGTACGCGACCAGATGTTGTTGCCACCTGGAGCGACAACGAGGTGGCACGCCGGTGGATGATGATTTGTCCGCATCGGCGAGATGACGATGGACTGCCGCTTCCGCCTACCGAGCCTGAGATCCGCTCGATCGCAGGATGTCCCGTTAAGTGTGCCGAAATTCGCAAACGGCTCAGCAGTGTCAGCTGGTGGATGCGACTACTCTGCCAACGTGTCGCACTGCGAGCGAACCGCGAAGACGAAGAATCGGGCCATTTCTTTCAAGGCCGATTCCATGCCACGCGGATTGTTGACGAGGCCTCGCTGTTGGCGTGTGCGGCCTATGTTGACTTGAATCCGATTCGTGCTGCGATGGCCGAAACGCTCGAGCAGAGCGATCACACCTCGGTACAGCGTCGAATTCAGTCCATAACCGCTAATCGCAGCAATTGCATTCCGGCGGCAAAACGACGAGACAGTTTCTTGACTCCGGTCACGATCGACGAGCGGTCTGGTGAAATTGGCCCATGCGTGAGCAAGTCGGGAAAACGCTGCAGCGACAAAGGCTTTCTGCCGATGTCGCTCAAAGATTACCTGGAAATGCTCGACTGGACGGCACGCCAAATCGCCCCCGGTAAAAGCGGCCGGACGCCCGCGGACACACCGCCGGTGCTCAAGCGATTGGGTTTGGACGGCACGACATGGTGTGAACTGGTCAGCGACTTTGGCCGGTTGTTTTGCACGGTCGCGGGACGCCCCGAGTGTGTCGATCCGCTGCGAAGCCTCCGCACCCACCGCCGCTATCATTTGCGGCGACGAGCGAGAGAGCTGCTCGCTCGCACGGATTAGCTTGCGAGCGTCACTTCTTTTTGACTGCGGAGCATGGCGAAGAGTCGCCGATAAGAGAACTGCGCAGCCGCCGCCGAAAAACATGCGAATTTCGGCTGAAACCCTTGCGTATTTTCGCAGTTTCCGCCTTGTCGAGGTCGAAACCGAGCCGCATTTCCACTGTTAGCCCGCTCACGTGAATTGGTTCCGCCCCCAAAACAGGCTCTGTCCCTGTTTTGAGAGGGGGCGGGTGGTCAGGCAATGTGCTCTGTCCCTTCACGGGAATGGCGGCCTGTCTAATGCTCTGTCCCTGTTGAAGCGGGGCTGGTTGGAGGGCGGCTTCTTGCATGCTGTTGGGCCAATCGCTCCGCAGAAGACTCGATCCATTTAGATGATTGCTTTGCGGTCCTGTGCTTTAGGTTGTGTACCGGTGAAGTCGCTACAATCGTAGGCAACACTCGCTTACCGGAGATCATCAAATGTCAATGCTACAGCGGCGGACCTTTTTAGCTTCTACAGCGGCCGGCCTGGGACTTGGCAGCTTGCTGCAATCGCTTGGCCCGCTTAAGGCTGCCGATGTCACGATCGACCGCGGCATCGCTCAGTTTTCCAATGACATTGAACCACTGGTGCGTTTCCTCGAAGAAACGCCTCAGCAATCAATCATCGAAGCGACGGCAAAACGTGTCAAAGCGGGACTTAGCTATCGCGAATTGCTTGCCGCCTTGCTGCTGGCCGGCGTGCGAAACGTCGAACCGCGTCCCTCGGTGGGCTTTAAATTCCACGCGGTGCTGGTCGTTAACTCGGCGCACTTGGCCAGCATCAGCGGTCCTGACGAAGATCGTTGGTTGCCAATTTTTTGGGCGATCGACAATTTTAAAAGCTCGCAAGCGCGTGACGTTCGCGAAGGCAATTGGACGATGCCAGCCGTCGAGGAGACGGCACTGCCGAACGCCACCCAAGCTGAAAACGCACTTCGCACTGCGTTGGAAATGTGGGACGAACCGGCCGCCGACGCCGCCATCACGGCGTTGGTCCGGCACCAGGGCGCCAATCGAGTGTTCGAGGTGCTGAGCCACTACGCGGCGCGTGATTTCCGCAGCATCGGACACAAAGTCATCTATCTGTCCAACGCCTTTCGCACGTTGCAAACGATCGGATGGGAGTATGCGGAACCGGTGATGCGAAGTCTTGTCTACGCGATGCTCAATCACAACGGTGAACCCAATCCATCGACAAATGACTTGGAAGCCGACCGTCCAGGCCGTCACAATCGTGTCCTGGCGGAGAACATCTCGACGTCCCTTGCCGGAGGAAGGATCGATGACATTGCCACGCGAGACTTGGTGCGGTCGCTCCATGATTGCTCACCGATCGAGGCAAGCGAAATGGTTGCTGAACTGCTTGAGAAAAACATCGCCGTCCAATCGATCTGGAACGGTTTGTTTGCCGCGGCGGGTGAATTGTTGATGCGTCAGCGTGGAATCGTTTCACTGCACTCGGTTACCACCACCAACGCGATCCACCACGCGTTCTCCGCTGCAGCAGATAACCAGACACGCAAAGTACTGTTGCTACAGAACGCGTCGTTTTTACCCATGTTTCGTGACGCGGCTGCAGGTCGCGGCACGCTGAGCGACATTCACATTGACGAACTTACTGCAGATGCCACCGACGATCGATCCGCCACGGTGGCCGACGTGTTCGAGACGATGGGCAAAAGTCGAAAAGAGGCGTCGCTGCGGATGTACCAACTGCTGTCCGCAGGCGGCAATCCCCAAGATGTGGTGGATCATGCGAGACGGTTGGTGTTCTTGAAAGGCAATGATTCGCACGATTACAAATTCAGCTCGGCGGCTCTCGAGGATTACCGTGTTCTTTCGCCACCATGGCGCAACCGTTTCCTCGCCGCATCGACCTATCAATTATGCAGCCCTGCCGAAACAACCCGGCCATTGGTCCAGCGGATCCAAAGTGCGATCGGTTAAACCGGCACACGCTTGACATGTAACGTATAAGACGAACCTCTTGACGGCTTGTTGATTTAATGAAGTTTCCTGCGGCAATTGGTGTATGATGGACTTTCTAGTCCGTCAATGGCGTATTCGACGGACTAGGAAGTCCATCGTACGACTAAAACAACAAGCCGCCCGCGACTTCCGCTACACTAATCTTACACACACTCAAAAAGAAAAATCGCTCACAGCGATACTTGCCCGGGTGTGAACGTCGTTCGCATTCTCGAGCAAGCATCTCTTCCCAGACGGCATCACCCCAGCACGCGGCGCCACCACGGCTTGGCCTCGGCCGGAGCATCAAGCTGGTACACCGGCAACGGACGCGTTCGATCCACATTGCCTTCGCTTGGATAACCCTGTGACTCCGCAAGTTCATCGGGCGACGAAAATTGAATCTCTAGTTCCAACGCCCCAATTTGCACCACTTGGTTTGGCATCAAAACACATTGTTGGACACGATTGTCATTGACATAGATCCCATTGGTCGACCCCAAGTCCTTGATCACCAAGGCTTCGTCACCATTGAGCGTAAATTGGCAATGTTGCCGACTGATCGAATGATGGTTAATGCAAAGATTGGAATCAGGATCGCGTCCCAACAACACTGGCGGCTTGAACGTCCAACTACGACGATGTAGCCCAGGCACCTCGTTTTTAAGCACAAGCTTATAGATCATGATTTGTACCGTCGACTTCGAAAAGAAAAGAAAGCGTCAGGGTTTTCGTCGGTACCGCGGGCAGCCGAATCAATTTGATTCAGCCACTTTCAACTTCCGCCAAGAGGGGCACCGGATGTCTCCATTCTAGTATTTGCATGGCAGCTTTCGTACCAAACGTGGCCCTGTTCCGATGATTTAGTGGGCAAAAGTCACTGAAACGCGAACCAAAAAACTCATCTTGGGCTTTCGGGGCCGTTGCCGTTACACTGTGGTCCGGATCTTCTCTTCTTCGTTACGAATGGCGGCAAGGATGTGCCTGTGACCACCGACGATTATTTGCTCGATCAACTCGAGCGAACGCAGCAGGAACAAACGCATCGTCGACGCGAAAATCGCAGCCGACGGCAGCGGTATTACCTGCTCGGCGGATTGATGTTCGTGGGCTTCTTGATGCTTGCCGCCCCGAGTCTGGTCAGCCATTCGCCGGTTGGCAGGTCGATGGTGGCCCGCGCCGCTGCGGAATACGGATTTGATGCCAGCGCCCAGGAGGTTCGTGTCGGCTGGGTCACACCGCTACGCATTACGGGGTTGTCGATCGAGGGACGTGAAGCGGGCAGCAAATTAAGGGTCGAGCAGCTCGACACGGAACTGACCGTCATGGACTTGGTCGGCACTCCAAAACGTGATCTCGGCTCTATCCTGGTGCGTGGAGTCGACATCCAGTGTGATGTTCGCGATGGCCAAAGCAGTGTCGAAGCGGACCTGCAAACCCTATTGGAACAACCTACCAGCGACGGACCTGCGACCACCGCGATGGTCGACATCAGCGACGCGACCTTGACCGTGAAAGACGCAACCACCGGCGAGACTTGGCGATTATCCCAAGCGAGTACGAAACTCGAACTACGAAACGACTCACTGCAAAGTCGTTTCACGGGCGTCTTGGCCGAACCTCGAGGCAGCCAGGGTTCGTTACAAGGAGCGGTCGAATTTGCTTATGCTTCGCTCGACCAACCCCACACAGCCTCACCTTGGAACATTGACCTAACCTGTGATTCGCTGCCGCTATCGGTGGTCGGTTTGGTCCGTCGACGCTTGAGTGCGTATGCAGATCAGATTCCCGCTCAGTTGGTAGGCGATGCCACAGGCAATCTAAAGATTCATGGCAGTCGTGATGGATCGGTCGATGCGGACGTGACCCAATTCCAAGTTCGCAATCTCGAGGCAGCCAATTTACAACAAGACGCCCGCCGATGGACCAACAAGCTTGCGATGCTCGATGGCCGCTTGACGCTGCGAAACGAACGCGTGATTGGGCAAGGATTGGTGGCGACGACCGATTTTGCCTCCTTGAAACTTGATGGTGCCTTTTCAACTTCGATCACCTTGGTCGGCGCGAGCGACAATCCGGTGCGTTGGCTTGATGCACTCGAAGGGACCGCAAGCGCCGAAGTCGACTTGGCGGCGCTGGATCATGCGTTGCCCGGAGTGTTACCGATCCGCAGCGATGCCGAATTGGTTTCCGGACGAGCCTTGGCCACAATCGAATCGTTGCCATCAAGTGACGCTCGACGACGACGTTTAAGTCTTCGAAGCGATGCGTTGCGAGCGCGGTCGCGTGGCCAAGCCGTGGTCATCGACCCGGTCGAAATGACCGCGATCGTGTCAAGCAACCTCGACCGCATCCAGGCCGAAGAGTTCAAATTGACAAGTTCCTTTGCTGCGGCCAGCGGACGAGGCAACTTGCAAAGTGGAGCAACCGATATCGAAGTCGACTTTGGACGTTTGGCCAACATGCTGCGTCCGATCGTGGATTTGTCCAGTTCCTCGTTAGCAGGATCCGCCCGCGGCAACATCCAGTGGAATGCGTCCGGTGACGATCAATGGCGTTTGACCGGCAATGCCGACGCCAAGGATTTGTTGATCGAATTACCAGGCGGCAATCGGCTGCGTCACCCGGCGGTGAACATGAAAGTGGACGCCGTGGGCCAGTGGCAGGCAGGCCAAATTGAATCGTTGTCGGTGGCAAACGCGACCCTATCAAGCAGCGGACTGAATTTGCGAGCGGAACTGGTTCAAGGGATCCAACACCCCGATGCGAACACTCGATTTCCGCTGCGTATCCAGGGCGACGGGCGTCTGGAAGCTCTGGCCGACACGCTTGGTCCGTGGCTTCCAGCCGAACTGCATGATTTCGACGGCGGCTTCACCATGAATGCACGTGCGGACATCTCGTCTTCGGGTGGTCGTTTGACCGGAACCACGATCGAATTGACTCAACCTCGAGTGGCTTACGCCGACCGCTACTTCAGCCAACCGGAAATCAAACTGCATTTCAGTGGCGACTATGACTGGACCAATTCGTCGCTCGATTGCCGATCATTGACCGTTGTGGGTAACGCTGTTTCGGCGGCCATCGAAGGAGAGTGGAGTGCCGAGCGGACCGATCTCGAAATCGCTTGGCAAGCGAAGCTAGAACGCATCCAAGGCAGCATGAAAACGCGAATCGCAAACCGTGTCATCCCTGCCATCAGCCAAGTCGGGTACCGCCCCGGGCAAAACGTCCAGACCGATGAATGGCTGGTGATGGGGGACTGTGACGGTCGTTTCATTGTCACCAGTCAAAAAAATCGCTACGCCGTCCAAACCGAGCTAAACGGCAAGGGCTTCGCCGTCATACAACCGGCTCAAGCAAGTGCGGCATCGCAATTGGTTGGCCCCATTCGCACGACATCGAGGGCGATCCCAACGAATTCAAACGCAACCGGTTTGGGCGGTTTGAATTCGGGGTCGCGAGTGGTGTGGGCTGAACCCAACGTAAAAGTCAACGGCACGATTCACGTCGATCCAAGCAGCGGCGGCGTGGTGACCGATTCGCTGAAGCTGTCTAGCGATTGGTTCGCGACCAGTTTAACCGGTCATGCGGTTTGGAACGACTCGCTCGGAGACGTTGCAATCAAAGGCCCCGCGCGAATCAAAATGACCGAAGTCGCCAAACGTCTGAGCGAACTTGCGGGAATGCAGATTCAATTGCAAGGAGTCCAAGAGACGCCGATTGAAATCGCAGTTAAGCGTCAAGCCGACGAACACATTGCAATCAACGTCTTGGCTAACCTTGGCTGGGAAGCTGGCGAAGTCGCCGGAGTTCAGTTTGGCCCGTCCAACATTCCGGTGCGATTGACCGAAACAAGCGTTTTCGTTTCCCCCGCGTCGATCCCAGTCGATCAAGGCCGGCTGAATATCGCCGGCGATGTGCATTATCGGCCTGGGCCGCTGTGGATGCGAATCGAACCCGGCCGGATTGCGGATTCGATCCGATTGACGCCCGACATGACCGATCGTTGGCTCAAGTATTTGGCGCCGCTGGCGGCCAATACGACTCGCATCGATGGAACGCTAAGTGCTGAGATCGACGAAGCCATTGTGGTCATTGATCGGCCGGAACAAAGCCGTGTGGTCGGACGATTGAACATCGATTCGATCGATATGAACTCGGGCCCGATGGCCAATCAAATCATCAGTGGGATCAAACAACTCCGCTCGCTCGCATCGATCGGACAACCACAAAACGCGGTGAATCCAGAGACAACGTTGATTCGCGTGCCTGCACAAACCGTCGACTTTACGGTCGATCGAGGCGTAGTCAGCCACCAACGGATGTTCTTTGAAGTGGACCGAGCCCAAGTGGTCACTAGCGGAAACGTCTCGTTTAACGGCAATCTGAATCTGATCGCCCAAGTCCCCTTGGATGCGCGTTGGTTGGGTAGCAATCTTCAAGGCTTGGCCGGGCAACCCGTCACCCTGCCGATCAATGGTACGTTCTCGCGTCCTACGCTCGATTCGTCGGGAGTACGAAAGGTGGTGACAGAGTTGGGGGTGCAAGCAGTCCAAGATTCCGCCGAAAACTATCTACAAAAGCAGCTTGGCCGTGGTATCGACAAGATCTTTGGTCGCTAAGACCGATTGTCGCTGATCGCTCTCGCGATCAATACGGAATGATCACGAGGACGTCGATTCAACTACTTTGGTAGCGTAACTCGTCAAGAGTCTCGGTCATTCCAGAAAACGAAAGTCTTGACGGCTTCCGTTACAACCATGTGCGTCATGTTTAAAACGACGCTCCGAAAGATCAGCGACAATCACGTTATGATCGCGGAGCGATCAACGACTATGTGACCAGGCCTTTGGTCACGGTCATGAAGACATCTTCGAGCGTGGGATCGCGATCGTTAAACGAACGCATTCGCACGCCCGCACGGATCAATTCGTCCAACAGGTTTGCCAAGCCCTCATCATCGGTTTCCAGCTCGGCAATCACGCGAGTGGGCTCTTGCTCGAGCGACCGCAGTGCCGGACTGCTTCTTAGGATGGAAAGTCCTGCTTCCAAGCCTGTTAAAAAGTCAATTTCGACAATTCGATTGCGACGGATTTGCCGGTACACGCTGCCGATCGGACCGCTCATCAGCAATTGGCCTCGTTCGATAATGCCGATCGACGTGCAGCAATCCGCCAGCTCGGTCAGAATATGGCTGCTGATCAAAATCGTCTTGCCCATCTTACGCAGCTCTTTCAGCAACGCTTTGACTTCGATTCGCGCACGTGGATCAAGTCCCGAGGCAGGCTCATCCAAAATCAACACGGGTGGGTCGTGCACCAGCGTCTTGGCTAGACACAAACGCTGTTTCATCCCTCGTGACAAGCCGTTGACGAAATCGTTGCGTTTGTGGCCGAGATCCAATAGCTCCAACACGTTATCAATGATCTGCTTTCGCTCGGTTCGACCGATACGATACGCCACGGCAAAGAAGTCCAAAAACTCCCACACACGCATGCCGTCATAGACACCAAAGTTATCGGGCATGTAGCCGATCGACTGCCGCACGCCGACGGGATCCGCCATCACATCACAACCGGCGACCGATCCGCTGCCACGACTCGCACGCAGCAATGTCGCCAGGAATCGAATCGTGGTGCTTTTCCCTGCCCCGTTGGGACCAATAAAACCAAACGTTTCCCCCGCCGCGATCTCGAGATCGATGCTCTGGACGGCAGTGAAATCGCCATAGTCTTTTCCAAATCCTTTGAGCGTGATCATCAGGTTTCCTGGGGCCAAACGGTGGGCGGTGAACATTCAGTGTTGTCGTGCGGCACGACAAACACGAGCCAAACTAACTCTCGGACTCATCCTCTTCAACTTCCTCGTCATCTTCATCTTCGCTTTGCGATTCCGAGTCCGAGCCCGAGTCCGCTGGATCGGTCAACGATTTCTGAAAATCGACTACCAAATTGACGTCCGACTTGGGCTCGGGCGACGGTGGGAAACGAAGATTGGCGAGCACCACCGTCTGTGCGGTGTGCTGTTTTGCCTGAGGCGTGACGGTCATTCCGGGCAGCGATTCTTCGATGCGTCCGACCAATCGCGACGAGTTCGGTGGGATCGATTTGTCAGCAAGGAATGCGTTCATCACGTGGGATATCTGAAGCGGCAGATCGGCGGACACATTCACCTCGGCATCATCGCGAAACCGCAGTTTGTTTTTCGAACCTGCCGCACAGAGCCCCACGACAGCAAGCCTGATTTGATTTTCCGCCGATTTGACTGCCACAAAAGAATCGAGCAAATCGTATTCGGTCTCGTTCACTAACGTTTCGCCGTCGAGATAGATGCCGCCGCCGAGGTCGATGATCTGTTCGGCGCGAACCATCTGCGTTTGGTTACTGCCCACAGCGACTCCGGACAACCTCGGCCCCTCTTCGAAATCCGTTTGGAATCGAAGCGGTTCATCGACCGAGTTCGTTTGTGATTGAGCGATCGAATTTGCAACCGCATCGACGGTACTGAATTGCATGTCATACGTGCTGGACAACGAATTGTAGATGGCGATGACACGAGCAAGGTGACCGCGTTGATACCCGGGCTGGGTTTCTAGAATGGCCAGTTCGGTTTGACTGCGTGCGAATCCAATATCAAGTTGTGCCGAACGCGCAACCCAAACCGCACCCGCAATGGCAATCACCGGTACGGTCAACCAAGCGTATTCCAGTTTGCCAAACAGACGAAAGACGAGATAGTTCAGCGGCACCAACGCGAGCAAGTAAATTCCTAGCGAGCGGACCACCAACGACGATGGCGGGATCACGATTCCCGATTCGTTTCGCAGAATCGCCTTGGTCAAATTGACCGCGTCGCTGGCGTTGTTCCATCCGCCGATTCCCATGACCGGATCGACACGGGTCCATCGGTCGCGAGACAACCCATCGTTGGCCGGCCTTTTTTTCGAGTGTGCCTTGTTGGCCTCGCCGTTGGCGTTGTCTGCTTCAGGAGTTGGCGTGGCTGGCGATGCCGCAATCGACTTGGCCGCCGAGTCGGTTGTCGCGAGCATGGTGGTGGATTTCGCATCAGTGCGTTTAGCCTCTGAGCGATTAGCGTCTGGGCTTTTGGCGTCAGTGCTTGTAGCAGCGTGTGGGGTGTAATCGAGCAACGCATCGCGAGTGGCGATACGAAACGTCGTATTCATCGTGGGGTCGGCGTCGTACCGCTCGAAATCGGCGTATTGATGTTTCAGCAACAAATCTGTATCGATCTCGACGAACTCACGTCGTGGACGCTGTAGGATCACGGCGTTAAAGAAACTGTTGTAGGAATCCCAGTTCGAAATCCAATCGCTCATCAGATCAAACCGGGACTGCACGACGCGGCCGCGTCCGACTCGGCGATGCAGGATCAGCTTCCCGGTCCCGGCGACATCTTCGGCGTCATCAGCAAGATTTCCATCGACGGCAACTCGGGCGGTTTCGCTCTGCAACAGCGCCGTTTGTGCTTCCGTCGATCGATCGCTCTTGACGGCCCATTGCTGAAGCAACTCCGTCGCGGATTCCGGGGCAAGTTCGATGTTGCCACGCGGGTACAGCGGCAACAGATCAACAAGCGACGAGTCCGCGATTGCCTCCGAGCCGTCTGCACCATTGACGATCAATTGCCCGCCAAAATGAACCCAATCTGCAATCGCAGTGCTTTGTCCCGGAGTCAACGCATCGGCCGAGATATCGTCCCACAGCACCACCGCGGTGCTGGTCCAATCGAGCATCGTTTCCGCGATCGGCAACACTTCGTCGGTGTCGGGGATCACGATTCGATAGTTCGCCGCCTTGCTTGCGAATTCTGCCTCGGAGCGATACGGACGCTGCCAATCGGCGCCGATCAACTTTGCGAATCGTTCGGGACGATTCGTCAAAATGATAAAGAAATACTCTTCCTGCGAAAGGAATTGGAACAAGTCGGGCTGCGAATCATACACCAGCCCGCGGCCGCCTGAAAACAATTGGCTTGAAAGGAAGATGTTTTTGGAATCACCCTGCGGCAACGGAGCGAGGTTTCGATAATCAAATCGTCGCTGTTGCCCCTTGGGTAACACGATCGGGCGAACGTTGACCAGTGCGGTGCGAGCCGCTTGCGTATCAGGACTCGATGATTTACCTAATCTTGCCCGGCTTTCCAATTGTCCGCGGACGTCCTCGCGATTGCTTTTGAGTATTTCCGAGGCCGAGAACCAATGGCCTGGTTTGATCCCGCCGCCGATTGGAGTTCGATCGGCCGGAAACGCTTGGGCGGGCAACGAGGTGAAGTCGGGCAGTGCCGCCTTTTTCTTCTCTTCTTCTTCGTCGTTTGGGGTGGAACGACATCCATCACAGCCCACGATCAGCGTGCTACACAGCAGGGCCAACAAGAGTGAAAAACGCGGCATGTAAAAATCTGGCAGGCGAAGGAGAGGAAATGCAACACGGTCCGATGGAACTACCAACCCATGACCATATTGGATTCAATCGCCTTCCGCGCGTGTTCCAGATCGCTACCAGTTTCCATCCGATACAGACGAATCGCATTGACTTTGTCCCCCGAGGAACGGCTCAAACATTCGCGAGCCACTGCACATGGGCTCAGATCGGGGCTGGTTAGCCCAAGCACCCCTTTGCTAATCACCCACGTGTCACGAGGCCGCTTGGTCAACCGGGCAATTTCGTCATAGGGATAGGCGTCTGCAACCACGGACCGAGCCGCCTTTTCATCTTCGGCCCATGTGATGATGATGTGAGAGTTGGTTTCAACCTCGAATAGCGGCATGGGTACAAGTCCTTCGGAGAGAGGGGCAGCGCGTAAATCGGCAAGGGGATCAGTCGGCAGCGAATCTTCGGCCACGAATCGCTAGTGCATGATACCGACGACGCGAATCGCTGGAAAGTTTTTGACGGTGGTTTTCGCTGGTTTTATCGGTTTCCTTCGCACAGTACAGGTGGGTCTGCAAAACCAACTAGCCCGCTACAATGGATTCAAGTGCCGATACGCCTCTTTTTTTTCGAACGCGACCGATGATTTATCTTGACAACCACGCCACCACGAGATGCGATCCACGGGTCGTCGAGGCGATGTTGCCATGGTTGTCCGAGGATTTTGGGAACCCTAGCAGTGTATCTCATGAAATGGGACGCAGCGCCGCGGCGGCCGTCCAACAATCCGCAGCCACGATCGCGGCGACGTTGAATGTCCCCTCCGATTCGGTGGTCTTCACCAGCGGTGCGACCGAAAGCAATAATTTAGCCATCCGCGGTGTTTGTCTGCATCCTCGCCAAAAAAAGCGTCATTTCGTCACCGTGTCCTCCGAGCACCGCGCCGTGTTGGATGTGGGAGATGATCTGCAGCGTGACGGGTTTCGCGTGACGCGAGTCCCCGTGATCAGCAATGGCGACGATGCAGCTGGAATCGTCGATCTAGACCAACTCGCCGAAGCAATCGATGACGACACCGCACTGGTTTCGGTGATGTGGGCCAACAACGAAATCGGCTCGATCGCTCCGATGAAAACCATTGCCGATCTTTGCCATTCTCGCGGCGTGCTGCTGCACAGCGACGCGACGCAGGCAGTAGGCCGAATCCCGGTCGACATGCTCGATGCCGATGTGGATTTGCTGAGTGCATCGGCTCACAAGTTTTATGGCCCCAAGGGCAGCGGTTTACTGGTGGTCGGCAACGGCAATCGCCGAGTACGATTGAAACCGCAAATCGTTGGCGGCGGACAGCAGCAGGAACGACGCAGCGGCACGCTCAACACGGCTGGAATTGTAGCGATGGCGACGGCACTAAAATTGGCCGTCGACGAGATGCAAAGCCAATCCGAGCAGATCCGGCACATGCGAAACAAGCTATGCCAGTTGCTGTGCGATGGGATCGACGGCATCCAAATCAATGGCATTCCACTGGATTCACCTAACCGCTTGGTGGGCAATTTAAATTTGCAACTTGAATTGATCGAAGGCGAGGCTTGGATGGCCGCAACGCCATCGGTCGCATTCAGCAGCGGATCGGCATGTAGCAGCGTCGATGCAAAACCAAGCCACGTACTGACCGCAACCGGGCTGAGTGAATCCGAGGCACGACGAAGTGTTCGCTTTGGAATCGGTCGGTTCAATACCGAGCAACAGATCGAGCAGGCGGCAGTGTGGTTGATCGAATCACACGCCAAACTGCGTCGCATGTCCTAGTTGCCCAGTCTCGGCCTCTCCCAAAAAATTTCGAAATTAAAGAACAAGAGAATGTGTTTATGAGTGGTGAAGGATCGATCACACGTTTCGGAGTACTTGGCACGGGACGGATTACACGGCGATTGGTCGCCGACATCCAGTCCACCGACGGCGCCGAAGTGACGGCGATTGCCAGTCGAACCAGCGAACGAGCGCGTTGGTACGCCGATCAATACGGCATCGGAGCGTCCGTGGAAGGTTACGAGTCGCTTTTAGTACGCGATGACGTGGATGCGGTTTATGTCGCATTGCCGCCATCGATGCATGCCGAATGGGCTATCGCAGCGGCCAAAGCCGGCAAGCACGTGTTGTGCGAAAAACCGCTAACGCTTTCCACCAAACAATCGCTTGCAGTTCACTTGGCGTGTGAAGCTCACGGGGTTCGTCTACTCGACGCAACGGGTTGGCTGCACCACGAACGGACCGAGATGTTTCGCCGCTGGTTGGACGAAGGGCGGTTTGGAAAAATTGGCCACATCAGCGCCGCAGTCTCTTTTTTCCGCCCTTTCATCACCGGCGAACATCGACTGGACCCCGCGTTGGGCGGTGGATGTTTATTGGATCTCGGTTGGTACGTCTGCTCGTTAGCAAGATTTATCGCCGGCGGGTTGCCTAACCGTGTGGTCGCCGGACGCGTCGTCCGGCAAGGCGTCGCCCAGCGGATTACGGCGATGATGTGGTTCGACCATGACGTGACCGCAACGCTGTCGTGTGGTTACGACACCTCGACGCGAAAGTGGTTCGAAGTCGCCGGCAGTGACGCATCGCTGGTGTGCGATGACTTCACACGTCCTTGGCATGATCGTCCCGCCCGCTGCTGGATCCACGATGCAACCGGAGGCGTCGAGCAGTTTCCATTCGAAGGCAACCAAGAACGTCGAATGATCGCAAAATTCATCAGCGACGAACCTCTCGACGCCTATCACCAACAAGCACTCGATACCCAGCACATGATCGATGCGATCAACGAATCGGTGGAACTTGCCCACGACGAGGTGTGAGCAGGCAACATCACAACCCGACGCTTAAGATTTAGAGTTGCGATTTTGTATTGAGTGGCAAGTCCGCAGAAGTTTAGGCACGGATCGGAAATAACTTCGTCATTCAAATTTTGTGACAAATCACGCGAGCGAAGTGATTCCTCTGTAGGAGGACGAAGATACAAGTCCCGTCGTGTCACTCAGTCGCTGGGACTCGTAGCCTCGTCCACTACCGCACTAACTCACTCGCGGCGGCTTCATCCAGGACAAAGGTCACGTCGGGATGCTGCTCGAGCCACGATGCGGGAATCGCTTCGCTGGCTGCTTCCTGCAGCGAACGCCGCACCGCTTCGGCTTTGCCATCACCTGTGGCCAACAAGAGAATCTTTTTCGCTTCCAAGATCGTCCCAATCCCCATCGTGATCGCGGTCTTGGGCACCTCGTCGGCCGAAGCAAAGAAGCGTGCATTTTTTTCGATCGTTGACGGCGTCAACTCAACGACGCGTGTTCGAGTGCTAGGTGATGCCCCTGGTTCATTAAAGGCGATGTGTCCATTGTGGCCGATACCCAGTAATTGCAGATCAATGCCTCCGGATGCAGCGATTTGTGCTTCGTACTGGATCGCGTGCGCGTCTGGATCGCGTGCATCCCCATCAGGAACAAAAGTGTTGTTAGGATCAATGTCGATGTGATCAAACAGTTCGGACTGCATAAAGTAGCGAAAACTCTGAGGGTGCGTTCCGCTGAGCCCGATGTATTCGTCCAGATTAAAAGAGGTCACGTCTTTGAACTGCACTTTACCGGCTCGGTAATCGTCGACGATGTTCGCATAGGTCGCGGTCGGCGTGCCGCCGGTCGCCAACCCCAAGACCATGGACGGGTTCGCGTTGACGGCCGCGACGATCATGTTTGCCACGGTGCGTGATGCGGCAGCTGCGTCTGCACAAACGATGACCTTTGCAGCATGGGCGTCCGCTGATTTCGAGACAGGCTTGTGCATTTCATTCCTAGAGTTAAACGATCTCGTTGTCGACACTTTGGACCACATCGATCAAGACTTTAGACCAATCGCCATCAGCGTGAACGGCGGCGGACATCTTACTGCGTTTGTCGGGATGCACAAACACGCGAACCCGCTTGACTTGATCGTCGAATTGTTGTCGTGCCAGTGCCCGTGCGACCGGAGAAACATTCGCCAAAGTCACGCCGATCGGTGATCGCCACGTTGATTCGGCGTCCCCAGCCAATGCACCGCCGGTGACGTCGCCGGTACGGCAAGCACGATCGAAATTACCATCACGCAAAATGACATCGACATTGATGTCGACTTCCAATTTGACGGGCGGTGCATCAATCAGGATGTCTTCGGCAACCACCTGTTCGCCGGTCATTGATGACAAACGAGCGGCTAGTTTTTCGCTTGCGGCAACCAACCACCAATACGGACGTCGGGCGATTTGGCGATGCACTTCGACCGCATGACCGTCAACTGCATCGATGGCGTTGAACTCGGCGACCCGTTTGTATAACCGACGCTGAGGGCCAAACAAACCGTCTACTAGCGAATAAGGGTTACCAAGCGACGAGTCACGAAGCGAGTTGCTAACCTCGACGAGTCGAGCGATCCACTGAGCATCGTTCAACTTGAAGGTGGATTCAAGTTCGAGTTGGTCCTTGATCAAGAACACCGCACGCTGCAGCATTGCCGTGGCCGAACGGACGGTGTGGTGCCAATAAACTTCGCTGAACATGACATAGCGAGCGAAAACCATCATCTCAGCCGCCGTTCGTCCTTTTTCACCGATCGCCAAAATGCCTTTGGTTGGATGAACGCACATCGATTCGATCAGTCGCCCGACGTCGAAATTGCGACCATAGGGGACACCCGAGTGAAGGCTGTCACGCTGCAAATAATCAAGCTTGTCGATATCGATCGGGCCGCTGAGACAGCTGCGAAGAAAATCAAGCGGAAGATGACTCGTAGGCGATTCCGCCGATTTCTTTGCCGGTTCTAACAGATCGACAACATCTTGGATCTCGCATGCCCAATCTCGTTCGATACATTGGCGAAGCTCGGATTGCTCGATCCAGTCGGACACACGAGATTCGTGTTCGCGGAATCCGGTTAACCGCATATCTTCGATTGGATGACAAAACGGCCAGTGCCCGACGTCGTGCAGTAGAGCCGCCAATACGAAAGCGTCGGCCGAACGTGCATCAAGCGGCGGGTCCAGCGAGGCATCACCGGTGAATCGGGCCAACAACCGAAGTGCGTTCAGATAAACGCCTAACGAATGCTCGAATCGCGAGTGGGTCGCTCCCGGGTAAACCAACGCCACCATCCCTAGTTGGCTGATCGACGCCAAGCGACGCATCGGTGGCGAATCAATGATCCGTCGTACACGGGGCGAAATCGGAACCCCTTCGGCCGGTGGAATGCGAACCAGCGAAGAGGCTTGGTTCAGCTGGGCGACTTCAGGAATCATGCTGCCCGTCATCCCATCGGACTTGCATTGCCAAACCGGCTTCGCGGAGCCGCGCGTCTTCCTGGCTTTCCACTCCGGCCAACGTGACGCCGGCGATCAAGGCCAACAAAATCGCCGACAACAGATACAGCCCGGCGTGAGTCAGCCCGCCGAGCATTTCGACTTCGAACGTGTTCATGGCAATGAATGTCCCCACCCCCAACATCACACACAGAATGATCCCGAACGTCATGTAATTCATCTCCGACGCCTTTTCGAGATCGAACACATAAGTAGGAACAAACGCGTAGATAATCCAAAGCGAGGCATAGAGCACCGAACAAATCAAGACGCGATTTCGCAATTCGATGCCCGTGTAGGGTTCGAGCTCTTGGTCGTAGACGAACGAGTACCCCCAGCGAACCAGCGGGGGGGCGATCGCGATCAAACCGATGATTTGCGCAATCAGCGGGGGGCCTTCTTCGCCGCTGAAAAAGCGAAGCCCAATCGCGATTGCCAAAGCACCGACCACCGCCGAGATCGTGATGGCCAATCCTTTGCGGGTGACGTCCGTTTCGGTGCGTTTGATCGGTTTCAGGACGCTGACGCCCTTGCGATCTTTCGGCGCACCGTCATCGGGCGCATGAATCACCACTTCCTCGGACTTATCCGGGACCGCTATGGTATTCTTGCAACCGGGACAGGGCCCCTTTTTGCCGGCGAACTTATCGCTGACTTGGAATCGCTTAAAACAATTTGGACAGGTTACTTGGATCGGCATGAAACAGAATCAAGAAAAGCAGGAGCCGTGTCATGGGAAAGGCGACAGTATAGCGACTTTACCGTCGGCACATGTTGTACTCTACCAGCCTGAGATTCCGGGGAATACCGGGAACATCGGGCGAACCTGCGTCGCCGTGGGAGCCAAGTTGTGGATCGTTCACCCCGCCGGGTTTCAATTGGATGAAAAGCACGTCCGCCGGGCCGGTTTGGATTACTGGAAGCACCTGATGATCGAAGAAGTGGTCAATTGGGACGCCCTGACCGAAAAACTTTCGCCCCGCCGATTTTTCTATTTTTCGCGGTTCGCCACCAAGACGATCTGGGACGCCAAATTTCAGGAAGACGACGTGTTTGTCTTTGGTAGCGAGTCGTCGGGTTTACCTGAATCGATCCTCGATCGCGACGCGCCGAACGCACTGCGAATCCCCACCACCGGTAAAGTCAGAAGTTTGAACCTGGCTACCACCGCCGGCATCGTGTTGTACGAACACCAACGCCAAGTGCGAAGCCTCGGCGAGTGAGTCGCCGGGAACGCAACGTCATTGATGTTGGTAGCGGCATTCGCCGTGAGTTGCCGGTATGGCCGGCCGCGGGAATAACGAAGCTTCCCAACCCGGACGCACTCGTCGGACTGTCGGAGTAATTACTGAGGTAGCGGAACTCGTCAAGAGTTTCGACCAGCCTGGAAAACGAAAGTCTTGACGACTTCCGCTACGGGAAAACCCGTCACTTCTTATTCAGGCGGTGCTTACGCGTTGCGGCAAAAAAAAAAGCGTTCCCAGGCATTGAATCCTGAGAACGCTTTGTTTGCAGTCAGCTTGCCAGAACTTATTGTCCGGGAGGTCCGAAGTTGAACTGCGGCATTGCACCGGCGCCACCAGGAAATCCGGCGGCTGGGTTGGCCGAGGCCGCGTCGTCGCTTTCGAACAACTCTTCACGGCTGAGGCGAAGTTTGCGATAGGTCTCTTCGGGAATCACGTAGTACCAATCGGCAAAGCGAGCATTCAAATCTCGAACCGCTCGACGGGCCACCTCGAGCTTGTCTTTTCGCTCGTCCAGCATCCGTTGATTGGCTTTCGTGATCTTTTCCTGTTCCGAAGCCAATCGCTCGAGCATCTCTTCTTCGCTTAGCTGTTCGGAATCCGCAGCCTTTTCCTCGTCAGCCGATTCCTTGTCGGCCTCGGCTTCTTCGGTTTTCTCTGCGGCTGCGGGCTCGGCTTCCGACTCATCGTCGGCCTCCGCATCGTCCGCGACTTCCTCTTGAGCTTCGCCTTGACCGCTGGCTTCGCCCGAGCCTTCGAGTTCACTTTCGCCTGATTCCGCAGGCGATTCGCTTGACTCCGCCTCGACCTCTTCCACTTCTTTGGGCTCTTCTACCTCTTTGGGCTCGTCTGCCTTCGCGTCGTCGGATTCCGCTTCCTCTGCCTTCATTTCTTCAGCAGGCTTCGCTTCCTCCGCCGAGCTCGTTTCTTCGGCAGGTTTGGCCTCGTCCGCATCCGGTGTTTCCGCTGCTTCGTCCGCTTTCATCTCGGCTTCGGATGCGTCCTCCGATTCCGTCGCTGGTTTCTCAGCTTCCTCGTCCGCCTTTGCTGGTTCCGCCTTCGGTTCGGTTTCTCCCAACAACTTCCTCAAATCATCAAGGTTTTGTGGGATCTCTCGCAATTGCGGAGCGGGAAATTTCGATTCGTCCACTTGCGTGGTGACCAACAAGTAGCGATTCACACCGCCGCTGGTCGCTTCCTCGCCCTCTTTGGCTTCCTGGTCCGCTTCGTCGGTCAATCCAGAAACGTTGCCAAAACGAAGCAGGTATTGAACGCCATTTTTCAGCGAAACGGTCAATTCACCATTCGCCGAGATCATCTCGTATTCGCCGCCATCGGAGGTTTGCAGCGGATAGAATCCACGACGAGCAAGAGATTCGAGAGCTTCTTGGTCCGAGACAAGATCTTTGTCGGCGCGTAGGTTTTCGCTGATCCCCGCCGGTTTACGAACGACATCCACGATCTTTAGATCGTCCAATGCGTTCTTCATCTCATTTAACTTGGTCGCATTAAGCGTTTCGCCAGGTTTGACCGCAACCGGAACCGGTTCGCCCAATGGGTTGTTCTCGGGATACTTCAACAGCTTATCAAGCTTCCACTGCGAACCGTCCATCACAACGCTGGCGACGTAGTTCCGCTGCAATGAAATGCCGTTGGCCCCAAGGCTGGCGCTGTAGTCCTTGATTTCCATCGTGTCGATATCGATGCTGCTTAGCTTCAGCAGGTCTTCTTCGATCCAATCTTGAAACCGAGTCGTCAGCGGGGTGTCATCAAGCTTGACAACATAAACCGGATCTTGGCCCGGTTTGCGGACGTAGACTTTCTCAGGATCGTCTTTCAGCTTGTCGCCGATGATCAAAGACGCCAACGTTTTTTGAGACTCATCTTTCAGTGTCACCAAGCGGCCGACACCTTCATCGCCACGCTTGAGCTCTTCGAGTTTCGGCTCGGCAACGCCAAGCCCCTCGTGATCCTCGGGATTTTCCGATTGGATATCGAGCACTTTCAAGTCGACAAGCGAATTCGCTGCCTCTTTCATGTGGTCAACCGCGTCGGCGGGGTACCCCTTGTTGTTGGGGCCCTTTCGCGAGGGAATCGTCCATTGGCCCGTTTCTTTGTCACGACGAACTTCAAACGACTGCAGCGTCGCATCGACTTCGTCATAAGTGACAATTTTCAAGCTGGCCGCTGCCAACGGATCTTTAAACTCTTCGAACAGCGGTTTGCCGACGAATCCGCCGGTTTCGCTATCGCTTGTCGTGGGCCATGCCACTAACGTCGCGATGCCGAGCATCACGACCGCAACGACCCAGAAAATTCCTGTTTTCGTACCTTCGTTCACGACTCTATCTCACTATTTCAAACGGCTTTTGCTGATGTTTTCTCGTTCACGCAATCGCCGCGAGGCGAATACAATCACACCGATGATCAATGGTGGGATACATGGCAGCACAACGGCTGCGGCTTTGACTTGGTTTTGAATCCAAGTCACTTTCTGATCGGCTTCACGCTGAATGTCACCAATCTTTTGTTCGCGATCACGCTCGCTCTTGGCAATCTTGACTTCCAAACGAGTCTGCTCGCGTTCTTGCAACGTTTGGAACGCTTGGACCTTGGCTTGCAACTTATCGGGAGGCACGCGTCCGTTGGCACTTTCCTTCTGAAGCTTCTCTAGCTCCTCTCGCAGTGCCTTCAGCTCGGTGTCCATTTTCTCCTGAGCTTCACGGACGGTCTCGTCATACTCGTCTTGGAATTCCTTACTACGCTTGCTGACATTGCTGCTGGCGATTTCTTTGACCGAATCGATCATTCGCAAACTGGCAAAAATCGGCTCATGCTTTCGCACTTCGATAAAGTCGGTTTCACCGGTCAACCAATCGATCGCGTTCAAAATGAAGGTCACGTTTTGGAACTGGAACCGCATGTCGGCCGCCTGTTTGGGATCGGCCCGGATCTGCAAAAAGACCGGCGACATGATGTCGGTGTCGGCAACATAAACTGCCTTGATGCCTTGAGCCGCCGCAGGCGAATCCGCTTTCTCGGCGTCCTTGTCGGCGTCCTTACTCGAGTCATCGCCATCGGCTTTCTTCTCGGCTGCCGCAGCGGCCCCTTCGATCGTCATCGCGACGGCCAATCCGGGGCTGACGCTGTCGATCTCTCGAGCAACCGTCGTCGCTCCCTGCATGATCTGCTGCACCTTGTTGAAGGGCAACAAGCCACTGCGGCCACCGGTGGACATCAACTTGGTGTGTTTCAGAGTCGAGTTGTCTTTTGCTCGTACCGACGCGGCGTACAAACACAGCACTTGGCGAAGTTTGGAGGTGATGACGCTGTTCTCGCTGAGCGCTTCGCCCTCTTCGACCTCGGGTGCATTTTCGTCGATAAAGATCCACAGCTCATTGATATTCCGTTCCAAGTTGGGGTACGGATTAAATTGCTGCCAAACCAAATCGGACGAAAACAATCCCTGCATTCCGGGAGTCCCAGGGGATTCGATTTCCAAAGCGTCCCACAATTCGTGGATGTTTCCCTTGGGCATCGGACCGCCGCCACCAAACATGCTGCCCGGCGACTGTTTGGGCATTCCTGTGGGCGTGATGGTTTGGTCAAACACCGGCAACGGATCTTCGAAGATCGCAACGGGGACGCCCACCTTGATCGCGTCGACCAGACGACTGAATTGATCCGGAGGCAGCGTCGATGGCTGCACGGCGATCATCGCGTCGAACATACCCGCGGTGACCGGAGCCCCCAGATCCACTTCTTCGACGTCATATTGCTTGGCAAGCTCTTCGACCAACGGATGTTTCGGAGCCTGCGATGGCGACATCCCTTGCATCACCACGCCGCCCATCAAACGAGCGTCGGTGGAAACGATCCCGATCCGTTTTCGTGTTCCCTGGGCTACGGTGTTGATCGAGCGAACCAGTTCGTATTCAACCGGAATCCCGTATTCAAAAATCGGCACGGTAACCTTCTCGAGTCCCGACCGGAATGCGGCCCCAAGAATCAATTCCTTTTGTTGAAAGGATCCCTTTTCTCGCACCATACGGGTGACCGGTTCGATCCCAAACCGCTCCGATGCAAGAGCCGCCTCTTCGCTGAACAGTTCGATGTTGTCGTACAGATTGATTTCAATCGTGCGATTACGCTTGGCCGCTTCGCTGCGAAATTCTTTCAACAGGTTGATCAACTCGTATCGCGTGCGAGCGTAGATTTCGGGGATATCGGCACTAATAAACGCGTCGATCACGATCGGTCGATCGGTGTCCAATTCTTGGATCAACGTCTTGGTAGCGCCGGCCAAGGAGCTGACTTTGCCCTCGGTCAAGTCCTTGCGATAGTCCCAGTTTCGAAACAGCGTGACGGCGCCGGCCGTGATCACGATCAGGGCCAAGACACGAGCGATATAGTGCCACGCCATCGTGTTACCGTCTTTGCCACCGGTCCAGTGACGTCGGCCAATCAAAACCATCGTCGTGTAGAGTGCTACCGCAGCGACAAGCACAAAATAGCCGACGGCAGACAAACTGATCACACCCCGTCCAAAATCATCAAACGGACGTGCAATCCCGCTGCTGGCCAACCATTCGGCAATCCGTTTGTTGGGGCTGATCGAATCGGCAAGCGACGCAAACGCAAGCGGAGCATTGAAGAGGGCGCCAAGGATAAAGCCGACCGTCAAATTCCCTGTCAAAAACGATGCGATCATACCGATCGCGATCATCGCCAAACCGACAAACCAATAACCGAGATAGGTCGTGAAAATCAGCCCGGTATCAAGCGTCCCCTCAGTCAACACGGCCAACGTGATGAACGTGCTCAATTGGCTAAACAACAGCGATGCGGTGAAAATCGATGCCGCGGCCATGTACTTGCCAATCACGATGTCAAAGTCATCCGCGGGCAGCGTTAGCAGCAATTCGTCGGTGCCTTGACGCTTTTCTTCCGCCCAAATGCTCATCGTGATCGCGGGGATGAACACCAGCATGATCAACGGGAACCAGTAATTCAGTTGGTCCAGTGTGGCCAAGTTTTGGTTGAAAAACTCGTAAGGCCAAAACGCCGATACCGATGTCAAAAAGACAAAGATACAAAGGAAGACGTAGCCGGTGGGGTTACCGAAATAGCCGACAAAGTTTCGCTTCAGCACGGCATAGGCAGCTCGCTTGGTACCCGCCAGTGCAGCGACAATCGCCATTAATACCAACAGCAGGATCAAGTCCAAGACGAACAGGTTCAGCAGGGCAAATGCGACGTTATTGAGCGTCATGTTTTCTGTTTGATTGATGGTGTAGATGAAACGTGTCGAAGTGGTTCGCTTCGATGTTGATTAGCTCGTTGCTTGAAACATCCGAGCGGAGTGCAAACCGGGCCTAAGCGACGGTTTGCATGCATTCATATCAGGTTTAACCCCAGGTCGAAATCATCAAGGATGTCTCGCGCCGTTTTGGGCAGTGATCTCGGGCGTCACGTGTCGATTTCGCATCCAGATCATGGTGAACATCACGACAGCGAACGCGGCCAGAGGTCGCCCCACTGCATCGTCGGCAAATTGCCCGGAGGCAAATCGCCCGTCAACAATGCTGCCTGCCCACAACCGTTCGTGGTTAAAACCATCCTGCCCGTCATGCTGTGCGTTTCTTTCTGATGGACAAGCGTGTCGGGCATGCTAGGCGGTGGCACCCTGAGTCAGCGAGTGGAAGGCTTCGTCCAAATCGTTTGCACCAAGCTTTCGCAGACCTTCGACGTCCCCGTCGTAAACCAGTCGCCCTTCGTTGATCATGACCACACGATCGGCCATCGCTTCGACTTCTTGCAAAATGTGGGTGCTAAGCAAAATCGTTTTTGTTTCGCTTAATCGCCGCATCGTTTTTCGGACCCCACGAATCTGGTTCGGATCCAAACCGGCGGTCGGTTCGTCCAGGATCAAAACGTCGGGTTCGTGCAACAACGCTTGGCTCATGCCAACACGCTGCTTAAAGCCTTTGGAAAGTTTGCTGATCGGTTTATGCACGACACTTGATAGGTCACAAATATCGACAACCGCATCGATACGATCTTTCTTGCGACTCGCCGTCATGCCTCGTGCTTCGGCGAAAAAACTAAGCATCGCATACGGGGTCATTTCCGGATAAAGCGGCCCATTTTCAGGCAGATAGCCCAAATGCCGACTGCCTTCGATCCGGTCCTCCATCATGTTGTGACCTGCGATCCGAGCCTCACCTTCGCTGGCGGCGATGTACCCGGTCAACATTTTCATCGTGGTGCTTTTTCCAGCACCATTGGGGCCCAAAAACGCCACCAATTCGCCTTCGCCGACCGAAAAAGTGACGTCACGAGTCGCGGCAAAAGGACCATAAAACTTACTCAGCCCGATCGCTTCGATCATGGGCCGGCGGGATTCATTTTGAATCGTCATGCGGCAGTTCTTGGGTAAGTCCTTTAAATGTGGGAATTTTCAAACCGGGAATATAACGGTATGAGAGAGGTTCTCAACACCGCTACGCGGACATTTGGCCCCCGGTTCGCCTGGAATGTCCGAAAAATTATCCTCGGGCATTCCGATCCCGCCGGCGGCACCGATGCCAGCCGACACAAAACCACTGGATCAATCCGATCACGGGTTAGCTCGGATGCGGCGAGTTTACTTAGGCTCCGATGCGGTCACGCCGCCAGACAATCCGATCGTAAATGGAGACGTTTGCAAGGTCCGATCGATGGCAAACACCACAGTGTGCTCGCCCGCGGGCAACGATTCGGTCCGCAGCGATGCCGCAGGCGTCGGTTTGCCATCCACCCAAGCCTCGCTGATCTCGCTGGGAAATTCCAAACGCGCGTCGCCGTCGGCCGACACGTTGATATGGAAACGAATGAACGACGTGGGTGGTGTCGTTCGGTGCTGTTTGAACGCGTCCATCTCTTCGATCACAAACGTTCCGTCGACTCGCGACGTCAACGGTCGCCACTGCATGACTTCGCTGTCGTTTGCCACAGCATCGGTGCTGGTGCGATTGATCTGGCGATTCGATTGGTTGGTAAAAATCAGCGTCTCGATGCTGCGGAGCATCGGTTCGGTCGAAACCGTGTACTCCGGATCTCGCCCTAGCACAGAGAGGAACGCGACAAGATCCGCCAATTCGCCCTGAGTCAGATTGTCCAACAACCCCTCGGGCATCAGCGACTTGCCGGGCGATTCATCCTCGATTGAATCGACAAGGACCGAAGTGACCGTGCCATCGGCCAGCCGCACCTGGATTGTTTTGTCGTTTTCGGTAAGCACGATCCCGCTGATCACGCGGCCCTCGTCCGTCAAGAATTGAGTCGTCGTGTAACCTTCTTTGAGCTTCACATTTGGCGAGAGCAGCGATTCCAAGATGTAGTCCGGCTGCGAGCTTCCCCCGATGCTGATCAGGTTGGGACCAACCAATCCGCCCGCCGTCCCGATGGCATGGCAATTGATACATTGCAGCTTGGCTTGCCGATAAATTCGTTCGCCTTTAGCTGGTGAACCCTCCTTGGCTTGAGCCAAAATCTCAGCCGAAAGCTCTGGAGTCAATTTCCAGGCAAGGTCTTCGAGTTTGCCACTTTTGCGAATCGCTTCTTCGAGTCGTGCATTTCCACCACTGCTGCGAAGATGCCGTAGCAGATGGCTCGCAAGTTCGGTATCGAGCGTGTGCTTCTCCAGCACGCTGGCAAAGGCTTCGGGAATGTCTTTGCGTTTCGCCATCTCGGCAACGATCGTCGCTCCATCTTCGATCGTCTCTTGGTCTTGGACCAGCTTGATCACCGCAGCAAACGCGGCTCGCGGGCGATGGCTTGCCATCGTCCGGGTGGCAGCTACACGGGCTTGGGGGTCCTGCGAATCGAGTAGTCCGCGGATCGTCTGTTTGGCCTTGTCTGATTCGAACGATCCAATCGCCTCGATCAACGCCACCCGGCTATCGCCACTGGATTGAGGCAACATTTCGATCAAGGCCGACTCGGCTTGGCTCAATTTCCAAGTGGCAACCGCTTGATACAGCGTTGTTCGCCACTGCGGGTTGCGGTCGAGTGTTGCCGCATCGGCGACCGCAACCGCGACGCTGGCGTTTGCATCGGCCGGAATTGTTCCATCCGACTTGGTCCGCTCAAGCAGCGCGGTCAACCGCGAAGCCGAGGGCGTGGACGACGAGGAACTCGTCAGCATTTTGAGCAATTGACCGAGCTGGTTTGCGTTGCCAGCCTGGACCGCGGCGAGGAACAATTCGTCGCTCGAGGCCGCTTTGCCGGCATCACGCTGCAGCATCTCGATCGCCACTTGGGCTGCCTTTGGATTGGCAATCGCGCTGACGGCAATCGCTAATTCATGCGGTTTTGACTGCCAATCGATTTGTTCCAAGATGGATGTCGATGGCGATGCCGCGTCCAGTTTCCGCAAGGATTGCCAAATGACAAAATCCAAATTGCTGTCGATCGGATGCTTGGCAACGTCAATCACGGCGTTCAGTGCATCACGATCTGCATGGGCTTGGCCGACACTAATCGCCACTTCCAATCGTGTCCGCGGATCCGCCGCATCCGCTTGCGCGAACACCATCTGCGAAATCGTGTTGTAAGCCTCACTGTCGGTGGCGACGTTCTCGCGGCTACGCCAAATGCTTCGCAGCGCCGTACCGAGCACTCGTTTCTCGGATTGCTTGCTGGCGGCAATCGCGATTTCAGCATCCTTCGCGTTCGCAGCCGAAACCACTTCATTCATCCACAACACCTCCAATGCTCGCATCGCGGCGTTTGCATTGTCGGCGTCTCGCCAATCACGAATCGTTTTCATCACGCTGGCGGAATCGGTCTCTGCACGTCGCCACAGTTCTTCGCGAGCAAATTGGCGAACGTCGAGCGACGGATCCTCGAGCAGTTCGCACAACTCGGCAGTCGACTGTTTCGCAAATTCAGGCCAAGGATCCAGCGGTTGCTCGGGAAAACTGACCCGCCAAATGCGACCATGCTTGCGATCGCGTCGTTCGTCACGGAAATCGACTTCACCATGCTGGATGATCGGGTTGTACCAATCGGCAATGTAGACGGCGCCGTCGGGCCCCATCCGCACGTCGATCGGGCGGAACGCGACGTGCGACGTCGTAATGATTTCGGGTTGCTGTTGACTGCGGAATCCGCTGCCATCGGGGGTGACGTCGAAGCGGCAGACGCGGTGGCTACGGAAATCGTTGGTGACCAAGCCTCCTTTCCAATCGGCGGGAATGTGCGTCCCCGACAACACGGCGAGCCCACAATACTTTGGGCTTCCCGGGTTCAATCCGCTCACCCATCGACTTGCTCCCGGCGACGTGATGAAGACGGCATCGGGAAAGGCATAGTTGATGCCTTCGAAACACGCCCCATCGGTGACAAACGATTCGCCCTGTTCATCGAACACGTGGCCCCATGGGTTGATGAACCCTTTGCAAAAAACTTCCAAGCGGCCGGTGCTGGGGCGATAACGCCAAATCCCGCCTCCGTCCAAGTGCCGAGTGCCGTACGCGGTATCAATGTGGCTGTGAATGTAAATCGATTGATTGAAATACAAACATCCATCAGGCCCCCAACGCAACGTATGCAGAAGATGGTGCGTGTCTTCGGTACCAAAGCCGCTAAAGATGACGCGGCGTTTGTCCGCGACGCCGTCACCATCGGTGTCCGCCAGATGCAGCAGCTGAGTGCTGTCGGCGACGTAACATGCGTTTTCGCCATCGGGGATCACTCCGGTCGGAATCAGCAACCCATCGGCAAACGTGGTCGATTGATCGATGTCGCCATCGCCGTCGGTGTCACGCAGCACCACGATTTTATCATCTGCCAACTCACCCGGTTTGATCTGCGGGTACACCTCGCTGGTCGCCACCCACAGAGCCCCGGAAGCATCAAAGTTCATTTGAATGGGCTTGCGAATCTGAGGATCAGCCGCGTAAAGATTAACGCTTGCTGATTCAGCCACTCGCATTTCGGACGACTCGCTCGCCGGATCCGGCTGCGGAATCTCGGTCAGATCTCGCTGGGCATACAGCGCCGGCTGAGTCGCGATCGCAAGCACGCCGCACAGCACGACTGCGATAGCACGCTTGGGCGTAATGACGTTTGCCACGATCGACAAACCAGAAAGAGGGGCAGCAGCAGGGCAACGAGGGGGACAATACTTCATTATCGATACTGGGCTGATTTTTGGGAGTTTGGTTTCCGAAACGCCGATTCGGGGCTTTTTGCATGGATGCCAGCGAGGTGAGCTGAACGAGCACACGCCACAAGCACACGCCGAGCGAAGGCGACAGTATAGATCAACGTGGATTGTTTGTCCGGTCAGTTTGACCCACGCGACGGGGCAGTTTAACCTTTAAGAGGGCGGTTTTGTTTAGATTTACGCCTTCCCCTCTTTTCCGACTCATCAAACCCTTCCCCCCGCCCACCTCTGGGTGCCCTATCGCGGGGTGGATTGAACTACACTCTGCAAGCGGCGAGCAGGTAAGATGAAAAGGCAAAGACGTCAGATGGAAATAACAAATCAGATGGAATAGCAACGAGGCGCAGCGAGTCCCGATGGGACGCATCGCCCCTGTGAACCCAAGCAGTCTGTGAACCCAAGCAGTCAGTGAACCCAAGCAGCCAGTCAGAGAAGCGGATCAACAAGTGACCGCTTTTTTATCCGATCGGAAAAATACGTTTAGGAGTCCTTCATGCGAAGCGCGGTAGCCGTCCAGTCCCTGCAAAATCCTTCCGACCTATCCCGTGATGCTGCTTCGACCCACGATGCCCTTCGCCGCATGGTCGTGATGTTCATGGTGTTCGCGATGAGCATCGTGGTCGCTTCGATCGCGGTTGGCCAAGACCGCAAAGGGAAAGGCAAGGAGAAAGAGGACCCGGCGTTGAAACCACGTCCGGTGACATTGAAAACCCGTGACGGCATTGCCCTTCGCGCTTTCTACTTTCCGTCGAGCAAGGGGAAAGATGCCATTCCAGTGATCTTGGTCCATGAATGGGAAGGGCAAGTGAGCCCCTACTACAATTTGGTGGTTGCCCTTCGCGATGCCGGATGCGCGGTATTGGCTCCGGATTATCGCGGCCATGGCGGCAGCAAAGAGTATGTCGATGTGCGAGGCAAAACGGAGACGTTCGACCCGTCGACCATGAACAAACGGGACATCGATGCGATCCTGTCCTCGGATCTCGAAGAGGCCAAGCAGTTCCTGAAACATGAAAACGACGATGGCAAATTGAACTTAAACGCGCTGGTGATGATTGGCGTTCGCGAAGGCGGCGTGCTCGCTTCCCATTTCGCGATGCGTGATTGGCGTTGGCCATCGATCGGCAGCAAAAAACAAGGCCAGGACGTCAAGGCACTCGTGTTGATCAGTCCGGAAAAGCAGCTAAAGGGAGTTGGAATCGACCCCACGCTGACCGATATCAACGTGCTGCGATTGCCGATCATGATTGTCGCCGGCGACAGCAGCTCGGAGAGCTCCGAGGCCACTCGCATCGCCAAACGGATCGAAGTGTTCAAGAAGAAAGCAGGCCAAGGCGAAGTCACGGGGCTCACACAGCAAACGGTCCGAACCAGTCTTAGCGGTCCCGCATTGGTCAATGAGTCGTCGGAGGTGATCCCCGCGATCGTCAAATTTGTCACCTCCAATGTCAAGATTAGCGACGACGTCAATCCCTGGGTCAAACGAGATTAAAGCCGTCGATGGTGGCATGGATGCTCGACCGCTTTGCAATCGGACGTCACGTCCTCTCGATTGCCAAATGTTGCGCATGTAGTGAAATTCCGAGGCGGAATATCCTCTTTTTTTCAAAGGTCGTAACACGTTGGTAAAACATTCGGCAGCGAGTGACGCTGGGTTAAGTGATTTTCTGCACCTGCTAGGTGGCTTGGTTCGCGAGCCATCGGTGGTGGGTGTCGAGCAGGCTTTTTTTCGAGTCGTACTGCGCGAGCTCGAAGAGTTGTCGGTCAACGTTTCGCTGTACCACGGCGTCTTGGTGGCACAGGGAAACCGGCCAGATTCGATCATCTTGTCGGCGCACGTGGACCGCCATGGATTGCTTTGCACCGGCCCGAACGAGTTCCAATACGCGGCGTTTATCGCTGGCAACCGAGGCGAACTGAACGGCGATTCGGTCTCGGAACAGATGATGGAATTGATTCAAGACCGCTTCATCGGCCAGCGTGTCCAGTCGCACTTGCCGCACGTCGGTACCTATTTGGGCCAAGGCTCGATCACACGTTCGTTTGTTTGCCCGAATCGCCGCAACTTGATTTTCGAGATCGATGGACTGAGCCACCTGCAACCGGGCACGCCGGTTTCGTTTGTCGATCGCTTGACGATCGCCGATGGTTTCATTTCAGCGCAGCTTGATAATGTGTTGTCGGTCGCGATCCTCGTCCACATGTTTCGCTGTGGATTCCAAGGCACCGTGCTATTCACCGCCGGCGAAGAAGCGGGCCGAAGTTGGCGGTACGCGCTCGAGTGGTTCCTGCGGCGACAATTGTGGACGCAGCGTTTGATCGTGCTGGACACCAGCCCCTATCCGACGCCGTTGGCGGCCGCCGCGCAAGAGGTCGTCTTGCGTCGCCGCGATGCCACCGCCATCTTTGCGGGCGACATGACGATGGAACTGCAAGATCGCTGCGAATCGCTGGGGATCGGCTACAGCTACAAAGACGATTACGTCGAAGCGATCAATCGCACGCGTGAAAAACCGCTGTCGTTTGGCCGGACCGAATTGGGACGACTGACCGCGGCGACCGAGGGAAAGATCAACGGCACCACGCTGCAAATCCCCACCACCAGCTATCACACCGCCTCGGAAACAGCATCTCTAAGCAGCATTCGCGCGGTCTTGCGGTTGTTAGACAGCTACATCGATTAGTCGCCGCTGCTAGATCAACCACCCCGGCAGGAGGGGAGGAAGCCCCAAAAGCAGAGCTTGCGAAGGTCCACTTCCCCCACTGGCCGCTAAAATCCCGCCTTTTCTCGTGTCTCGCCTGCGCGAACAGGCTACACTATTGGCACGCAAAGACGCTTTATCCCCCGGAAACCTGAGTTCAACGGGGCCGTGACCGCGTTTATTTAACGCAGCGTGAAATGCCAATTCGACGTGGACGTTCACGAAGTTCCGCATCGATTCACGCGATGCAGTGCTCACTTCTTTTTGAATTTCGAGAAAAGGGACAGCGATAGATGGGTGTCGATCCGCATGTTTCCAACCGTATTTGCCGTCACCGTGTTTTCATGGCACTGATGCTGGTCGGGGTGCTTAGCTTGACGGCGACGGATGCCTTCGCACAGCGAAAGAAGCCATCACCGCCGAAGCCTCCTAAGATCAAGCTTCCCGCCAGCGTGCTTGAGAAAACACCGGTCCAAATGGACGTGGCCAAGGTCGAGGCGAGATCGCGTGCAGAGATCCACTCGGCGTCGCGTGCGATCGATCGTGCCGTCGAGGCAAAATTGGCGAGCGAAGGTCTCTCGCCCAATGCGATGGCTAGCGACGAGGTGTTCATGCGGCGTGTGTACCTAGACGTTGCCGGTCGCATCCCTTCCTTGGCCGAAGCAACGGAGTTTCTGCAGTCGACGCATCCCGATCGACGCGAGGATTTGATCGACCAACTGCTCAACAGCCCTGACTACGTCAGCAACATGTACAACCTGTGGGCCGATGTGTTGCGATTGGTCGAACGACCGTCACCCGACAATATTTCGGATCCCTATTTGGCTTACGTCAAAGAATCGATTTGTTCGAACAAGCCGTACGACAAATGGGTTTACGAAATGTTGACGGCAACCGGCAAGGCCTGGGAAAACCCTGCCGTCGGTTTCCAGCTTCGCGACGATTTGATGCCGCTGGCATACGTCGACAATACCGTGCGTGTCTTTCTAGGCACCCAAATCGGCTGTGCCCAATGTCACGACCATCCGTTTGACCAATGGACTCAGTATCAATTTTATCAACTCGCCGCGATGACCGCCGGAACACGAACGCGGATCGGCGGCGACATGCCGGGTTATCAAGAGGAACGCAAAAAACGCCGAGAGTTCCAGGACGAAGCCAAGCGACGTGACGAAAAAGGTCGCTTCCCCAGTCAATACCGGCGCGTGATGAACGCCAGCTTGTATGACGTTCGCGAGGTCAAAGCGGTTTTAAAACTTCCTCATGATTACGCCTACTCGGATGCCAAACCGCTTTCGCCGGTAAAACCGGCCGTGTTGTGGGACGACGTTCCGGCGGAAGCCAAGTCGGATTCGCCACGCGAGCAGTTCGCCGCCTGGGTGACCAGCCCCGAGAATCCGAAATTCAGCCGCATGATCGCCAACCGGCTATGGAAGCGATTTATCGGTGTCGGTGTGATCGAGCCGATTGACGATTTCAACGAGGACAACCCGTGTGCGAATGAAGAGCTGCTTGATTTATTAAGTGAGCAAATGGTGCGAGGTGGATTTGATCTGAAACAGTTCATTCGCGCGATCCTATACAGCAACACGTACCAACGGGAAGCCAGCGACTACGAGGTCACCAGTGGCGAGCTGTATTATGCCCCCGGCCCCGTGGTTCGACGCATGACGGCGGAACAAGTGTGGGATTCGATTTTGACCATGGCGGTTCACAACCCTTGGCCTTTCCAGCGTCCGACGGCCGAGGACATCGCTCCCTATGTCTCGATCGATTTTCGTCATGCCTCGTTTGATCAAGTCACTGCATTGGCGGATCAGTTCAAAAAGACGTACGACATCGGTACCTACCGGCGTTCGCTGAACCAACACGCCTACCAAGGCAACGTGTTGTGCCGCGCCAGCGAGCTGCCATCGCCATTGCCGGCAGACCATTTCTTGCGTCAATTTGGTCAAGGCAATCGTGAAAGCATCCAAACGGCCGAACAAGAGCCGACCGTCCCGCAAACGTTGGCCATGTTCAACGGCCCGATCACCCATGTCATGCTCGAGCCCGGTTCGGCGATTGTCGACAACGTGTTGGCAATCGACAAAACAAAGGATCGCATCGACGCAATTTTCTTGAGTGTCCTCGGCCGCATGCCGACACAGAAGGATCGGTTGATAACCGCGAAAGAATTGTCGCAGATGAAAAACGACAATGTCGGTTACGGCAACATCATTTGGGCACTCCTGAACACTCGAGAATTCTTATTTGTTCAATAAAGGCGGAATGTGTAATGAATCGACCTGAATTCACAAGCCAGCAGCGTCGTGATTTTATGAAGATGATCGCGAAGCAGACGCTTGGCGTTTCGTTTGCCGGTGCACTCGGTTCGCAAACCATGATCGGCTCGGCCGACGCAGCAGCGACCCCTGCGGGCAAAGCCAAACACATCATCTACATCATGCTCGATGGCGCGATGAGCCATATTGATACGTTTGATCCAAAACAGGGAGTCGAAGAAGCGGGCGAAACCAAACCGACGCAAACGCGTGTGCCGGGATTGATGTTCGGCGACCGCTTTCCCAAGCTCTCCTATTTGGCCGGAGCGATTGCGGTGGTCCGGTCGCTGAGCACCGAAACCGGAGCTCACGAACAGGGACGCTATTTGATGCGGACCGCCTACAAACAACTCAACAGTATCCAGCACCCAGGAATGGGGGCATGGATGACGTCACAACAACCCAAACCCAATAACGGTTTGCCAAGCAACTATTTGATTGGATCCACCAACGGCCATCCCGGCGCTGGATTCCTGCCTCCATCGTTTTCGCCGGTCCCAATTGCCGATGCGGCCAAAGGACTGCAGAACACAAAGCTTCCCAAATACTTGCCGCCGGAACTTTTTAGTCGCCGCATGATGCTGGCCACCAAGTTTGATGAAGCGTTTCAACAACGACGCGATAACAGCAAAGTAATCGCGTACAACCAAGCGTACCGAGACGCCTATCAATTGATGGGTAGCGATCAATTGAAGGTGTTTGACATCAACGAAGAACCCAAGGCAATTCGCGATGCCTATGGGAACAACTCGCTTGGCCAAGGATGTTTGCTGGCGCGGCGATTGGTCGAAAAGGGAGCCCAATTCGTCGAGGTCACCTCGGGCGGCTGGGACATGCACCAAAACCTTTACGAGTCGCTTGATACCCGAGCTGCCAATCTTGATACCGCGCTGGGCAACTTGATGCGGGATTTGCACAGCAAAGGTTTGTTCAGCGAAACGCTGATTGTCGTCACCACGGAATTTGGACGCAGTCCCAAGTTGAACGTGAACGCGGGCCGCGATCATCATCCTGGTGCATTTTGCAGTCTGTTGATCGGGGCCGGAATCCGCGGCGGCCAAGCCTACGGTGAATCCGACAAACGGGGACATTCAGTCGCCAAAGATCACGTGTCGGTCGCCGACTTCAATAAAACGATCGCCGCTGCGGCGGGGCTGCCGATCGACAAAGAGGTCTACTCACCATCGGGACGTCCTTTCAAAATCGGCGGCGATGGCAAAGTCATCCAAGCCCTGTTGTCCTGATCCCGACTCGTAGGCGTATCGTATGCCGGAACGTCCCGTGGCGGATTTCCGGCATGACAGTGGGAACGCACTTGACGTCATCGACGTTTCCTTTCGGGTCACCCCCATCTTTCTTTTGCGACTCGACACTCTTTGGTGAGTCGCAATTCGGGTTGCCGCGACTCGAGCTAATACATTCCTGGGCCCCTCGGGATCGAGTCCGGGTGTCCGTTCGCCTGTACGCCATCCACGGTTTGCTACGTGCAGGCAAATCCGGTCGTGTCATCGTTTGCGACAAGCTCGGATGAAAAACGATGCGGTTTGCGATGAGTTTGCCGGCTGTACTTCCTGTGGGGGCCATGTGATCGGAATGATGCCCCGGCTGGTTAGTGGACGACAAACTGTTCTGATGGGGCATGCTTTCCGCGTTACGAATTCAAGTTACTATGAATTTGGCAGTGAAGATATGTCTCCTCACATTCATTGGTTACGTCGGCTTGCTGGCTGGATGTGGGATGCACTCTCGCACATACACTCAGCAACCACACATCACCGTAGCCAACAGAAATTCGATCGCAGATTACGACCCCCAGTGGATGGAGGTCAAATACACTTGCATATCGAATGATCCTGTTTCCATTGACAACGTGCAATTGCCACCGGAACAAAGGGAAACATGGGAGCTGACGCTCGATTCCGTCGTTCAGATGGCTTTGTCACGAAGCCAGGTCATTCGCGACATCGGCGGGGCAGTCGTTTCCGCCCCAGACAGCGTTTCGACGGTCTTCGATTCCGTGATTGTTCGAACGGATCCCCAGTTTGGCGTTGAGGCTGCGTTGAGCGATTTCGACGCTCAGCTTGCCACAAGTTTGCTTTACGGCAGAACGGAGCAGACGCTGAACAATGCGATCGAGGGACAGGGGACGCGGGATCCGCGCACCAACTTCGGGCTCCTTGATTTTTCGATCTCAAAGATCACCGGTAGCGGAACCCAGCTTAAGCTAGGCAACCTCACGACTTTTGATCGCAACAACTCACCGCTCAATCGGTTCCCACAAAGCTTTACAGGTGGTTTTCAAGGCGAGATTCGTCACCCCTTGAAACAAGGCTCTGGACGCGAGTTCAATCAGATTGCGGGTCCAGGTGCATCGCCTGGGAACTATCGGGGCGTGCGGGTTGCCCAACTGAACACCCACATTGAAATTGCCGATTTTCAAGTTGCCGTCCGCGATTTGCTGCTTGATGTCGAACGCGCATACTGGGAACTGTTGCTTGCCTATCGCAATTTAGACGCCAAACTGCAAGGCCGCGATGCCGCATTAGCAACGTGGCGTATGGTGCAGGCGCGGCTTGCGACGGGCGATGCCGACGGCGCAGAGGAAGCCCTTGCTCGCGAGCGTTACTACGCATGGGTCACGGAGGTCAAGGACGCTTACATCGGCCGAACCGCCGGGCTGGCTGCCTCGACTGCGACCGACAATCGCACCGTCGGTTACGAGACCGGCTTGTTGGCAGCCGAACGTCGATTGCGATTTCTGATCGGAATTCCGTTTTACGATGGCAAATTGATTCGACCGATCGACGAGACGATCCAGGCCGAGATCATCTTTGACCGTCCAAGTTCGTTCGCGTTCGCACTTCAGCAGAGAGTTGAACTTCAGACGCAACAATTGAAGATCCGAAGGCTGGAATATGAACTGGTCGCCGCCCGCAACTTCCTACTGCCGCAACTCGATTTGATCGGACAATATCGAATGCATGGTTTTGGCCAGGATTTGTTCGGAACGACCACTGAGGCCAACAGCGGCGCCTACTCAGATTTGTTTCGCGGTGATTTACAGGATTGGACCGTGGGGTTTGAATGGAAATCTCCGGTCGGTTTCCGACGGGCCCATGCTGCGGTGCGAAACGCTCAGTTCCAATTGATGCGAGAACAAGCCATTTATCGCGAGCAACAGCGTCAAGTCACTATCGAATTGGATGCCGCATTTGCAGAACTGCACCGCGCCTTCGCGACCAACGAAGCCAACCAACATCGCGTTGTCGGAGCGAGACAACGCGTCGATGCCATTCGCGAAAAATACCAAGTCGTCGACATTCCGCTGGAATTCGTCAACATCGCGATCCAACGCGCCGTCGATGCCGAAACGGCATTGGCCCGATCACAAGTCGAACACACGATGGCGGTGGCCACCGTTCACTACGTACGCGGCACCTATCTGGCTTATCTGGACGTGTTTTTTCAATCCGATGCCATCGAATCGGTGCCGACGTGTGAATTGGCAGGTGAATTCACGGAGGCCCCAATCCCAGATTTGATCCCCATTGTCGAGGATGCTGGATTGATCGAGGGAGACGCCTACCTACCAATGCCACGTTGATCGACGGACGTGCTCAGGAACAAAGTTGTCGCAGTGCGATCGGCGAAAAAACAGTTCTTCGAGAACGCCGTAGAACATCACCGCCCGCAGTGCGACTTGATACAACGGCATCAACGGCGCGGCCAAACCAACGCTCAATTCGCGACGGCGATCGTTGGAATAGTACAGCAGGACGGCAACCTGAATCGCCTCCAACACCATGAAAACCAGATAATACAAGAAGAACAGTTTCCACGTGTGTTCGTTGGCGTGAATGCACAGCCATCCCATGTATCCCCAGCAAACAAATTGCAAGAACAGATTAAACGTCCAGCGATCCGCCAACATGGCGAGATTGCTGACACAGAAGTTCTTGGACAACGGATTTGCTAAATCAACATGCTTACGGCATTCCAACGTGATCACGGCCCACTCCCAACGGCGACGTTGCTTGATCAACGTCTTCGCAGCGGTCGGCACATTTGTGAAACACTGCGCGTAGGGCGCGAACGCAATTTGATATCCTGATTTTCGTATACGGAGTGCCAAATCCCCATCTTCGCCAGGCCCAACGTCCCATCCACCGGTTCGCAACAAAGCCTCGCGGCGGAACGCCCCAAATGCACCGGAAACAATTCCCAAGGTTCCGACGCGATCAGCAAATAGCCGACCCAAAAAGATCGACCGCAGATACTCCAGCCCCTGCATCCGGGTCACCAAATTGGTGTTCGCGTTACGAGCCATGACGGCGGCGGATACCGCGCCGATCTGTGGGTTAGCAAACGGTTGGACAATTTCCCAAATCGCGTTTTCGCCCACGTGCGAGTCGCTGTCGACGCCGATGATAATCTCGGCGTTGGTGAACGGTAATGCGAAGTTAAGCGCCGACGATTTGCCACCGCGATTGCGTTTTCTCAGCACGGTCACCCCAGCGTGATCACGCGCAAACTCCGTAGCCACTTGGCTCATCGCGTCACGCGATCCGTCGTCGACCACGATGATTTCCAACCGCGGGTAGGTGTTCCAAACTGACCGCAGCGTGTGAGGCAACGTTTCGGCTTCGTTCAAGCCAGCGATGACGACACACACCGACGGGCACTGTCCAAACCGCGGCTCAGGCCGCTTGCCTCGCAATAGGCAGCCAAGTTCACGGGCAAAATCGCACAGCCAAACAGCTAGCGAACCTAACGAATATCTCAAACTATCGAACAACAGCAGCGGCAGCAGAGCGGCCAACAACTGATCAGTTCGCAGCGACGAGATCCAATAGCTCCAATCGGTTAACACGATATTCTACCATTTCCTTTTCAACGGTTTGGTCCAATGTACATTCGTCGCCACAACTACCGCACCGTGCGATCGTCATCAGTTCTGTGTCGGCCCATTGGCAGTCGAGGCACTGCAGGGGTCCGTCAAGGTATTCAAAGTCTGCCCCGACAACCAATTTTTTTGCAAGGCATTTAGGACATGCCAGTCCCGCTTCATGGCGAAAGCTGGTGACATGATCAACGTGAGCACAGGCAAAGTGATGAATCATACGTTGCGATTTCACCTCGATTGATCCGCAGTTTCGACATCCACGTCGAAATGTCGGCAGCGAACCACAGCCTCGACAAACCAAAACACGATCGAGTAATCGTGGCCGCAACACACCCAACGACACCCATTTGTTCAACACCGCAAGTGGCAGTTTGGTGTGAAAGGTCAGGTCTTGTGGGTCCAGTGTCGGGGTCAGGTTATCCTCCGACAGAGGATCGTCGCCGGGACGAACGGTTGTCGCAGAGATATGTAGCCCCAATCCGGCTTGCGATACGTTTCTCGAAACCACCGTTTTGAAACCCAATTCGCCGTTTTCGCTTTCGATTCCCAGCAACCATTTCGAAGTCGCTGGCCGTGCCTTCGTGGCCAATTCGAAGACGATACTATTTCGGCCGATCTCAATCGTTATTCCTTCGGAAGAGTGGCTCACATCGGGTGAATGGTCGTGCAGGATTGGGATGGCAAAGACTCCTCGAGTTACTGCATACCGCGATTCGTCGAGTTCGTCACCGCAATCCGTACGGTTCATCGAAAAGTGAGGAGCTTTCAACGGGCCATTGGGCCCAGTGAACGACGACGAATTGACGGCGGCCGAAGCCACCCCCACTAGCAACTCCGTTTGAACCGGAAGTGTTTCTCCCGTGTGGTTAGCAGTGGAATGTCTTGGTTGATCGATAGAGGTGTGCATGAATTTAATCTTTGATTTTGTTGTGAGTGTTGACAGCGAGTGGGCTCATTACCAGCAAGCGGATTTCGAGCCCAATTTGCCTTTCGTTTCAGCGATTGGCAGCGGAGGCATTCGTTTTGAAGTTGCGCTATTGTCGTTTTTCCCGGCAAATCCTAGCCCGACACGTCAGCGAGGGACCGTATCAAGACAAAGATTCCCTCGCTTACGCGTCGGGTTGTGATAAAAACGCAACTTCAATAGGCATTCGCGAGCATGAAGCGAGTCTTATGACTTCGCTGTTGCGAAAGAAAAACGTGGAACATCGATTTCGCTGCCCAAGTACAGCAGTGATTCAATGTTCTTGGCATCGCAAGGCTGAAGGTAGACGGGCAACAGCTTTTCATTCTTGCGGTAATAACGCTCGATGTTTGGCGGCGCGTACTCCAACTGTTCGCCGATCCGTGTGATTTGGCAACGAAGTCGTTTCAGGCCTGGGCGAATATCGATCTCCACTTCGTCTCCGACCCGTAGTTTGTCCGCGTTATTTTGCGAGTAATACAAAACCGGTTCGATCGTAGAGTCTTCTAAAATCTCCATGACGGTTTCCGAGGCGTTGGCGTAGTCGCCTGCAAAACGCCGCACCTTGAGCACCGTTCCGTTCACAGGCGAACAGATTCGTCCTTGTTGGACCACTTCTCGCAGGCGGACGAGTTCCGCCTGAAGATTACTGATTTGCAGCATTGCGGGCTGAATCGTTGCCGACGCGTCATCAGCAAATTGTTCATAGATCTCAACTCGCTTTTTCATTTCCGCTACCGCTTCGGTTTGTTTTTCGTACTTCGCTCGCAGCCCTTCGACGAGGTAACTTGCATTTTCCAAGTCTTTGTCGCGGACGGCCATCTCGTTCTTTTCTCGCGTCGCCCGCAAGCGTTGCAGTTCGCTTTCGGCCTGCAACAACTGGGTGCGTTGGCTCGAGAGTTCGCCGCACATCTCGTAGTACTCGCCAAGTGCTTTCTGGTTACGGTCCCCACGCAATTGCGATTGCCAGCGCATCTCTGAGACCTTTGCCTCTAACGTTGCTTGGGCAAGTTTCAGAGCGTCAGCAACTTCGGCTGTCCGTTGCTCTTGCTCGATATTGGTGACCGTCAGCAGCACTT